>NZ_LT607753.1:2153993-2461706 GCF_900090295.1 Micromonospora coxensis | reverse complement strand
CCCGCCCGCGCCCTGCCCGCCGTCCGGTGCGGGCTGCGGCCGGGACGGCGGGGACGTGCTGGTCGCGGTGGCGGTCGGCGCCGCCGGAGGCACGGTGATCTGGTCGTCCGGGGTGGCCGGCGGGTCGGTGACCGGCGCGGTGGTCGGCAGGGCGTTCGACGGCGGCGCCGGCGAGCGGGGGGTCAGGGTGGGGGCGATCAGCGCCGCGGTCGTGACGACCAGCGCCAGCCCGCCGACCAGCACGAGCGGGCGGCGGGAGCCCGGCCGGGCGGCCCGCCGGCGGTGTCCCGGAGTGGTCTTCGAATGGTCCCCGTGCGGGGCCGCTGCGCTCGCGCCGTCGGCCCCCGGGTCGTCGCCGGTGCCGTGCGCCACCGGTAGCGCCGGCAGGGTCACCGTCGGCGAGAGCATGGTGGCCGCCTGCGGGTCGCCGGGCAGCATCTGGTCGCGCAGCGCCGCGGCCACCTGGTGCGCGGTGGGCCGGTCCCGAGGGTCCCGGGCCAGGCAGCGCAGACAGGTACGCGCCACCGCCGGTGGCAGGCCCGGCACGCCGTCCAGCGAGGGCGTCTCGTCGGACTGCAACGCCTCGCCCAGGTCCTCCCAGGTGTCCGCCGGGAACGGCACCCGCCCGGTGAGCGTCTCGTAGAGCAGCACGCCCAGCGAGTAGACGTCGGTGGCGGGCTGGGCGGGCGCCCCGTCCAGCCGCTCCGGCGCGACGTACGCCGGGGTGCCGAAGGTGCCGCCGTCCTCGTCCTCGTCGGGGGCGCCGACCTGGGTGGCGATGCCGAAGTCCAGGACCTTGGCGCCGGTGCGGGTCATCATCACGTTGGCGGGGGTGATGTCCCGGTGCACGATGCCGAGCCGGTGCGCGGCGGCCAGCGCCTCGGCCACCTGCGCGCCCACCTCGACCGCCTCCGGCCAGGGCAGCGGCCCCTCGCTGAGCCGGTTCTCCAACTCCTCCCCGCTGAGCAGCTCCATCACCACGAAGGAGGTGATCTCGCCGTCCGGGGCCAGCGTCTCGCCGTAGTCGTGCACGGCGGTCACGTGCGGGTGCACGAGCTGGGCGGCCGAGCGGGCCTCCTCGCGCACCATGTCGCGGAAGCGGGCGTCGGCGGCCAGTGAGGGGGCCAGGACCTTGACCGCGACGACCCGGTCGAGGACCTCGTCGCGGGCGCGCCAGATGACCGACATCCCACCGGCCCCGATCTGGTCGATGAGTCGGTATCGGCGGGCCAGCAACCGGCCGGGTTGCAGCGCTGCCATCAGTGATCGCACCTGCCTCGGGGTGGGGGCGGTATCAGGTTGCGGGAAGGTGTCCGCCGTGTCAACGGGCGTCCCCTTTTCCGGTGACCCTCCGCGCCGAGTGGTGTGCCCGGCGCGACGACCAGCGTCTCCGGCGGGGTGAGCGGCGCGCGCGTGCCAGGATGGGCGTCATGGGTGGCGGTCCGGTGGCGTTCGTGCTCGGTGGCGGGGGAGTGCTCGGCGCGGTCGAGGTGGGCATGCTCCGGGCCCTGTTCCGCGCCCGCATCCGCCCCGACGTCGTGCTCGGCACCTCGATCGGCGCGGTGAACGGCGCGCTGGTCGCCGCCGACCCGACCGAGGCGGTGACCGACCGGCTGGTCCGGCTCTGGGCCTCGCCCGAGGCGAGCGAGGTGTACGGCGACTCGGTCGCCCGTCAGCTGCGCCGTTTCGCCGCCCGTACCCACCTGCACTCGCCCCGGCCACTGCGCAAGCTGCTGGAGGGGGAGTTGGGCCCGGAGACCACCTTCGCCGACCTGAAGGTGCCGTTCCGCTGCTGTGCCGCCAACATCGAGCGGGCCGCCGAGCACTGGTTCCACGAGGGACCGTTGGTGCCGGCCGTGCTCGCCTCCGCCTCGGTGCCGGGGCTGCTGCCGCCCGCCCAGATCGACGGGCAGCACTACGTCGACGGCGGGATCGTCAACTCCATCCCGATCGGCGAGGCGGTCGCGGTCGGCGCGGAGCGGATCTTCGTACTCCAGGTCGGCCGGATCGAGCGGGAGCTGACCCCGCCCCGGCGGCCCTGGGAGATCGCCCAGGTCGCGTTCGAGATCGCCCGGCGGCACCGGTTCGCCCGGGAGATGGCGGCGCTGCCGGACGGGGTGGAGGTGCACGTGCTGCCGACCGGCGGGTTGGAACCCCGCGACGACAGCCCGTGGGCGTACCGGGACATGGCGGCGGTGGGCCGGCGGATCAGCCGTGCCTACACCGCCTCCCGGCACTACCTGGCCATGCTGGACCGCTGATGCCGCTGCCACCGCGGTGGGTCCGCCGGCTGCTGCTCGCCCCCGGTGTGGTGCTGCTCGCGGTGCTGATGGTCACCACGGTGCCGGTCTGGGCGTTGCTGGGTCTGGCCGTCTCGCCGTTCGTCCCGGGCCGGCTGCGACCGCTGCGGCTGCTCTGGATCGGCTGCGTCTACCTGGTCTGGGACGCGGCGGCGCTGATCGCGCTCTTCGGGCTCTGGCTGGCCTCGGGCTTCGGGGCGCGCAAGCGGTCGCCGGCCTTCCAGCGCGCCCACTACGTGCTCGCCGGCCGCTTCCTCCAGGTGCTCTTCTGGCAGGCCCGGTGGACGCTGCGGCTGCGCATCGACGTGGTCGGCACCGACCCGGACACCGCCCTGCCGGGCCGTCCCGAGCTGGTGCTCTGCCGGCACGCCGGGCCGGGCGACTCGTTCATCCTGATCCACGCCCTGGTCAACTGGTTCCAGCGCGAGCCGCGCATCGTGCTCAAGGAGAGCCTCCAGTGGGACCCGGCGATCGACGTGCTGCTCAACCGGCTGCCCAACCGGTTCATCGCACCCGGGGTGGACGCTCGTGACTCGGCGGTGCGGCAGATCGGCCACCTCGCCACCGACCTGGACGACGACGACGCGTTCGTGATCTTCCCGGAGGGCGGCAACTTCACCCCGCGTCGGCGGCTGCGGGCCATCGCCCGGCTGCGCGCGCTGGGCCTGGAACGGATGGCCCTGCGCGCCGAACGGATGCAGCACGTGCTCGCCCCGCAGCCCGGCGGCCTGCTCGCCGCCCTGGAGGCGGCCCCGGACGCCGGGGTGATCTTCGTGGCGCACACCGGGCTGGACCAGATGCTCACCGTCGCGGACGTCTGGCGCGAGTTGCCGATGGACAAGCGGATCGTGATGCGGTTCTGGTCGGTGCCGCCGGAGGACGTCCCGATCGGGCGGCAGGAACGCATCGACTGGCTCTTCGACTGGTGGGGGCGGATCGACACCTGGATCGCCACCAACCGCGACGAGGCCGACGTGAACTCCGACGGTCCCGGTGTTGCGTAGGGTGCGCTGGTGGAGCAGATCTGCGTGGTGACGACGGTGGTGGACGCGCGAGCGGTGGCGGACGGGCTGGCGGCCACGGCGGTCGCCGACCGGCTGGCCGCCTGTGCCCAGGTCGGCGGCCCGGTCGACAGCACCTACCGGTGGCGCGGCGAGGTGGAGACCGCCACCGAATGGTCGGTGCAGTTCAAGACCGCGCCCGACCGGGTGGCGGCGCTGGTCGACCGGATCCGCGCCGACCACCCGTACGACGTGCCGGAGATCCTGGTGAGCCGGGGGGTCGAGTGCGGCGACCCGGCGTACGCGGCCTGGGTGCGCGAGAACACCAGGGTCTAGGTACGCGCACTCTGTTGGGAATCCCACCGGGACGTGAGGATGGCCCGGTGGAGAACAGCGCCTACCCCTGCCCCGCCTGCGGGGCGCCCGCCGATCTGAGTCGCGGGTGCTCCGGTTGCGGTCGGCCGCCGTACCCGCCCGCGGCGGAGGTGATCCGGCTGGACCGGGAGATCGCCGTGCTGGCCCGGGAGGTGGACCGGGCGCGTGCGGCGTACCGCGAGGTCTCCGACCGGTACGACGCGGCGCGCAGCCGGCGCGCGGAGCTGGCGGCCCGGGTCCGCGCGGAGGTGCCCCGGCAGACGCCGACGGTCCGTCCCGTGCCCGTGCCGGCGGCGGTCGGCGGGGGGCCGGCCGTCCCGGTCACGGCGCGGCCCGTGCCGGTGGCGCCCGGACGGCCGGAGACGTCGACCCGGACCGTGCAGGGGGTGCTGTTCGTCCTCGGTGGGGTGCTGCTCGGCACCGCCGCCGTGGTGTTCACCGCCGTCGCCTGGGCGGCGGTGGGGGTGGCCGGCCGGGCCCTGATCCTGGCCGCGTTCACCGTCCTCGCGCTCGCCGTGCCGCTGGTCGCGGCCCGGCGGGGGCTGCGCGGCACGGCGGAGACCTTCGCCGCGGTGGGACTGCTGCTGGTGGTCCTCGACGGGTACGCCGCCTGGGCGGTCGACCTGTTCGGCACGGCCGCCTGGCCGGGCACCCGGTACGCCGCGCTGGTCGGGGGGGCCAGCGCGGCGGTCGCCGCCGGGTACGCGCGGCTCAGCCGGCTGACGGTGCCCTGGTTCGCGGCGCTGCTCGTCGCGCAGCCGGTGCTGCCGCTGGCCGCGGCCGAGGCCCGGCCGGACGCCGACGGGTGGACCCTGGTCCTGCTCGGGGTGGCGCTGCTCGACCTCGTGGTGGTGGTCGCGCTGCGCCGCCGGTACCCGGCCGTACCCGTCGTCGCGGCGACGGTGCCCGGGTCCTCCGGGGGGACGGCGGTGACCGGCGTGAGCGCGCCGGGCACCGCCACGGGGGCGCGGATCGGGGGCACGGCGGCCGGCGGGGGGTCGGTCGCCGTGCCGCGCACCGTCCTGGCCGGACGGGTGCTCGCCTGGCTCGGCTTCGGCGCCGCCACCCTGCTCGCCGCCGGCTGCGCCCTGGTGCCGCTCGCCTGGGGGCGGGCCGCCGGGCAGCCGCTGCTCGCCGGGGCGCCGCTGCTGCTGGTGGCGCTGGTCGTGCTCGGCGGCGCGTGGGCCTCCGGGGAGCGGGCGCTCCGCCAGGTCGCGGCGGGACTGCTGGTGCCGGTGCTGGCCGCCGCGCTGCTGCGTCCGGTCGCCGAACTGCGTCCGGGCCTGCTGCTGGTGGCGGCGGCCCTGGTGGCGGTCGCGCTGGCCGGCGCGGTCCGGGCCCTGCCGGCCGTCGCGCGCTCCGGTCCCCGGGTCGGCGCGCTGGTCGTCGCCGGTGGTCTCGCCCAGGTCGTCGTGCTCGCCACCCTGCTGGTGGCCGGCGGCGCGGTGGCCCGCTCGCAACCCCCGTGGCGGGGCGCGCGGCTCGGCTCGGCGCCGGACTGGGGCTGGCAGCTCCCGGTGGCCGTGCTGCTCACCGCCGCCGTGTTCGTGCTGCTGCTGCCCCGGGCCGCCCGCCCGGTGACCGTGCTGCTCGGGGTGACGGTGACCGGGTTGGCGCTGCCGGCGGCCACCGCGACGCCGTGGCCGGCGATCGTCGGCATGGACCTGGTCCTCGCGGTGGTGTTCCTGGCCGCCGTCCTGCGGCCGGGCCGGCGGACCCCGACCGTGCTGGTCGGCGCGTTGGCCGCCGCCACCCTGATCGCACACGGGCTGCTCGTCGCCCTGGCCACCCGGTCCGGGACGCTCGCCGCGCTCGGTGTCGTGCTGCTCGCCGGCTTCGCCGCGGCGGCCCTGTCCCGCCGGGGCACCCCGGCCCAGCACGCGGTCGGCGGGGTGGCACTGGTCGCGGCGCTGCTCGCCGTACCGGCCCAGGCGGTCGTCGCGCTGGTCGCCGCCGGAGCCGCCCCCGCATGGTCGGCCCGGGGCGGGTTCGCCGCCGCCGCGCTGACGCTCGCCGTGCTCCTCGCGGTCCGCCGCCACCGGCCGGACCTCGACGGGTACGCCTCGACCGCCACCACCGCGACGCTCGGCGTGCTCGCCCTGGCGCCGCTGGTCGTACCGGCCGAACCCCTGGGGCTGTACGCGGCGACGGCGGTGCTGCTGCTGGTCGCCGTCGACCGGGGCACCGACGTGTCGATGCCGGGTCGGGTGGTCGCCGCCGCGCTGACCGTGGTCGCCGGGCTCGCCGTCCTGCCCGCGACGGTGGAGGCGGTCTTCAGCCCGTACGACGGGCCGGTGCGGCCCTGGTCCGGGGCGCCCTCGGCCGAGCCGCTGCCCGGCGCGTGGACCGCGCTGGTGGCGGTGCTGGTGCTGGCCGTCGCCGCCCAGGTCCTCGCCGCACGGGCCGACGCCGGACGGGTCACCCGGCTGCTGACCGGCGCCGCCTTCGGGGCGGTCGCGCTCCCGCTGGCGCTGGTGGCGCTCGGCGCGCCCTGGCCGGTCGGGCCGGCAGCGGTGATCCTCATCGGACTCGCCGCGCTGCTGGTCGTCGCCCTGGCCCCGCCGACGCCGGACACGTCCCGGCCGCTCGCCGGCCCGGCCACCTCTCCGGACCGCACCGCCTCCCCGGACCGCACCGCCTCCCCGGCCTCGGCGGCTGCGGTCGGCTCTCCGGCAGCTCCGGCCGGCTCCTCGGCGGCTGCGGCCGGGTCGCCCACCCTGACGGCTGCGGCCGGGTCGCCCGCCTCGGCGGCTGCCGCCGGTTCGCCCGCCCTGTCGGCTGCGGCCGGGTCGCCCGCCCTGTCGGCTGCCGCCGGGTCGCCCGGCTCGCCGGTGGCGGGGGTCGGCTCGCCGGTCCCGGCCGCTCCGGTGGCCTCGCCGGGTCGGTCGGGTGCCGATCCGCTGCGCGGCCTGGTCCTGCTGCCGATCGGCGTGCTCTGGACCGTCGCCGGGCTGGTGGGGCTGCTCGCCACCCGGGCCGGCACCCTCGGCGGGCTGGCCCTGCTCGTGGTCGCGGCGGTGGTGGTCGGCGCCGTCGGGCGGCGGGCCGAGGTGCGCGTCCTGGGCAGTCTCGTGGCGGTCGCCGCCGCCACCGGTTTCGCGGTGACCGCGTCGCTCGCCGCCGGGCTGCCCCTGCGTACCGCCGGGTTCGCCGTGCTGGCGGTGGCGGTGGTGGTGCTGTTCCTCGCCCCGCCGCTGGCCCGGCGGGCGGCCCTGGCCGGTCGGGCGATGGAGGCGGCGGCCCAGGCGGTGGCGCTGGTGGCGCTGCTGTTCAGCGTGCCGGCGCTACGGCACGCCGCCGTGATCTGCGTGCTGTGGGGCGTGGCGGTGGCGCTGCGGGTGCTGCGTCGGGGCGAGTCCACCGCCGGGCGGTGGGCGTTCGCGGGCATCGCCGGGACCAGCGAGCTGCTCGGCGCCTGGCTGCTGCTCGCGGCCGGCGGGGTGGTGCTGTGGGAGGCGTACACCCTGCCGGCGGCCGGGCTGGCGCTCGTCGCGGGCCTGGTGGCGCTGCGTACCCGGCCGGGGCTGAACAGCTGGTTGGCGCTCGGTCCGGGGTTGGCCGCCGGGCTGCTGCCCAGCCTGGTGTCGGTGCTGGTCGCGCCGGAGCCCCAGCCGTGGCGGCGGCTGCTGCTCGGGGCGGCCGCGCTGGGTGTCGTCCTCGCCGGGGCGACCCGCCGCTGGCAGGCCCCGGTGGTGCTCGGCGGGGCCACCCTGACCGTGCTCGCCCTGCACGAACTGGTCCGGGGGTGGGACCTGCTGCCCCGGTGGATCTTCCTGGCCGTCGGCGGGCTGGCGTTGATCGCCCTGGCCGCCACCTACGAGCGGCGTCGCCGCGACCTCGCCCGGCTGCGGGCGGCGGTCGGGCGGATGAGCTGACCCTTCCGGCGCGGGCACGACCCGGCGCGGCGACGGGCTCTCGCCCGACAGCCTGGCACGCGGCGGACCGACATGCGGCAACGGGCCGGCTTGCGGCAACGGGCCGGCATGCGCGGCGGGTTGGCACGCGGCGGGGCGGCCTGCGCGCCGGGACGGCACGCGGCGGGGCGGTATGCGCGGTGGGACGGTACGCAACGGGGCGGTTGCGCGGCGGGGCGGTATGCGCGGCGGGGCGGCACCGGCCGGTGCCGCCCCGCCCGTGGGTCGTGCCGGGGTCAGCCGCCGAACGCCTTGATCAGCTCCTCGGGAGCCTCGATGGTCTGGCTCGCGGCCGGCTTCTCCGGCTGCACCGGGGCGCCGAAGTCGGTGTAGGTGGTGGTCAGCTTCCCGGCCGCCGGGTGCAGGACGGTGGTGTCGACGACCAGCTCGACCAGCCGGCCCTGGTCGTCGGTCTTCGCGGTGAAGGGGACCGCCTTGGCCTTCGCGCCGAGCGCCTTGATCGCCTTGTCGTTCGGCTTGGCCTTGGAGTAGTCCAGCGTGCCGGCGAAGCTGCCCTCGCCGGTCCTCTCCACCTTCGTCACCCCGTTGATCATCTGCTTGGCGCCGCCCGGGTCGCCGTCCGGCATCAGGTTCATCTGGCCGCTGGCGCCGAGCCGGGTGGCGTCCATGTGCAGCCACTGCTTCGGCGCGCCCGACATGCCGCTGATCTTCATCCAGGCGTCGTTGCCGATGGTGATCATCCGGACCTTGCCCTGGGCGCCCATGTCCAACGTCATGTCCATGGACTTGGTCCGCGGGTCCATCAGGCCGCCGCCCTTGAGCACGGACGAGGTGATGGTGGCCCGGACGCTGTCCTTGTTGAGCTTCAGCGCGGCGGCGGTCAGCTCGTCCAGCGGCTCCGCCGGGGCGCTGCTGCTCGGGGCGACGCCGGTGGCGCTCGCGCCGGCGGCTGGAGTGTCCGCTCCGGTCTGGTTGCCGCAGCCGGTCATCAGTCCCAGCGCGGCGACGAGCGCGACCCCCGTGGTCGCCAGCCGTCGAGTGTTCATCGTGGAGTGTCTCCTCGTGAAGGGTGGGCCGGGGGACGCGACGCGCCCGCCCCGGCCGGGCCGTCGGTCAGCGTATCGGTGGGGCGCGACAGGGGCCGTCCCGTCGTCGTCCGCGCGTCGCCGTCCGTGACGCCGACGCTCACGCTGCGTGCGCGGGTGTCGGTGGGGGTCGACGCGTCCGGCCCGCCGACCGGGGCTGCCGGTAGGGTCGGGGCATGGCAGACCTGCTCACCGCCGAGGCGGTGCGAGAAGAGTTGGGCGGGCTGACGGACTGGTCGGGCGATCCGACCGGGATCGGCCGTACGGTGCAGCTGGGCAGCTTCCCCGACGCCATCGCCGTGGTCGACCGGGTGGCGGTGGTGGCCGAGCGGCTCGACCACCACCCCGACATCGACATCCGGTGGCGGACCCTGACTTTCCGGTGCGTCACGCACTCCGCCGGTGGTGTCACCCACCGTGACGTGGAGTTGGCGCGCCACATCGACGACATCGTCCGGAGCGTCCGATGAGATTCGAGATCAGCAAGGTCCTGGACGCCATCGAGGGGCGGGTCTGCACCGATCCCTCCCTGGCCCGGGCCGTCCTGGACCTCGCCGAGGTGATCCGATACCAGGACCTCGACGGCGGCCGGCCGGCCAGCCTGCTGCGGCTGGGCATGGTTATCGACGCCCTGTCCCGGCAGTTGGAGGAGGACAGCGTCCCGGTCTACGCCGTGGTGCACCGGGCCCTGCTCTCCGACGCCGACCTCACCTCCAACGAGCGCATGGTCGTCCGGCGGTGGGCCGACGACGGGCTGGTCGAGGTGCTGGACAACCCGGGCGACCGGATGCTGGAGGTGGCCGACCTGCTCGGCCTGCCGGTGCTCACCCGGGTCCGCTTCGACGGCCTGCGCGGCCGCTTCCCGTGGCTGGTGGAGCAGCCGGGCCGGGTGCTCGCCCCGGCGCCCGGCGCGGGCGGGCCGGTCTTCGTCGCCCACGTCGGCGGCGGGCAGACGCCGGTCGCCGGGGACCGTTCGCCGGTGGGGGAGAAGCTGCTCGCCCGGCAGTGGCGCTGCCCGGAGCCGGGTTGCGCGCTCTTCGGCGGCGGTGGCGGCGGTGGCGCGTTCGCCGACCTGGCCCGGGTGGAACGGGCGCCGGCCGGTCAGCCGCCACCCTCGCTGCGCAACGGCGCGCCGACCTGCCCCCGGCACGGCACCCGGCTCTCCGACGCCGGCCCGCGCCCGCGCAGCGAGGTGCTCGCGGTGCGCATCGGCGGGCTGATCCGCCGCCGGTTCGTGCTGACCGAGGAGCAGCCGGTGCTGGTCGGCCGGGCACCCGAGGGCAGCGGCGGGATCATGCTCGGCCAGTGGCTCAACGACGAGGCGCGCCGCTGGATCAGCCGCAACCACATCCGGCTCGAACTGCGCGTCGGTGAGGTGATCGTGACCGACGTGAGCACCAACGGATCGGGCATCCGACCCAACGGCTCGATGACCGAGTCGGAGCGGATCGCGCTCGCGCCCAAGCAGTCCCGGGTGCTCGCCGGGGCCGACATGGTGGAGCTGTATCCGGGCGTCCAGGTCGGCCGGGCCGACGAGTTGCCCACCGGCGCCCCGTTCACCCCCACCTCGGTGATGGCCGAGGCCCCCACCATGGCGATGCGGCTGCCCCGCCCCTGACCCACCCGCCGCCGACCCGTACCGGTCGGGCGGTGGGTGTCGTCGCCGCGCTCCCAACGGAACGCGACGGGCGCCGGGACCGCGCGGTCCCGGCGCCCGTTCCGGTACGCGGGTTCAGCCGGCCAGCACGGCGGCGAGCTGGGCCACCGCGTGGTCGATCTCGTCGGCGGTGATCACCAGCGGCGGGGCGAGCCGGATGGTGGAGCCGTGGGTGTCCTTGGCCAGGACGCCGCGCTCCATCAGCCGCTCGCAGACCTCCCGGCCGCTCATCAGCGTCGGGTCGATGTCCACGCCGGCCCAGAGACCCCGGACCCGGACCGCGACGACGCCCTTGCCGATCAGCCCCTCCAGGCCGGCGCGCAGCCGCGCGCCCAGCTCGGCGGAGCGGCGCTGGAACTCGCCGGTGGCCAGCAGCCGGACCACCTCGGTGGCGACCGCGCAGGCCAGCGGGTTGCCGCCGAACGTCGAGCCGTGCTGGCCCGGCTTGAGCACCCCGAGCACGTCGGTGTTCGCGGCGACCGCCGAGACCGGCACGATGCCGCCGCCGAGCGCCTTGCCCAGCAGGTACATGTCCGGCACGACGCCCTCGTGGTCACAGGCGAACGTGTGACCGGTGCGGCCCAGGCCGGACTGGATCTCGTCGGCGATGAACAGCACGTTGCGCTCGGTGCAGACCCGGCGTACGCCCGGCAGGTAGCCCTCCGGCGGCACCACGACGCCCTGCTCGCCCTGGATCGGCTCCAGCAGCACGGCCACGGTGTTCTCGTCGATCGCGGCGGTCAGCGCGTCCAGGTCGCCGTAGGGGACGACCGTGAAGCCCGGCGTGTACGGCCCGAAGTCGGCGCGGGCGTCGGAGTCGGTGGAGAAGCTGACGATGGTGGTCGTACGGCCGTGGAAGTTGCCCTCGGCCACCACGATGTTGGCCTGGCCCGGGGCGACGCCCTTGACCTGGTAGCCCCACTTGCGGGCGACCTTGATGCCGGTCTCCACCGCCTCGGCGCCGGTGTTCATCGGCAGGACCAGGTCCTTGCCGCACAGCTCGGCCAGCTCCTTGCAGAAGTCGGCGAACTGGTCGTGGATGAACGCCCGGCTGGTGAGGGTCAGCTTGTCGAGCTGCTCGTGCGCGGCCCGGATCAGCGTCGGGTGCCGGTGGCCGAAGTTCAGCGCCGAGTAGCCGGCGAGGCAGTCCAGGTAGCGGCGGCCGTCCACGTCGGTCAGCCAGGCGCCCTCGGCGGAGGAGATCACCACCGGCAGCGGGTGGTAGTTGTGCGCGGTGTGGCGCTCCGCGTCCCGTACCGCGGCCGGAGTCCGCAGCATGTCCTCGATCACTTGCTCGCCTTTCCCTGACGGAGTCGCAACGTGCAGCACTTCGGTCCGCCGCCGGCCTTGCGCAGCTCGGACAGGTCGATCCCGATGGTCTCGTAACCCCGGTCGCGCAGCTTCGCGGCCAGGTCGGTGGCCTGCGCGGGCAGCACCACGTGCCGGCCGTCGCCGACCGCGTTCAGGCCCAGCACCTCGGCGTCGGCCATGGTGGCGTGGACCGCGTCGGGGAAGAGCCGGCGCAGCACCGCCTGGCTGCCGGGGGAGAACGCCTCCGGCAGGTACGCCACGGTCCGCTCGTCGAGCACGGTCAGCGCGGTGTCCAGGTGGTAGAAGCGCGGGTCCACCAGCTGCATGGTGATCACCGGGTAGCCGAAGACCTCCTGCAACTGGGCGTGCGAGGCGTGCGCGGTGCGGAAGCCGGTGCCGGCGAGCAGGTAATCGCCGACCAGCAGGACGTCGCCCTCGCCCTCGTTGACGTGCTTCGGGTCGTACAGCTCGAAGCCGGCGGCCTCGAACCAGGCGCGGTACGCGGGGGCCTCGTCGGCGCGCTGCGGGTCGCGGAACTGCACGGCCATCGCCTTGCCGTCGATCACCGTGCCGCCGTTGGCGGCGAAGACCATGTCCGGGAGGCCGGCGACCGGGTCGATCAGCTCGACGGTGTGGCCCAGGTCGAGGTAGGTCTGGCGCAGCTGCTCCCACTGCCGGATGGCGAGGTCGGCGTCGACCGGCGCGCTCGGGTCCATCCACGGGTTGATCGCGTAGTCGACGGCGAAGTACGTCGGCCGGCACATCAGGAAGCGCTGGCTGGTGGCGTCCATCGTCATGTCCTGCTCCTGGGGTCGGGCGCGCCCGGCCACCGTGGCCCACGGGCTGGCGCCGTTGGTCAACGGTATGCGGCATCGGCCGACGACATCCACCGCCGAGACTTGCGTAGGGCGTGGAATCGTTGCGTCTGACCGGTCACGTACGACGAATCGTTGCGCTGACCCCGTTCCGGCCGGCGGCGGCCCCCGTGGCCCGGCGAACGTGGCCGGCGCCAGCGGCGGCACCGGGGTCCGGACATGCTTCGGGGGCGGCGCGAACGCCGCCCCCGAAAGAGGATGTGCCCGCTGGTGAACCACCAGATCCTCGGGCGTCGCCGGCATCCCACCGGCGAGCGGAACAGTGCCCGTCAGAGGCGATCCACAAACTGTGAGTCGAGCCACTCCCGGAACCGGGCCACCCAGTCGCCGTCGGTGGTCGGCCAGTCGAACTGCCCGGTCATCGCGAGGACGCCGAGCACCACGGCGGCGAGGCCGACCAGCATGCCGATCAGCGCGTCGGTCTTGCCGGCCACGTGCCGGCGCCGGGTGGCCAGCAGACCGAGGACGGCCAGGACCGCCCCGACCGCGCCGAGCGCGATGCCGTACCCGGCGAGGGTGCCGGTGAGCACGAAGAGCGCCCCGGCCACCGAGACGATCAGGCCGAGGGTGGCCAGCAGGCTGGCCCGGGGCTTCGGGCCGGCGACCACCGGGGTCTCCTCCCGGTCCGGCACGCCGTCCCGGTCCAGGTCGATGGTCCGCTCCGCCACCGGGTCGGCCAGCGGGGCACGCCGCGCCTCGTCGTCTACCGGTCGGCCGGGGCGGGTACGCCGGGGCTCGTCGTCGATCGGCGCGACCCGGCCGGACGGCCCCCGCAGGGTCGGGTCGTCGGTGGAGCGCGCGGTCGCCGGCGCGCCACGGTCCGCGGCCCGGCGCGCCGCGTCGGCGTCGCGCTCGCCGGCGGTGGCCGACGTGCTGCTGCGGTACGTCGCCGCGTCGGCGTCCCGGCCGGTCACCACCGGCTGCCCGTCGCGTCCGTCGATCCGCCCGTCGCCGTCGGTGTCCCGGGTCGGCTCGGTGCGCCGACGCGTGAGCGAGGGAATGTTCACCACAACACCTCCTTGTCGATGCGTGGAGCCCTCGGAAGGGTCGGTGGCCGCCACGCGGTAACGGTGGGGATGTACCCGGTGCGGCGATCGACCACACTCGTCGTCGGGGCCGGCGGTCCGGGCGGCTACCGTGGACCGGTGCCAGAGGGACACACCATCCACCGCCTGGCGACCCGGCACGCCGAGCTGTTCGCCGGCGACAAGGTCATCGCCGCCAGCCCGCAGGGTCGATTCGCCGACGGCGCCGCCCGCCTCTCCGGCACCGTTCTGGACGCGTGCGAGGCGTACGGCAAGCACCTGCTGCACCACTACGCCGATTCGACGACCCTGCACGTGCACCTCGGTCTCTACGGCCGGTTCACCGACGGCGACGGCGAGCCGCCGGAGCCGGTCGGGCAGGTGCGGCTGCGGCTGACCAGCGACCGGCACTGGCTCGACCTGCGCGGCCCCACCGCCTGCGAACTGCTCACCCCGCCCGAGGTGGCGGCGCTGCGCGCCCGGCTCGGCCCGGATCCGCTGCGCGCCGACGCCGATCCGGAGCGGGCGTACGCGCGGATCCGCCGCAGCGGCACCCCGCTCGCCGCGCTGCTGCTGGACCAGTCGGTGGTGGCCGGGACCGGGCTGATCTTCGTCACCGAGGCGCTGTTCCGGGCCGGACTGCCGCCGACCCTGCCCGGCCGCGCGCTGACCCGGGCCGACTGGGACGCCCTCTGGGTCGACCTCGTGGAGCTGATGACGCGGGCCGTCGCCCACGGACGGATCGACACGGTCCGCGACGCCCACCTGCCGGAGGCGATGGGCCGTCCGGCCCGCGTCGACCGGCACGGCGGCGAGGTGTACGTCTACCGCCGCCCCGGCGCGCCCTGCCACGTCTGCGGGTCGGCGGTCAGCCGGGGCGGGCTGGCCGGGCGCAACCTCTACTGGTGCCCCACCTGCCAGGCCGGCTGACCGCTCGGGCCGATTGCCCGGTCGCCGGCCTGTTCGTGCCGCTCGGGTCGGTCGCCGGCCTGCTCGTGCCGGTCGCCGGTCCGGCCTTGCCGGTCGTGCCGGTCGCCGGCCTGTTCGTGCCGGTCGCCGGTCCGGTCCGCCGGCGTCACCCTCCGTCGACCAGCCAGCGAACCACCTCGACCTGGTTGGGGAAGACCGTGTCGTCGTGCAGGCTCCAGGCCAGCGTCTGGCCGATCGTCCAGCCGAGCACCCGCTCCCGGTCCAGGCCGAGCGCCCCGGTGATCCGGTCCAGCCGGCGGTGCACCGCCGGCGCGGAGTGGCCCAGCTCGCCGCCGCGCACGATCGGCACCACCGAGAACTCCCGCTCACCGGCCAGCGGCTTCGGGTCGATCACCAGCCACGGCTCCCGGGTCGCCCGCAGCACGTTGCCGGCGTGCAGGTCCTGGTTGACCAGCACCTGCTCACCCTGGGTGCCGATTAGCTCGGCGAGCCGGCCCAGCGCCACGTCCAGCAGCCGCCGCTCGTACGGCCGGCCGGCCCGCTGCCACTTCCGAGGCAGCCGGTCCATCCAGCCGGCCGCCTCCTCCGCCAGCGGGGTGAACGGGTCACCCGCCGGCCGCCACAGCCGGGGCAGCAGCCCGGCGACCACGTCCAGCGCCTCGTCCGGCGGCAGGTCGTACAGCGGCGTCCCGGGGCGGCACCGCTCGACCAGCAGCGCCCGGCGGTCCGGGTCGCGGGCGAGCAGGCGTACCGCGCCGACGCCGGCCCAGGCGTCCAACGCGTCCGGCTCGTGCAGGCTGTCCGGGTCGGGGTACTGGAGCTTCAGCGCGGCGGGCGTGCCGTCGGGCAGTTCGGCGGGCATCGCCAGCGACGCGAAGGCGTGCGGGAAGGGCGGGCCGAGCCGCAGCGACCACTGCCGCGCACACTCGTCACGCCATTCGGGCAGCACCGCCAGCCACTCCTGCCCGGCCGGCACCCTGCGCACCCACGACAACCGGTCGGGAATCTCCATCCGACCATCCTGGACGAACGACCACCTGTCCGTGGGGCCGGGTGCGGTTCCGCCACGACCTCAGGGCCGCCAGCCGGCGGCGGTCAGCGCGGCACGGAGTTGCCCGGCCACCTCGTCGGGTCGGCGGCGGACGTCGAAGGCGGTGAAGCGGAGGATCCGGTCGCCGTCGATCCAGATCCGGTTCTGCCGCCGCAGGTCGGCCGCCCAGTGGCGGACCTCCATGTGGTGCGCCCCGTCCACCTCGACGTGCAGGCCCCACCGCCGCCAGTACGCGTCGAGGTAGCGCACCCGCCCGTCCACGTCACGCCGTCGTTCCTGCAACTCGGGGCGAGGCAGCCCGTACCGTCGGCACAGCCGGACGAGGTCGATCTCCGAGAGCGCCTCGGCCCCGCCGGCCAGGTCGGCGATGGTCTGTCTGATCAGCACCGCGCGTCGGGGCCGGGCCAACCGTCGCAGCGCCGCGTCGAGTTCCGCCGGAGTGACCCGCCGCTGCTGGCACCCGGCGGCGAGCACGCTCTGCGCCTCGCACCGGCGCGGGGGAGACCCTCAGCGGGCGAGGGCGTCGACGGCCTTGCGGGCGGCGATCAGCACCGGGTCCCAGACCGGCGCGTACGGCGGGGCGTAGCCGAGGTCGAGGGCGGTCATCTCGTCCACCGTCATGCCGTTCCACAGCGCCACGGCCAGGGCGTCGATCCGCTTGGCCGCCTCGGCCCGGCCGACGATCTGCGCGCCGAGCAGCCGGCCGGTGGGGCGCTCGGCGATCAGCTTGATCGTCATCGGGCGGGCCCCCGGGTAGTACCCGGCGCGGTTGGTGGACTCGGCGACCACCGAGACGAACTCGAAGCCGGAGGCGGCGGCGTCCCGCTCGCGCAGGCCGGTGCGCCCCACCTCCAGGTCGCAGACCTTGGTCACGGCGGTGCCGATCACGCCGGGGAAGGTGGCGTACCCGCCGCCGATGTTGATCCCGGCGACCCGGCCCTGCTTGTTGGCGTGGGTGCCGAGCGGCACGTGCACCGGGAGCCCGCTGACCAGGTGCAGCGTCTCCACGCAGTCGCCGGCCGCCCAGACGTCCGGCACCCCGGCCACCCGCATCCGCCGGTCCACCCGGATCCCGCCGGTGGGGCCGAGCGGCAGGCCGGCGGCCTCGGCGAGCGCGGCGTTGGGGCGTACCCCGAGGCCGAGGACCACGACGTCCGCCGGCAGCGTCCCGTCGGCGGTGACGACCGCGGACACCCGCCCGTCCCGCTCGTCGAGGCCGGTCACCTCCACCCCGGTACGGATGTCGATGCCGACCTCGCGCATCGCGTCGGTGGCCAGCTTCGCCATGTCCGGGTCGACGGTCGACATCGGCTGCTCGGCCTGCTCGACCAGGGTGACGGAGAGGCCGCGCTTGACCAGCGACTCGGCCATCTCCACCCCGATGTAGCCGCCGCCGACGACCACCGCGCGGCCGGGCCTCGGCTCGGCGTCGAGCCAGTCGCGCAGCGCCGCGCCGTCGTCGAGGGTCTGCATGCCGAAGACCCCGGCGACGTCCCCGTCGGCCCAGGCGGGGCGGACCGGGACGGCGCCGGCGGCGTACATCAGGGTGTCGAACCGCTCGCGCACCTCGCCGCCGCGGTCCAGGTCCCGGGCGACGACCTCGCGACGGTCGAGGTCGATGCCGGTGACCTCGGTGCGCAGCCGCACGTCGATGTCGTACTCGGTGCGGAAGGTCTGCGGGGCGCGGGCGATCAGCGCGTCGCGCTCCTCGACCACGCCGCTGATCCAGTACGGGATGCCGCACGCCGAGTACGACGTGAAGTGTCCCCGCTCGAAGGCGACGATCTCCAGGTCGTCGCGGCCACGACGACGGCGGGCCTGCGAGGCCGCCGCCATCCCGGCGGCGTCCCCACCGATCACGATCAGCCGTTGCGCCACGGTGCCCAGTCTTCCACGGAAAGATCAGCCGCGGGTCTGTCGCGCCACGTCGGCCACCACGTCCTCCAGCCGGCCGGTGCGGGCGAAGACGGCCCGCTGCCGGGCCGCCCCGGTGCCGTGCCGGCGCAACCCGCCGAGCAGGTCGGTGACCTCGGCGAGGTCACCGTGCTCCTCCAGGGCGGGGCGGACCCGGTCGACGAGCCGGTCCAGCAGCTCCCAGGCGGGGCGCAGCTCGCCGTTGGTGAGGTCGACGCCGTCGCCCTCCAACCCGTCGTGGGCCGCCCGCCAGTGCGCGGCGACCAGCAGGTGGTGGTCGGTGTTGACGGCCGGCCGCCCTTCGGCGATGTCGGTCAGGGCGGTCGCCACGAGGGCCCGGACCAGGGCCGCGACCAGCACCGCGTCGTCGACCGACGGGCAGACGTCGCCGATGCGCAGCTCCACCGTCGGGTACTTCGCCGACAGCCGGGCGTACCAGTAGAGCATCCCCTCGTCGAGCATCACGCCGCTGGCGATGAGCTGCCGGATCAGCCGCTCGTAGTGCTCGTGGGACGCCAGGAACGGGGTGGGGGCGACCGACGGCCAGTGTTCCCACTCGATCGACCGCCAGCTCGCGTAGCCGGTGTCCTCGCCGCGGGCGAAGGGGGAGTTGGTGGTGACCGCGTGCAGCACCGGCAGCCAGGAGCGGACGTGGTTGAGCACCTGCACGCCGGTCTCCGGGTCGGGGACCCCGACGTGCACGTGCATGCCGTTGTTGCCGGGGCCGGGCACGAGCAGCCGGAACCGTTCGATCATGCGGTCGAAGCGGGGCTTGTCGACCACCGGCGGGAGGGGGCCGTCCACCGGCCCGGTGCCGATGGCGAGCAGCCGTACGCCGGCCCGCTCGGCGGCGTCGGCCAGCGCGGCGCGCAGCACCCCGAGGGAGTGCCGGATGGAGCGCAGCTCCAGCCCGGGCGGGCTGCCGATCTCGATCTGGCTGGTCTGGAACTCCCGCTCCACCTGGCCGCGCAGCTCCGGCGGCACCTGCTCCATGACCAGGTCGACGGCGGGCACCGCGGCGCCGGTGTGCGGGTCGACGAGCAGGAACTCCTCCTCGACCCCGACGGTCAGCAGGTCGGTGCCCTCCGGGGTCGTCGGCGTCACCTCGGCCGCCACCTGGCTGGTCATTGCCATCACCGTCCGTTCACGTCGACTGCGGGCCGTCCGCGTCGGTCGGGCTCGGGTTACCCAGGGTGGCGACCGCCGGAAACTCGGCCACGGCGTGCCGGCCGCGTGTCGCGATCCGGCCGAGCGGTGGACGCCGGACCCTAGGCTGGTCACGTGCCGGGTCTGCTGGTGGCGGTGGCGGGGCGGTGGGCGTACGCGCTCACCGCGCTGACGCTGCTCGCGGACCGTCCGGCCGAGTTCCTGGCCGGCGCGGCCCTGGTGGCCGCGCTGCTGCTCGCGGCGCTGGTCGCGGCCCGGCCCCGCCTGCACGGCGGCGCGCCGCGCGCCGGCCGGTGGACCGCCGGCCTGCGGGAGCGGGCCCGGCGCCGCCGGGTGCCGCGCCAGGTCGATCCGGACGCGGCGGGCCGACCCCGGCCCCGGGCACCGGGAGGCGTCCTCCCGGTCGGGTGGTGTCCGGCCGCGGGCTGACCCCGCGCGCCGCCGCCTCCCGACCGGTTCCGTCGTCATCCGTCCCGCCGGGACGTTCCGGAATCGCCATCGAGGGGTCACCCATGCTCGCCTTCTCACCCGTGCACGACGCGGTGGGCGCCGCCGGCGCCGCCGTCACCTGGCTCGCCGGCGTGCTCGCGCCGCTGACCGGCGGGGCCGCCACGGCCGCCGCCATCGTCCTGTTCACCGTCGCCGTCCGACTGCTGATCTCGCCGCTCACCGTCGCCCAGGTCCGCGGGGAGCGACGCCGCGCGGCGCTCGCCCCCGACGTCCGCCGGCTCCAGCAGCGGTACGCCGACGACCCGGCGAAGCTCCAGCAGGAGTTGTTCGCCCTCTACCGCCGGGCGGGCGCGTCGCCGGTGGCGGGTTGCCTGCCGGCCCTGCTCCAGGCGCCGTTCTTCCTGGTCATGTACCGCCTCTTCGCCACCGGCGACGGCAACGCCGGGCTGCTCGACGAGACGTTGGCCGGGGTGCCGTTGGGCTGGCACCTCGGCGACGGGCTCTCCGGCCCGGTGGTGGTGGTCTTCGGTGTGCTGCTGGTGGCGTTGTTCGGGCTGGCCCGGGTGCTGTCCCGGCGGGCGAAACGGGTCCTGGCGGCGACCGGGACGGTGGCCGGCACGCCGACCGAGGGGCCGGGGGCGGCCGTCCTGGGCCGGCTGGTGCCGCTGCTGCCGTACGGGGTGGTGCCGGTGGCGCTGGTGGTGCCGCTGGCGGCGGTGCTCTACCTGGTCACCACGACCGGGTGGACCGTGCTGGAGCAGGTGGTGCTCCGCCGTCCTCGCCCCCAGGACATCGACGCTCGTTGACAAAGGCGGGGACGGGCGCGTAGAAAACGCCCCCAGAGAGCGCTCTCTTGCCCGTCCCCGTCGAGAGGCAACCCCGATGAGCCCTGTCCCGGCGGCGTCCGCCGCCCCCACCGTCCCGCGCCGGTCCCGGCGGCGACTCGCCCTCGCCGTCACGGCCGTCGCCGCCACCGCCGCCCTCAGTGGCGTCACCGTCACCGCCGAGGCCGCGGTCCCGCCGCCCCCGGCCGGCTGGAGCCTGATGTGGAGCGACGACTTCACCGGCGCGTCCGGCACCCTGCCGTCCTCGGCCAACTGGATCATCGACACCGGCACCAGCTACCCCGGCGGTCCCGCCAACTGGGGCACCGGCGAGATCCAGACGTACACCGCCAGCACCGCCAACCTGGCCCACGACGGCGCCGGCAACCTGCGGATCACCCCGCTGCGCGATGCCGCCGGACGGTGGACGTCGGCCCGGATCGAGACGGTCCGCACCGACTTCAAGCCACCGGCCGGGGGAGTCCTCGCGATCGAGGGCCGGATCCAGATGCCGAACGTCACCGGCGCGCAGGCCGCCGGGTACTGGCCCGCGTTCTGGGCGCTCGGCTCGCCGTACCGGGGCAACTACCAGAACTGGCCGGGCATCGGCGAGTTCGACGTGATGGAGAACGTCAACGGGATCAACTCCGTCTGGGGGGTGCTGCACTGCGGCGTGGCCCCCGGCGGGCCGTGCGACGAGTTCAACGGCATCGGCGCGTCCCGGGCCTGTCCGGGCGCCACCTGCCAGTCGGCGTTCCACACCTACCGGTTCGAGTGGGACGCCTCGGTCAGCCCGCAGCAACTGCGCTGGTACGTCGACGGACAGCTCTTCCACACCGTGAGCCAGACCCGGGTCGGTGAGCCGTACTGGACCCAGATGACCGGCCACGGCGGCTACTTCCTGCTGCTCAACGTCGCGATGGGCGGCGCGTTCCCGAACGGGGTGGCCGGGTCCGCCACGCCGACCTCGGCCACCGTGCCGGGCCGGCCGATGCTCGTCGACTACGTGGCGGTCTACCGCCGTGGCGGCGGGAGCACCACCCCGCCGCCGACCACCCCGCCCCCGGGTGGAGTGCGGGACGCGTACGCGACCGTCCAGGCCGAGTCCTTCAACGCGCAGAACGGGGTGATCGTCGAGGCGTGCGCCGAGGGCGGGCAGAACATCGGCGCGCTGCGCAACGGCGACTGGGTCCGGTACGACAACGTCGACTTCGGCTCCACCCCGCCGCGCGACTTCGTGGCCCGGGTCGCCTCCGGCGCCGCCGCCGGGGTGAGCGGGCTGGTCGAGGTACGGGTGGACAGCCCGACCGCCCCGCCGATCGGCAGCTTCGCGATCGCCAACACCGGCGGCTGGCAGAGCTGGCGCTCGGTGCCGGGCAACGTCTCCACGGTCACCGGCCGGCACTCGGTCTACCTCACGTTCACCAGCGGCCAGCCGGCCGACTTCGTCAACGTCAACTGGTTCACCTTCCGGCGCTGAGCCGACGCCGGCCCGGCCCGTCCCCGTCGCGCCAGCCGGGGGAGGGGCCGGGCCACCCTCTGGACAGAAACAGTTAACACTCTTAATAATGGGGCGCCGACGTCGACAGCCATGGATCTCCATCTCCCCAGGAGGGTCGCATGACGCGTTCCCGCTCACTGGTCATCTCCCTGGTCACCGCGCTCGCGGCGACCATCGGCGCGGTCTGGGTCGCGCTGCCCGCGTACGCGGCCGGGCCCACCGCCACCTTCACCAAGACGTCCGACTGGGGCAGCGGCTGGGAGGGGAGGTACACCATCACCAACGGCGGGACCAGCACCATCACCGGCTGGACCCTCTCCTTCGACCTGCCCGCCGGGACCACCCTCGGCACCTACTGGGACGCCCTGCTGACCAGCAACGGCCAGCGGCACACCTTCACCAACCGGTCCTGGAACGGCACCGTCGCCCCCGGCGCCCAGGTCTCCTTCGGCTTCCTCGCCAGCGGCTCCGGCGTACCCGGCAACTGCCTGCTCAACGGCGCGCCCTGCGGCGGCGGGACCGGCCCGAGCCCGACGCCCACCACCCCGACGCCGACCCCCACCACCCCGCCGCCGACCACGCCGCCGCCGACCACCACCCCGCCGCCGCCCACCGGCGACCTGCCGAAGCACCTGCTCACCGGCTACTGGCACAACTTCGACAACCCCGCCGTCGAACTGCGGCTGCGCGACGTGCCGAGCGAGTACGACATCGTGGCGGTCGCCTTCGGCGAGGCCACCACCACCCCCGGCGCGGTCACCTTCGCCGTCGACCCGGGACTGGCCGCCTCCCTCGGCGGCTACACCGACGCGCAGTTCACCGCCGACGTGCAGACCCTGCGGTCGCGGGGCAAGAAGGTCATCCTCTCCGTCGGCGGCGAGGCCGGCCGGGTCGCGGTCAACGACGCCGCCTCGGCCACCGCCTTCGCCGACACCGTGCACGCGCTGATCCGCCGGTACGGCTTCGACGGCGTCGACATCGACCTGGAGAACGGCCTCAACCCGACGTACATGGCCCAGGCCCTGCGCGCCCTGCGGGCCAAGGTGGGCCCGGGACTGATCATCGCGATGGCCCCGCAGACCATCGACATGCAGAACCCGGCCGCCGGCTACTTCAAGCTCGCGCTGGACATCCGGGACATCCTCACCGTGGTCAACACGCAGTTCTACAACTCCGGGGCGATGCTCGGCTGCGACCAGAACGCCGCGTACGCCCAGGGGACGGTGAACTTCATCGTCGCGCTGGCCTGCATCCAGCTGGAGAACGGCCTGCGCCCGGACCAGGTCGGCCTGGGCCTGCCCGCCGGCCCCGGCGCGGCCGGCGGCGGCATCGTCGCGCCGAGCGTGGTGAACGCCGCGCTGGACTGCCTGGCGCGCGGCACCAACTGCGGCAGCTTCCGGCCGCCGCGCACCTACCCCGGCATCCGGGGCGCGATGACCTGGTCGGTGAACTGGGACGTCAGCAACGGCAACGGCTTCGCCCGCACGGTCAAGCCGCACCTGGCCACCCTGCCCTGACCGGACCGACCGCCGGCCGGGTCGTCGCCTCCGGGTGGCGGCCCGGCCGGCGCCGCGTGGCGAGCGTCGCCGGTCAGCGGCCGGAGGTCACCGACTCCCGCTCCCGCCGGGCCCGCCGCCGGCGCAGCTTCTTCATCGCCCAACTGGCGATCATGAAAGCGAAGACCACGAAGATCGCGTAGTTGAACCAGCTGCTGTAGCGGTCCACGTCCTCCCAACGGGAGCCGAGCGCGTAGCCCAGGCCGACGATCAGCGCGTTCCACACCCCGCTGCCCAGCGTGGTGAGCAGGACGAACTCGCCCATCGGCATCCGGTTCGCCCCGGCCGGCACCGACACCAGGCTGCGGACCACCGGCACCACCCGGCCGATCAGCACCGCCCAGCGGCCGTACCGCTCGAACCAACGGTCGGCCTTCTCCAGGTCGTCCAGGTCGACCAGGGGCAGCCGGTCGAGCCAGTGCTTGAGCCGGTCCTCCCCGAGGGCCGCGCCGACCCAGTAGAGCACCAACGCCCCGGCCAGCGAGCCGGCCGTCGCGGCCAGCACGATCAGCACGAGGTTGAACCGGCCCTCACTGGCCAGGTAGCCGGCCATCGCCAGCACGATCTCGCTGGGGATGGGCGGGATGATGCTCTCCAGGGCCACCAGGAAGGCGACCCCGAGCGCGCCGAGCGAGTCGATGACGCCGGCCACCCACCCGGTCAGCCCGGTGAACTGGTTCGGGTCCACGTTCTGGGCGTGCGCCATGGGCGTCCTTCCGCGGGAGCTGCCGGGGATCGGAAGGTGGTACCCCCACAGCTCCCGGCCACACCTCGCGGTGACCACGCCCACTGACGTCGTGCTCAGTGCTCCGGGTGCAGCGCGCGGTCGGCCGGCCCCCGACGCCAGCCGGTGAACCGGACGGTCAGCCCACCCCGTGTCGGCGAGCAGCAGTACGGCCCGGCCAGCGCCGCCGCCTCCGGCGCGAGCGGGGCGAGCCGGACCAGCCGCCACGGCTCGTCGTCCACCCGGGCCCGGACGGTCAGCGCGTCACCGTCCCGGCTGGCCCGGACGGTCACCTCCCGCCCCGCCCACTCCGGCACCGGGGCCACCGACCAGTCGGAGACCTCCCGGGTGACCACCGCCCCCACCTGCGGCTGGCCGTCGCTGACCTCCACCCCGGCCTTGACCCAGTTCCGCTCGTCCACCCGGACCAGCACCCCGGCCTGGTCGAACTGCGCGGCGTAGTCCAACCGGAAGCTCACCTCGACGGCGGCGCCGGCGGGCAGCGCGGCGAGCAGCGCCGGTCCGTCGTCGTGCACGAAGCCGTAGCTGGTGTGCCGCCAGAAGTCCGTCTCCGCGCCCGGCTCCACCAGCAGGTCGCCCTCGTCGGTCCGTGTCACCCGGACCGGGGCGTGCAACCACTCGCCGGTGTCCCAGTCGACGTCCCGGAGTGCCTCCTCGGCGTGCTGCGTCATGTCGGCACCGTACCCACCGCCGCCGGGCATCATGATCGACGCCACTTGCGGCGTGTCGCGGTGTCCCTGTTCCGGGAGACCGCGACCCGCCGCACACAAAGTGGATCATCGTCGGGGGCGCGGGGACGGCGGGTCTTCGTGTTTGCCGGGGCGGCCGGTCGGAGACATATGGTCGGCATGGGTGACAGGTGGTACTCCGAGGCGGTCGTCTACTGCCTCGACATCGACACGTACGCGGACTCCGACGGCGACGGGGTGGGTGACATCCGTGGGCTGATCGGCCGGCTCGACTACCTGGCCCGGCTGGGGGTGACCTGCCTGTGGCTGCACCCGATCCACCCGTCACCGAACCGCGACGACGGCTACGACGTCACCGACTTCTACAACGTCGACCCCCGCTTCGGCACCCTCGGCGACTTCGCCGAGCTGCTGCACCAGGCGCAGAACCGGGGCATCCGGGTGATCATCGACCTGGTGGTCAACCACACCTCGGACGAGCACCCCTGGTTCCAGTCCGCCCGCTCCTCGCCCGACTCGCCGTACCGCGACTGGTACGTCTGGTCCGACACCGAGCCGGACGACCGCCGGCAGGGCATGGTCTTCCCCGGTGAGCAGCACGAGACGTGGAGCTACGACCGGACCGCGAAGGCCTGGTACTACCACCGGTTCTACAAGTACCAACCCGACCTCAACATGGCGAACCCGAAGGTCCGCGAGGAGGTCAAGAAGATCGTCTCGTTCTGGCTCCAGCTCGGCGTCTCCGGCTTCCGGATGGACGCGGTGCCGTTCATCATCGAGCTGACCGAACCGGGCAACCCGAACTCGCCCAAGGACTTCGAGTTCCTGACCGAGCTGCGCCAGCACGTGCAGTGGCGTCGCGGCGACGCCGTCCTGCTCGCCGAGGCCAACGTGGAGCCCGACCAGCTCCCCGCCTTCTTCGGCGACGGATCCGGTTCCGGCAACCGCATCCACATGCTCTTCGACTTCATGCTCAACGGCCGGCTCATGCTGGCGCTGGCCCGCCAGGACCCGGAGCCGGTGATCGAGGCGCTGCGGGACACCCCGACGCTGCCCACCGGCGGGCAGTGGGCCACCTTCCTGCGCAACCACGACGAGATCGACCTCTCCCGGCTCACCGCCGAGCAGCGCAACCAGGTGTACGCCGAGTTCGGCCCCGAGGAGCACATGCGCATCTACGACCGGGGCATCCGACGCCGGCTCGCCCCGATGCTCGGCAACGACCGCCGGCGCATCGAGCTGGCGTACGCGCTGCAGTTCTCGCTGCGCGGCACGCCGGTGCTGCGCTACGGCGAGGAGATCGGCATGGGCGAGGACCTGTCGCTGTCCGGCCGGCAGGCCATCCGTACCCCGATGCAGTGGTCGTACAAGGAGAACGCGGGGTTCTCCACGGCGGAGCCGGAGAAGCTGGTCCGGCCGGTGATCGACAAGGGCGACTTCAGCTTCCAGCGGGTCAACGTGACCGCCCAGCGCAACGACCCGAAGTCGCTGCTGGCCTGGTTCGAGCGGATGATCCGTACGCTCCGCGAGGCCCCGGAGATCGGCTCGGGCTCCACCACCCACATCGACGTGCCGATGCCGCCGGGAGTGCTGGCGCACCGCGCCGACGGGCCCACCGGCACCATGGTCTTCCTGCACAACCTCGGCACCGAGGACGTCGAGGTCGACCTCGGCTCGCTCGCCCCGGAGGCGGACCTGCCGATCGACGTCCTCGCCGACCGGGGTTACGGCGAGGTGGGCAAGCTCGACAGCCTCAAGCTGGCCGGCTACGGCTACCGCTGGATCCGGCTGTGCCGGGGAGCCGCGTTCTGAGGCCGGGACGGGCCCGCTGAGGCCGGGACGGGCCGGCGCGCGGCTGGGTTAAGCTCCTTCGATCGAGCCCAAGTTACCGGGAGGTAATCATGTCGGAGGAGCCCCGCGTCGCCATCGTGACGGGAGCCGCGCGCGGCATCGGCGCGGCCACCGCCCGCCGGCTGGCCGCCGACGGCATGGCCGTCGCCGTGGTCGACATCGAGGAGTCGGCGACCAAGGAGACGGTGGACGCGATCGCCGCCGCCGGTGGCCGCGCCCTCGGCGTCGGCGCCGACGTGTCGGACCGGGCCCAGGTGGAGGCCGCCGTCGAGCGGGTCGCCGCCGAACTGGGCGCGCCGACCGTGCTGGTCAACAACGCCGGTGTGCTCCGCGACAACCTGCTGTTCAAGATGACCGACGCCGACTGGGACACCGTCATGGGCGTGCACCTGCGGGGCGCCTTCCTGTTCAGCCAGGCCGCGCAGAAGCACATGGTCGAGCGGAAGTGGGGCCGGATCGTCAACCTGTCCAGCACCTCCGCGCTGGGCAACCGGGGGCAGGCGAACTACTCCGCCGCCAAGGCCGGCCTCCAGGGCTTCACCAAGACCCTCGCCATCGAGCTGGGCCCGTTCGGCGTCACCGTCAACGCGGTCGCGCCGGGCTTCATCGTCACCGACATGACCGCCGCCACCGCCGCCCGGATGAAGGTCGACTTCGACGCGCTCCAGGAGCACGCCGCCGCCGAGATCCCGGTGCGTCGCCCCGGCCGCCCCGAGGACGTCGCGCACACCATCTCGTTCCTGGTCAGCGAGGGGGCGTCCTTCGTCTCCGGCCAGGTCATCTACGTCGCCGGCGGCCCCAAGGACTGACCCGGCCGACACCGCGCCACGCCACGCCACACCGCGCCACGCCACGCCACACCGCGCCACGCCACGCCACGTCGCGCCGCGTCGTGCGCGCCGCCCCTGCGGGGAATGGCCACTCTTTCACGGAAAGAGTGGCCATTCCGCGTTCCATAGCCACTCTTTCCGTGAAACTGCGCGCGGTGGGCCGGCGGCGCGAGGCGGGCGGGCCGGCGGCCCGGGTCGGGCGGGCCTGCGCGAACGGCCGGCGGCGCGGAGCGCGCGGGTAGGGCGGCAGCGCAGGGCAGGGTGGCGGCGCGGAGCACGCGGGGCGGCGCGGCGGCGCTGGGGTGACGGAGTGAGGCGGTCAGCGGGTGGTGTGGCGGGTGCGCCAGAGCCAGAGCAGGCCCAGCACCGGCAGCACCAGCGGGATGTAGCCGTACCCGCTGCCGAAGCCCGACCAGACCGTCTCGTCGGGGAAGAGCTCGGGGTCGGCCAGGCTGAGCACGCCGACGCCGAGCACTCCGACCAGCTCCACCGAGCAGCAGGCGAGCGCGACCCGGCGGCCGGCGTGCCCGGCGCGGGCCAGCCCCACGGCGGCCACGATGTAGATCAGTGCCGCGAGCGCGGAGAGCAGGTACGCCACCGGCGCCTCGTCGAACTTCGTGACGAGCTGGAGCGTGGCCCGCGAGGTGGCGGCGATCGCGAACAGGATGTAGACCGCGATCAGCAGCCGTCCCGGCCCGGAGTTGGTCGTCGGCGTGTCCGGGTCAGCCACCGGCGAGGTCCCAGGTCTGCTGGAGCCGGACCACGACCACCGGCAGCACGAGGCAGACCGCGCAGACGATCGCGGAGCCCCAGCGGGTCGGCTCCATCTTCGCCAGCACCCAGGCCAGCGGCGGCAGGCAGACCAGCGTCACCAGGTAGCCGAAGAACGCGCCGGGCTCGTCCGGCCGCTCGCTCCCACCGAGCGCGACCAGCGCCGACACGGTCAGCGCGAGCAGCGCGACCTCAAGGACCGCGAGGCCGACGAACTGGAGGCGGTCCGGCGCGCGGTGGCGCACCGCCGCCACCAGGCTCCAGAGCGCGAGTACGAGCGACAGCACGATCGTTGCCGTCGCGAGGATCCCGTCCACCGGCGTCGCGGTCGAGGCTGCGTTGGTCATCGGGGGCATCCGGTCCCGGTCTCGGTCACCGGCACAGCCTACTAACCGTCGTAGTACTCGCCGTCGGCCCGGTCGGTGCCCGAGCGACGTGTCGGCCGGGCACCCCCGGCGCCGCCCGGCTCCTCGCGGTGCTGCTCGGCCTGGCCGCAGTGGCCGGGTCGCCAGCAGTTCGAGCCAGCCGCGCCGAGCCCGCCCCTAGGACCAGTCCGAGGGTTGCCGTCGACGCGGCCGACCCGGCGCGGCCCGGCCCAGCCCGGCCCAGCCCAGCCCGGCCCGGCCCGGCCCGGCGCGGCCCGGCCGACCCGGCCCAGCGTGGCCGACCCGGCCCGGGCACAGCGTGCCCGGGCTGACCCGGCCGGGCCCGGGCTGACCCGGCCGGGCCCGGGCTGACCCGGCCGGGCCCGGGCTGACCCGGCCCGGCCTGGCCCGGCCCGGCCCGGCCTGGCCCGGCCCGGCCTGGCCCGGCCCGGCCTGGCCCGGCCCGGCCTGGCCCGGCCTGACCCGGCGCGGGCGACCCGGCCCGGCCGCGTCGGCTGCGCGGGGGCGGACCGGCGACTAGCGTGGATCACGGCCGCGGGTGTCGCCGCGGCGGGGGACGACACCCGGGGGTACCTCGTGCTGCGGTTCGGTTTGTTCGGCACCGGCCACTGGGCGGCGGAGACGCACGCCGCGGCGATCGACGCGCACCCGCGCGCCGACCTCGTCGGGGTCTGGGGGCGCAACCCGGAGCGGGCCGCCGCGCTCGCCGATCGGCACGGCGTGCCGGCGTACGACGACGTCGACGCGCTGCTCGACGCGTGCGACGCGGTGGCGGTGGCGCTCCCACCGGACGTGCAGGTCGACATCGCCGTACGCGCCGCCATCGCCGGCCGTCACCTGCTGCTGGACAAGCCCCTCGCGCTGAATCTCGCCGACGCCGACCGGTTGGTCGCCGCCGCGCAGCAGTCCGGGGTCGCCTCGGTGGTCTTCTTCACCCAGCGGTTCCACCCGAACATCACCGGCTTCCTCGCCTCGACCGCCGCGGCCGGCGGCTGGCAGCACGCGCGGGCGACCATGTTCGCCTCGATCTACCAGCCCGGCAACCCGTACGGCGACTCGCAGTGGCGGCGCGAGCACGGCGCCCTCTGGGACATCGGCCCGCACGCGCTGTCGATCATCCTGCCGGTGCTCGGCCGGGTGACCCGGGTCGCCGCGATGGACGGGCCGAGCGGGCTGGTGCACCTGCTGCTCACCCACGACGGCGGCGCGACCAGCGCGCTCTCGCTCACCCTGGACGCGCCGCGCGCGGCGATGACCCGCGACTTCGTCTTCTTCGGCGAGAACGGCACCGAAACCGTCCCGCCGGCCGACGGTAGCGCGCTGACCGCGTTCGGCACGGCGATCGACCAGCTCGTCGAGGAGATCGACGCGGGCACCCGGGACCACCGCTGCGACGTGCGCTTCGGTCGGGAGGTGGTGGAGATCCTGGCCGCCGCCGAGGCGGCCCGCCGGGCGGGGCGCACCCTCGACCTCTGAGGCCGGGAAATTGCGTCGCCGGCCGACGGGTCGGTCACTAGGCTGGCCGCCATGTGCACGCATGCCCTGATCGACGTGGCCGTCGCGCCGGCCACGTGGGGCCTCCTGCAGGTCTCCCGTCCGCGAGTCCGGCGCCCGGCCCTGGCCGGCCGGGACGCCCACCGCGCCTGACCTGACCCGCGTACACCCGCCGCCCGATCACCGGGCCGGCCGGTGTGTCGCGCACCGATCCGGTGCCGCCGTCCGCCCCTGTCGCACCGCGCCGTCGGGCAGCCCCTGGACCGGGGTATTCGCCCACCCCGGCCGGCTCGCCGGGGGCGTCCGACTCCGCATCGCGCAGCCGGGTGCAGAACCGTCGGGCAGGTCCTCGACCGGGGTGTCGCGTAACCGGGTGCAGAGCGCTCTGCACCCGCCGACGCGAACCGACGGTCGCCCTCGCGCGCCCGCGTCCTGACGCCGATCTCCAGGGTCGTCCGAGTCCCGATCCGCTCGGACAGGCCCGCCGTCGTGCCGCCTGTCCGGACCGTCGCCGACCGGCGACAGACAGGACGATTTCGTGGCGCCCCGCCGAACCCGTACCACCGCACGTGACCGGTCCCGTCGCGTGCTGTCCCAGAACTTCCTCGTCGACCCGGCCGCCGTCGCACGGCTGGTCCAGGCGGCCCGACTCACCCCCGACGACCTGGTGCTGGAGGTGGGGGCCGGGCGAGGACGGCTGACCCGCCCGCTCGCCACCCGCTGCGGCCGGCTGGTCGCGTACGAGGTGGACCCGACCGTCGCGCCGGACCTCGCCGCGGTCTGCGCGCGGCTGCCCCGGGTCACCCACCGACAGGTGGACTTCCTCGCCTCCGTCCCGCCCGACGAGCCGTTCCACGTCGTCGGGAACATTCCGTGGTCGCTGACCGCCGCGGTGGTCCGCTGGTGCCTGGCCGCGCCCGGCCTGCGGGCGGCCACCCTGCTCACCCAGCTGGAGTACGCCCGCAAGCGCAGCGGCGACCACGGCCGGTGGAGCCGGCTGACCGTCCTCACCTGGCCGGAGCACCACTGGCGGCTGGCCGGGCGGGTGCCCCGCGGCGCGTTCCGTCCGGTGCCGGGGGTGGACGGCGGGATCCTGCGCGTCGAGCGCCGGACCGAGCCGTTGCTGCCCCCGGCGGCGCTGCCGGCGTACCGGAGGATGGTGGAGCTGGGCTTCGGCGGCGCCGGCGGCTCGCTGGCGGCCTCGCTGCGCACGGCGCATCGGCGGGCCCGGGTCGACGGGGCGCTGCGGGCCGCCCGGCTGGACCCGGCGACGCCGGTCGGGCTGGTCTGGCCGGAGCAGTGGCTGGTCCTGTTCCGCCTGCTGCACGCGGTGGATCCGCACCCATCCGGTCCGCCGTCCGCGCCGAATGCCTACCGTGCTGGCAGCAGGAGCGGACGGAGGGCGGGGCCGGATGACCCACGGCGACATCGACGGTGACCGCACCCCACCGCCCGAGGGCGGGCCCCGACTGCGGGCGGTCCCCGACGTGCCGGACCCGCGCGCCGAGGCCGACGACCTGCTGCGCGCGGTCGCCCGCGGCGACGAGGCGGCCTTCGAGCGGCTGTACGCGCTCGTCTCGCCCCGGGTGCACGGGCTGGTGCGGCGGGTGCTGCGCGATCCGGCGCAGGCCGAGGAGGTGACCCAGGAGGTACTGGTCGAGGTGTGGCGCACCGCCGCCCGCTTCGACCCGGCCCGGGGCTCCGCCACCGCCTGGGTCTTCACCATCGCGCACCGGCGCGCGGTGGACCGGGTCCGCTCCGAGCAGGCCGGCGCCGAGCGGGTCCGCAGGGTCGCCGCGGGCTCCGGCGAGACGCCGTACGACGAGGTGGCCGAGGAGGCGGCGGCGCGGCTGGAACGCCAGCAGGTGCGCCGCTGCCTCACCGAGCTGACCCAGGTGCAGCGGGAGGCGATCACGCTGGCCTACTACGGCGGGCACAGCTACCGGGAGGTCGCCGGCCTGCTCGACACCGCCCTGCCGACCGTCAAGACCCGGATGCGCGACGGGCTGATCCGTCTGCGCGACTGCCTCGGAGTGGAGCTGGGCCGATGACCGACATCCACGCGCTGGCCGGCGCGTACGTGCTCGACGCGGTCGACGACGTCGAGCGGGCCGCGTTCGTCCGGCACCTCGACGCCTGCGAGACCTGCGCGCTGGAGGTGGCCGAACTGCGCGAGGCGGCCGCCCGGCTCGCCGACCCGACCTGGTCCGTACCGCCGCCGAGGCTGCGCGACGCGGTGCTGGCGGAGATCCGGCGTACCCCGCAGGAACGCCCCGGCCGGGCGGGCCGGGACGGGCCGGCGGCGCGCGGCCGGTGGCGGCGCCGGTTGACCGCCGCAGCCGCCGCCGTGGCCCTGGCCGGCGGCGCGGGCGCGGCCACCTGGATGGTCCAGGAGCAGCGGGTACGCGACGCGCGCGAGGCGGCGGTGTCGGCCCGGGGCGAGACGGAGCGGGTACGGGCGGTGCTCGCCGCCCCGGACGCGGTGGTCCGCACCGGGGCGGTCCCGGCCGGTGGCCGGGTCACCCTGGTGGCCTCCGCCGCCCGTGACGAGGGCGTGGCGCTGCTCGACGGGTTGACCGCCCCGGCGGCCGGCCGGGCCTACCAGCTCTGGCTGATCGAGGGCGCCACCGCCACCTCGGCCGGTGTCCTCCCGGCCGGCCAGGGCGCGGGGACCGTGCTGGTCGGCGGGGTACGCGGCAAGGGCCTGTTCGGGGTGACCGAGGAGCCGGCCGGGGGCTCGGCGCAGCCGACGATGACGCCCCTGGTGGCGTTGGTCCTGACCTGATCGGCCAATTTTTCCCGGATCCGACCCATCCGGTCGGGTCCGGGCGACGAATCCCTCTCAGACAGCAGGTTTCACCCGATGGAGGGATTCACCCGATGCGCCCCACGAAGTTCACCGCCGTCGCGTTCGCCGCCACCGTCGCCCTGGGCCTCGCCGCCTGCGGTGGCGACAGCGAGGACACCGGTGCCGCCGCTCCGGCCACCAGCGCCCCGATGCCCAGCAGCGCCCCGGCCAGCACCGCCCCGGCCATGGCCGACGGTCAGTTCGGCCCCGGCTGCGCGGGTGTGCCGACCGACGCGTCGAACCCGGGCAGCTTCGCGGCGATGGCGAAGGTGCCGGTCGCCACCGCCGCCTCCGGCAACCCGCTGCTGAGCACCCTGGTCGGCGCGGTCAAGCAGGCCGACCTGGTCGACTCGCTCAACAGCGCCCAGGGCGTCACCGTCTTCGCCCCGACCAACGACGCGTTCGGCAAGATCCCGAAGGCCGACCTGGACAAGGTGCTCGCCGACAAGAAGACGCTCACCGACGTGCTGACCTACCACGTGGTCTCCGGCCGGCTCGCCCCGGCGCAGCTCGCCGGCACCCACAAGACGCTCCAGGGCGGCGAGGTGATGGTCGGCGGCAGCGGCACGGAGTTCACCGTCAACGGCAACTCCATGGTGGTCTGCGGCAACGTGCAGACCGCCAACGCGACCGTCTACATCGTCGACTCGGTCCTGATGCCGAAGTCCTGACCGCCGCCGGACGAGCCGTGGAGAGGAGGTCCACCGTGCGTCGTGTCCTCGTACCGGCCGGATCGGGACTGCTGGCCGCCGCCGCCGGGGTGGCGCTCGCGGAACTGCTCGCCACGGCCGTCCGGCCGCAGGCCGCACCGATCGTCGCGGTCGGCGCCGCCGTCGTCGACGGGGCGCCGACCCCGGTCAAGGAGTTCGCCGTCCGCACCTTCGGCACGTACGACAAGCCGTTGCTGATCGGCGGGATCGGGCTGGCGCTGGCACTGCTGGCCGCCGCCACCGGGGTGCTGTCCCGGCGGCGTCCGCTGCTCGGGCTGCTCGGCCCGGCGGTGCTCGGCGCAGCCGGCGCGCTCGCCGCGCTGACCCGCCCCGACGCCCGGCCGGTGGACGCCCTGCCGGCGCTGGCCGGCGCGGCGGCGGCCGCCGTCCTGCTGCGCGTCGTGCCGCTGCCGGGGATCGGCCGGTCGCCGCGCACCGGGACGGCGGTCCGGACCCCGGCCCCACCGGCCGCCGGCACACCGGAGGGGGCGTCGCCGCCGCTCCCGGCCGGGTCGTCGGCGTCCGAGCCGCAACCGGAGGGGACTCCGGTGCCGGTGCCGCTCCCGGCCGGGTCGTCGGCGTCCGCGCAGCTTTCGTCCGGTGCGCCGGTACCGGCCGGGTCGCCGGTGTCGACGAGGCTGCCGGCCGGATCGTCGGCGTCGGATCCCGGCGGCGTTGCCGGCCCGGGCGGGCCGACCCGGCGGGATGTGGTGCGCAACGGCGTCGCGGTGGCGGCGGGGACCGTGCTGGCCGGTAGCGGCGCGGTGCTGCTGCGCCGGGAGGGAGCGGTCGACGCGGCCCGGTCCCGGGCGGCCGTCCGGCTGCCCGCCCCGGTGAGCCGGGCGACGCCGCTGCCGCCCGGCACGGCCCCCGGTTTCCACACCCGCAACGCCGACTTCTACCGGGTCGACACCGCGCTGACCGTGCCCCGCCTCGACGCCGACGCCTGGCGGCTGCGGCTGCACGGGATGGTCGACCGGCCGGTGGAGCTGGACTTCGCCGCCCTGCTCGACCGGGGGCTGGTGGAGCGGGACATCACGTTGAGCTGTGTCTCCAGCGAGGTCGGCGGCCCGTACGTCGGCACCGCCCGGTGGCTCGGCGCGCCGCTCGCCCCGCTGCTGCGCGAGGCCGGCGTGCGTGCCGGCGCGGATCAGCTCGTCGCCCGTTCGCAGGAGGGGATGACGATCGGCACGCCGCTGGACACCCTGCTCGACGGGCGGGACGCGATGCTGGCGGTCGGCATGAACGGCGAGCCGCTGCCCTTCACCCACGGCTTCCCGGTGCGGATGCTCACCCCCGGCGTCTACGGGTACGCCGGCTCCTGCAAGTGGGTGGTCGAGCTGGAGGTGTCCACCTTCGACGCGTTCGATGCGTACTGGGTGCGGCGGGGCTGGGCCCGGCGGGCACCGGTGAAGACGGCCTCCCGGATCGACCGGCCGACGCCGTTCGCCCGGCTGGACGCCGGCCGGGTGGTGGTCGCCGGGGTGGCCTGGGCGCAGCACCGGGGCATCGCCGCCGTGGAGGTGTCCGTGGACGGTGGCGACTGGCGGCCCGCCGAGCTGCTCCCCACCGCCTCCACCGACACCTGGGTCCAGTGGCGGTACGCCTGGCCGGCCACCCCGGGCGGGCACAGCCTGCGAGTACGCGCCACCGACGGCACCGGCGCGGTGCAGCCGGAGCAGCGTCGTCCGCCCTTCCCCGACGGCGCGACCGGCTGGCACACGGTCAGCGTGACGGTCACCTGATCCGGCGGCCCGTCAGGCCAGTGTGGCCAGCGACTCGTGCAGCTCGGCCGGGTCGTTGAACTGCTCGGCGGGCAGGGCCCGGAGCATCTGGAGCAGTTCCGTGCTGCCCCCGTTCTCCTGGGCCCACCGGATGAGGTCCTCGCGGGAGACCGGATAGTCGAGCCCGGCCAGGTACTCCTGCAACTGCACCCCGGTAACGGTCATGCCGCCCGGCTACCCCCTCAGCCCGCCGCCACACCCGCCGCCCCGGCGCGGCGGGGTGTTTGTCCGCCGGGCCGCCGGGTAGCCGCTCGCATGCTGGTTCAGCGGCTCGGCGCGCCGAGCGACTTCGACCCGTTGCTGGCGCGCGTCCGGGACGCCCGGGTGGTGATGATCGGCGAGGCCACCCACGGCAGCTACGACTACTACCGGCTGCGTGAGCAGCTCACCCGCCGGCTCATCGCCGAGCAGGGCTTCTCGTTCGTCGCGGTGGAGGGGGACTGGCCGGACTGCGATCGGGTGAACCGGTCGGTGACCGGCGCGCCCGGCGGGGCGGCGGATCCGCGTGTCGCGCTGGAGAGCTTCGCGCGGTGGCCCACCTGGATGTGGGCGAACGCCGAGGTGGACCGTTTCTGCCGTTGGTTGAGGGCGTGGAACGCGGAGCGCCCGGAGGGCGGGCGCGCGGGCTTCCACGGGCTGGACGTCTACAGCCTCTGGGAGTCCATGCAGGCCATCTTCGACTACCTGGGCGAGGAGGACCCGCGCTCGCTGGAGGCCGCGCAGGACGCCTACCGCTGCTTCGAGCCGTACGGCAGGCGGGTCGAGGAGTACGGCGCCGCGAGCCGGTTCGTCTCCGCCCGGTGCGAGGAGGAGGTGGTGCGGCTGCTGGCGCGTACCCGTGAACACGCCGTGGCGGACGGCCCGGCGGCCTTCGCGGCCTGGCAGAACGCGCAGGTGGTGGCCGGCGCGGAGCGCTACTACCGGGCGATGGTGCACGGCGGACCGGAGTCGTGGAACGTCCGGGACATCCACATGGCCGACACCCTGGACCGGCTGCTGGAGCACTACGGTCCCGGGTCCCGGGGCATCGTGTGGGCGCACAACACCCACGTCGGTGACGCCCGGGCCACCGACATGGCCGACGGCGGCATGGTCAACATCGGCCAGCTCGCCCGGGAGCGGCTGGGCTCCGACGCGGTCGCGCTGGTCGGCTTCGGCGGCTACCGGGGCACGGTGATCGCCGCTCCGCGTTGGGGCTCACCGGCCGAGGTGATGGTGGTGCCACCGGCCCGGGAGGGTTCGCTGGAGCGGCGGCTGCACGAGCTGATGCCGGAGCGGGCGGTGCTCGTCCTCGGTGGACCCGACCAGCCGGAGTGGGCCACCGCGCCGCTCGACCACCGCGCCATCGGGGTGGTCTACGACCCGAGCTTCGAGTCCTGGGGCAACTACGTGCCGACCCGGCTGGCCGACCGGTACGACGCGTTCATCTGGTGCGACGAGACCACGGCGCTGCACCCGCTGCCCGCCCTCCCCGCGGTGGGCGAGATGGAGACGTACCCGGCGGGCGTCTAGGACACCGGACAGGGCCCCCGCCGGGTGCGGCGGGGGCCCTGGTCACGTAGGCCGGTCAGACGTTGGCCGGTTCCCGGTCGAGGTGGGCCCGCAGCCCCTCGCCCTCGACGTCCACGTTCGGCAGGACCTTGTCCAGCCAGCGCGGCAGCCACCAGGCGGAGTTGTTCAGCAGCGACATCACCGCCGGGACGATGGTCATCCGGACCACGAACGCGTCGATCGCGACGCCGACGGCCAGCGCGAAGCCCATCGACTTGATGACCGGGTCGTCGAGGAAGACGAAGCCGCCGAAGACCGAGATCATGATCAGCGCGGCGGCGGTGACCACCCGCGCGCCGTGGCCCATGCCGTTGATGGTGGCCTGGTGGGCGGTGTCGCCGTGCACGAAGTCCTCCCGCATCCGGGAGACGAGGAAGACCTCGTAGTCCATGGCCAGGCCGAACAGGATGCCGATGAGCAGGATCGGCAGGAAGCTGATCAGCGGGCCGGGGGTGTCCAGGCCGACCAGGCCGGCCAGGTTGCCCTGCTGGAACACCCAGACCGTGATGCCGAAGGTGGCGGCCACGGTGAGCAGGAAGCCCAGCGCCGCCTTGACCGGCACCAGGATCGAGCGGAACACCAGCATCAGCAGCAGGATCGACAGGCCGACCACGAGCAGCAGGTAGACCGGCAGCGCGTCGGTGAGCTTCTCGGAGACGTCGATGCCGATCGCGGTGACGCCGGTGAGCAGCACCTGCGCGCCGCCGATCGAGCCGACCTCCGCCCGGATGTCGTTGACCAGCGTCTCGGTGGCCGCGTCGGTCGGCCCGGTCTTGGGGATGACCCCGAGCAGCGCGGTCCGGCCCGAGGGGTCGACCTGCGGCGGGGCCACGGCCAGCACGTTCTCCGTACGCTGGATCAGCGCGGTCACCTGCGGCACGGCGGCCTGGGTGGTCTGCGGCGAGTCGGAGGTGACGACCACCGCGAGCCGGCCGGTGAAGCCGGGGCCGAAGCCCTCCCGGATGACGTCGTTGCTGACCCGGGCCGGGGTGCCCTCCGGGGCGGTGGCGGCGTCCGGCAGGGCCAGCCGCATGTCCTGGGCGGGCAGCGCGAGCAGCCCGAGGCCGAGCACGCCGACCAGGATCACCGGGACGCGCAGCTTCGTCACCCAGTGCGCCCAGCGGAAGCCGAAGCCGGAACGGTCCTCCGAGCCGGTGGCGGGGGACTCGACCGCCTCGCGTCCGCGCAGCTTGCGGGGCAGCACCCGACGGCCGGCGAAGCCGAGCAGCGCCGGGGCGAGGGTGATGGCGACCAGCACCGCGACGGTGACCGTGCCGGCGGCGGCGAGACCCATCACGGTGAGGAACGGGATGTCCACCACGGCCAGGCCGGCCAGCGCGATGACCACGGTCGCGCCGGCGAAGACCACGGCGGAGCCGGCGGTGCCCACGGCCCGGCCGACCGCCTCGTCCGGCTCCAGCCCGTCGAGCAGGTTCTGCCGGTGCCGGGAGGTGATGAAGAGCGAGTAGTCGATGCCGACCGCCAGGCCGAGCATCAGGGCCAGGATCGGCGCGGTGCTGGTCAGCTCGACCACGCCGCTGAGGGCGAACAGGCCGGCCATGCCGACGCCGACGCCGATCAGCGCGTTGAGCATGGTCATCCCGGCGGCGACCAGCGAGCCGAAGGTGATGACGAGGACGATCGCGGCGACCAGCACGCCCAGCGCCTCGGTGGAGCCGACCTCCGGCTCGGCGTTGAGCACCTCACCGCCGGGCGCGATCTGCCAGCCCTGCGCCTCGGCCTGCGCGCCGACCTTCTCGTACGCCTCGCGCTGCTCGTCGGTCACCGCGTCCGCGCCCTCGGCGAACTGCACCTGGACCAGGGCGTACCGGCCGTCGGGGGAGAGCGCCTGGACCTGGAACGGGTCGACGGCGCCGACCACGCCGGGCAGCGCGGCGGCCTCCTGGACGACCTGGCCGACCACGGCCTGCCCCTCGGGGGTGCCGAGCTGGCCGGGTGCGGGCGCCTTGACCGCGATGGTGCCGGTCGCGCCGCTGGCCGCCGGGAACCGCTCGGCGAGCAGGTCGAGCGCCTGCTGCGACTCGGTGCCGGGCATGGTGAAGTTGCTCGCCGTGGGGCCCTTCAGCGTCGCCGCGGCGACGCCGAGGCCGACGAGTACGACGAGCCAGACGGCGACGACGAGTCGCCGGCGGCGCAGTGAGGCCCGGCCGAGCCGGTACAGCAGGGTCGCCATCAGATCCTTGTCCTCAGTGGTTGACGGATGGGGCGGGTGGTGGTGGCGGGTCCAGCGGGGCCAGCACCCGTCGGGCGATGGCCAGCAGGGCGCGACGCAGCTCGTCGTCGGGGACGTCCACGAACTCGGCGCACGCCTCGGGGATCCCGGCGAGCAGCACCAGGGCGGCGATCCGGGCCGCCACCCGGTCGGTGTGCCCGGTGAGCGCGTCGATCAGCCGCTCGGAGATCCGTTGGACGTGGGCGAACGCCGGTTGCGCCAGCAGGTCGGGGAACTCGCCGCGGAGCAGGGCGATCTCCCGACGGAAGCGCACCGCGAGGTCGACGAAGCCCTCCGCGGCGGCCCGTTGGGCGTCGGCGCCGTCGAGGCCGGCGAGCTGTTCGTCGAGCTGCCGCAGCACGTCGAGCGGCTTGGCCATCAGCTCGGCGAGCAGGGCCTCCTTGTTGGCGAAGTGGTAGAGCACCGCCGCCTTGGAGCAGCCGACCTCCCGGGCGATGTCCTGCAACGAGGTGCCCTTGTAGCCGGTCACCGCGAACCGCCGCGCCGCGGCGGCCAGGATGTCGCCGTGCGTCTGCGGGGTCACGCGAGCCATGCCCACCAGCATGCCTGACCGATCGGTCAGAGCCTGACCGATCGGTCAGAGTGATCGGGTGGCCTTCGCCACACCCGCTCAGTCGTCGGTGACGCCGTGCTCCCGGTCGTACGCCGCCCGCGCCGCGCTGATCGCCAGCCGGTGGCGCTCGGCCCAGTCGGTGAGCGCCACCAGGGAGTCGTACAGCTCCCGCGCCATCGGGGTGGCGGTGTACTCGACCTTGGGCGGCACGGTCGGGTACACCTTCCGGTGCAGCAGGCCGTCACGTTCCAGGTTGCGCAGGGTCAGCGTGAGCATCCGCCGGCTGATCCCCTCCACCTCCCGCTCCAGTTCGGTGAAGCGGACCGGCCCTCGGGCGGCGGCGACCAGGATGCCGATGCTCCACTTGCCGCCCACCCGGTCCAGCGCCTCCCGGACGGTGCAGGCCCGCGCCTGGGCCGCGCCGATGGTCACACAGTCGTTCCCCTGGGACACGAAAGTGCCTCCTTCCGCTCGGTGTCATGGTCACAGACGATGTCCTCGGTAACAAACCGTGCACCCAGGGAGTGACCCGATGGGAGACCGCTGGAAGGCGCTGCTCGTCCTCTGCGCCGGCAGCCTCATGATCATTCTGGATGGCAGCATCGTCGCGGTGGCGCTGCCGGCCATCGACGACGACCTCGGCTTCTCCGCGACCGGGCTGGCCTGGGTGGTGAACGCCTACCTGGTCGCCTTCGGCGGGCTGCTCCTGCTCGCCGGCCGCCTCGGCGACCTGGCCGGTCGCCGCCGGGTCCTCCTCGGCGGGGTCACCCTCTTCACCCTCGCCTCGCTGGCCTGCGCGCTCGCCGTCGACCCGGCGACCCTGGTCGTCGCCCGGTTCCTCCAGGGCGCGGGCGGCGCGCTCACCACCGCGGTCGGCCTCGGCATGATCGTCGCGCTCTTCCCCGCCCCGGCGGAGCGGGCCCGGGCCATCGCGGTTTTCAGCTTCACCGGGGCCGCCGGCTCGTCCATCGGGCTGCTCGCCGGCGGGCTGCTCACCGAGTGGGCCGGCTGGCGGGCGATCTTCCTGATCAACCTGCCGATCGGGGCGGCCATCCTGGCCGGCGCCCTGCGGTGGGTGCCGGGGGACCGGGGGGTCGGACTGCGCGGCGGGCTCGACCTGGCCGGCGCGACGCTGGTCACCGGCGGGCTGATGGCCACGGTGGTCGCCATCGTCGGCACCGGCGAGCACGGCTGGACCTCGCCGCGCACCCTCGCCGCCGGCGCGCTGGGCGTGGCGCTGCTCGGGGGTTTCGCGCTGCGGCAGATGGTCGCCGCCCACCCGCTGCTGCCGCCCCGGATCCTGCGTACGCCGGACCTGGTCGCCGCCAACGTGGTGCAGTTCCTCGCGGTGGCCGCCTTCTTCGGCTTCCAGTTCCTGCTCGCGCTGGAACTCCAGCTCGTGCTCGGATTCGCGCCGGCCGCCACCGGACTGGCCTTCCTGCCCACCCCGGTGATGATCGCGGCGATCTCGCTCGGACTGGCCGGCCGGCTGATCGCCCGCTACGGCGGACGGGCCGTGCTGGTCGCCGGACTGGGCCTGGCGGTCCTCGCGTTCCTGCTGCTGGCCCGGCTGCCGGCCGACGGCCGGTACCTGACCGACGTGCTCCCGGCGATGCTGGTCTTCGGCCTGGCCGGCGGGCTGACCCTGCCGGCGGTCACCACGCTCGCCATGGCCGGCGCCGACCCGGCCGACGCCGGACTCGCGTCCGGGCTGGTCAACACCACGCAGCAGGTCGGCGGCGCGCTCGGGCTCGCCGCGCTGGCCACCCTCGCCGCCGCGCGCAGCGACGGCCTGCGGGACGCCGGCTGGGTCGAGGCGGAGGCGCTCGCCGCCGGCTACCGGACCGCGTTCACCGTCGCCGCGGCCCTGGTCACCGCCGCGCTGCTGGTGGCGCTGACGGCGCTGCGCCGCCCCACCCGGCCGGCGGTCGAGCAGGCCACTGCGACCGATCGCGGTGCCGTGGCCGAGCCCGGCGCGATGACCGCTCCGGCCGCCGGGGTCGAGCGGGATGCGGTGGTCGAGCGGGTCGGATGAGCCGGGCGGCGCCGTCGGACACGGGGGCCGGCGGCGCCGCCGGGCCGGGCCGTGGTCAGGTCCGGCCGCCGGTGGTACGCAGCACGTCGGCGAGCACGTCCAGGGCGGCCGGGTACCGGTGCCCCGGCGCGGTGGCGTACCCGACGACGAGGCCGGGTGCACCACCACTGCCGGGGTGGTGCCGGTGCGCGTCCAGGCCGGCCAGCGCCAGCCCCCGGGCGCTCGCCCCGGCCAGCACCTCGGCCTCGCCGGGCCCGTCCGGCGGCAGCGCCACGGTGGCGTGCAGCCCGGCCGAGACCCCGCCCACGGCCGCCCACCCGCCGAGGCGCTCCAGCAGCAGGTCGCGTCGCTGCCGGTAGCGGCGGCGCACGGTCCGTACCTGCCGGTCGTACCCGTGGGTGGTGATCAGGTCGGCGAGGGCGAGCTGCCCGACCACCTCGGTCTGCACGTCCAGGTGCCGTTTGGCCTCCACCACCGGCTCCACCAGCCGGGCCGGCAGCATCAGCCAGGCCAGCCGCAGCCCCGGCCCGAGCGTCTTGGCCGCGGTGCCGACGTACGCGACCTGCTCCGGGGCCATGCCCTGCACCGCGCCGACCGGCTGCCGGTCGTAGCGGAACTCGCCGTCGTAGTCGTCCTCCACCACCAGGGCGTCGGCGTCGCGCGCCCAGCCGGTCAGCGCGTGCCGGCGGGCCGGGTGCAGGGTCACCCCGGTCGGGTACTGGTGCGCCGGGGTGAGCACGGCGGCGGCGACCCCGGCCAGCGCGCCGACGCCGAGCAGGTCGGTCCGCGCGCCCCGGTCGTCCACCGGCAGCGGCAGCACACGGGCGCCCTGGCGGCGGACCACCTCGCGGTGGAAGGGCAGTCCGGGGTCCTCCATCGCCAGCACCGGCGGGCCGGTGCCGCGCAGCACCGTGGTGAGCAGGACCAGCGCCTGCGCGTACCCGGTGGTGACCACGATCCGCTCCGGGTCGGCGAGCAAGCCCCGGGCCCGGCCCAGATAGCCGGCGAGCGCGGCGCGCAGCTCGGGACGCCCGCGCGGGTCGCCGTACCCGTACGCGCTCACCGGCGCGACGGCCAGCGCCCGGCGGGTCGCCCGCAGCCAGGCGGTGACCGGGAAGGCCGCCAGGTCGGGGCTGCCCGGGCGCAGGTCGTACCGGGGGGTGGCGGGGCCCGCCGGCCGGGCGGGGGAGGGCGGCGGGATCTGCCGCAGCGCGCTCACCTCGGTGCCGGCGCCGACCCGGGCCACCAGCCAGCCCTCGGCGACGAGCTGGTCGTAGGCGGCGCTGACCGTACCCCGGGCCAGGCCCAGTTCGGCGGCGAGCGCGCGGGTCGCGGGCAGCCGGGTCGACGGCGGCAGCCGCCCGTCCCGGATCGCCGCCCGCAGGGCGCGTTCCAGACCGGCCCGGCGTCCGCCGGTGGCGTCCAACTCCAGGTGCAGGTCGACGCCGAAACCGGCCCAGTCCATCGACACGGGATTGGAGCTTAGGCGTGGGCCGGTCACCGGCCGAGAATCGGGCCATGACGATCCGTACCGCCGCCGCCCTGCGCGCCCTGCACCGACCGGGTGACCCGCTGATCCTGCCGAACGCCTGGGACGCCGGCTCGGCCCGTGCCGTGGCCGACGCCGGCTTCCCCGCCGTCGCCACCAGCAGCGCCGCCGTGGCCGAGGCGCTGGGCCACGCCGACGGCGAGGCCACGCCGGTGGGGGAGATGTTCGACGCGGTGGCCCGGGTGGTCCGGACGGTCGCCGTCCCGGTCACCGCCGACCTGGAGCGGGGGTACGGGCTGCGCCCGGCCGAGCTGGTCGAGCGGCTGCTCGCCACCGGGGCGGCCGGGCTCAACCTGGAGGACTCCGACCCGCGTACCAGGGAACTGTGCGACGTGGACGAGCAGGCCGACCTGCTCGCGGCCGTACGCGCGGCGGCCGGGGAGGCCCTGGTGGTCAACGCCCGGGTCGACGTCTTCCTGCGTGCCGGCGGTGACCCGGCCGGCGGGTTCGACGAGGGGGTCCGGCGGGCCCGCCGCTACCTGGCGGCCGGCGCGGACTGCGTCTACCCGATCCTGCTGGCCGACCCGGCGCTGGTCGGCCGGTTCGTGGCGGAGGTCGGCGGCCCGGTGAACGTGATGCTCCGCCCCGACACGCCGACCGTCGCCGAGCTGGCCCGGCTCGGGGTGGCCCGGATCAGCCTCGGCTCCGGCGTGTACGCCGCCGCCCGCGCCCGGGCCGGCGCGATGCTGACCGCGCTGGCCGCCGGCGGTGACCCGTTCCCCGGTCGACCCGTCCCGGTCAGCCGGGCCGGCGCGGGTCGGGCCGGTCCAGGCCGGCACGGTGCACCGCGATGACGACGTGTACCCGGTCGCGCACGCCGAGCTTGTCGAGGATGTGCCGGACGTGGGTCTTGACCGTCCACTCGCTGAGCACCAGGTGGGCGGCGATCTCCTCGTTGCTCAGCCCGGCGGCGATGAGCAGCGCGACCTCCCGCTCCCGCGCGGTGAGGCCGTCCAGGGCGGCGGCCTCGGCCGGCCGGGGCGGGTCGGCGTAGCGGGCGATGACCCGCCGGGTGACCGCCGGGTCCAGCAGCGCCTGGCCCGACGCGACCACCCGTACGGACTCACGGAGGCTGGCCGGCGGCGCGTTCTTCAGCAGGAAGCCGCTCGCGCCGGCACGCAGCGCGGCGAAGACGTACTCGTCCAGGTCGAAGGTGGTGAGCACGATGACCCGCGCCGAGTCGTCGCCGTGTCGGGCCACGATCCGCCGGGTGGCCGTGATGCCGTCGACGCCCGGCATCCGTACGTCCATCAGCACCACGTCGGGACGCAGGTGGGCACTGAGCGCCACGGCCTCCTCCCCGTCGCGCGCCTCGCCGACCACGCGGATGTCACCGGTGCGGTCCAGGAGGGAGCGCAGTGCCGCGCGCACCGCCCGCTGGTCGTCGGCGAGCAGCACCCGGACGGTCACCGGGGCGCACCGGCGTCGGCCGGCAGCCAGGCCTCCACCAGGAAACCCTGGCCGGGGCCGGGGCCGGCACGCAGCCGACCACCGACGCTGCGGGCCCGCTCGGACATGCCGGTCAACCCGTGGCCGCCCTGGGCGGGCACCGGTCCCGGCCGGCCGTCGTCGTCGAAGCGCAGGCGCACCCCGTCGTCGGTGCTCTCCACCAGGAGGCGGGCCCGCCGCGCGCCGGAGTGCCGGATGGTGTTCGTCAGCGCCTCCTGGCAGATCCGGTAGAGGGCGAGCGCCGCCGAGCCGCTCACCCGCGACCCGTGATCGACCCGCACCTCCAGCTCCACCCCGGCCGCGCCGGCCACCTCCCGGAGCCGCTCCAGGTCGGCCAGGCCGGGCGCCGGCGCGAGCGGGGCCCCGCCCGGGCCGTCACCGTCGCGCAGCAGCCGGACCGTCCTCGTGGTCTCCCGCAACGCTTCGTCGTGGGCGGTCAGCGCCGCCGCCACCGCCTCGCGGCAGGCGCGTGGGTCGGACTCCACCGTCTCCTCGGCGATCCGCAGCTGCAACCCGATCACCACCAGGCTGTGCGCGGCCACGTCGTGCAGGTCGGCCGCGACGGCGAGGCGCTGTTCGGCCAGCCGTCGGGCTGCCTCCCGACGGCTCTCCTCGGCGGCCCGGGCCAGCCGTTCCCGCACCTCGCCCGCCCAGCGGCGGCGCTGCCACGCCGCCTCCCCGACGGCCAGGGCCAGGCCGACGACGACCAGGGTCTGCGCCTCGCCGACCACCACCGGCAGCAGCGGCTCGCCCTCGACCCCGGTACGCCACCCGACGTCACCGGCGGCGATGACGACGGCGGTCAGGGCGGCGGCCGGCAGTCGTCCCGCGGCGGCCGCCACCGCGTACGGCACCAGCAGCGGCCAGCCCAGGCCGATCGCCGGGTAGCCGGCCACGTGGTAGGCGACCACCGCCACGGCGGAGAGCAGCAGCACCGGCACCGGCCGGCGTCGGCCGGCCAGGTGCAGGCCGCCCAGCACGGCGCCGAGCGTCCAGCCGGCCAGCCCCGGCGAGCGGCTCGCCGGCTCGACGGCGATGTCGGCGGCCACCCAGACCGAACCGGTGACGATCACGGCCATCGCCGCGTCGGCGTGTCTCACGGGTGCCCGTGCGGGCGCGGGTGCGTCGGGCTCACCTGGTCCTCCGTCCCGGGCGGTACGACGACGTACTGTCCCATCATGCCGGCGTCCTCGTGCGCCAGCAGGTGGCAGTGGAACATGTACGGACGCGCCGGGTCGGCGTGCTGACCGAACGCGACCAGGAGCGTCACCTCGGCCCCGGGCGGGACGAACACCGTGTCCTTGCGGCCACGCAGCTCCGGCGGTACGGTCCCGCCGACCGTGAACGCCGCGTTGTGCACGTGGAAGTTGTGCGGCACGCCCTGGGTGTTGCGGATCCGCCACCGCTCCGTCGTCCCGAGCGGCACGGCGAAGTCGATCCGGCCGAGGTCCGCCGTCCTGCCGTTGATCGTGAAGTCGCCCAGCTCGAAGTGCCGGTCGGGCCGGCCCGGCGGGGGCGTCGGGACCGGTGGGGCGGCCGGCAGCGCGGCCGGGACGGGAGGCGACGGGGTCAGCCGGTCGTCCGCCGCGAGCAGGAGCAGGTGGAACTCGTCGTCGCCTCCGGCCAGCCGGTCGTACAGCACGTTCGCCCCGAGGTCGGGTGGACGGCTGAGCAGCAGCAACCGTTCGCCGGGCCGGACGGTGACCAGCAGCTCGACCCGCTCACCCGGGCTCAACGGGACGTGGTCGGTCTCCACCGGAGCCGGCAGCAACCCGGCGTCGGAGGCCACCACGTGGAAGGAGCGGCCGTCGGCGAGAGCGAGGTCGTACACCCGGGCGTTGGAGGCGTTCAACACCCGAAGCCGCACCCGCTCGCTCGTCACCCGCAGCACCGGCCCCCAGGTGCCGTTGACGAAGACGTCCTCACCGAGCAGCCCCACGATGTCGGTGCCGGCGAAGTCGATGCCGGCGGTGTCCGTGCCCCCGTCCTCGCGTACCGTCCGGTCCTGCAGGATGACCGGGACGTCGTCCACGCCGTAGCGCTCGGGGAGCAGGCCCGTGGCCCGGTCGTCGTCGACCAGGAGCAGGCCCGCCAGACCACGGTGGACGTGGTGCCGGGTGGAGCCGTGCGGGTGGGGGTGGTACCAGAGCGTCGCGGCCGGCTGGTCCACCCGCCAGGAGGGCTGCCACCGGCCACCCGGCGGGACCAGGTGGTGCGGACCGCCGTCGGCGGCGGCCGGCAGCTCCATCCCGTGCCAGTGCAGGGTGGTGGCCTGTGGCAGGGCGTTGCGGACCAGGGGGGCCACCCGGTCGCCCCGGCGCATCCGCAGGGTCGGACCCAGGTACGCCCCGTTGACGCCCCAGGTGTCGGTGGTGCGTCCGGGCAGCAACTCGGTCGTGCCGGTGCGCAGGGTCAGTTCGTGGACCAGCCGCCCCGCGTCGTCCCGGCGGCCCTCGGCGACCGGTGGGATCGCCAGGGGACGGTCGAACCGGACGCGGCCGACGTTGCCCCGGCCCGAGCCGACCCAGATGTGGCCGGCCAGCGCGGCGGCGGGCGCCACGGTCGCCAGCCCGACCAACCCGGCCAGCCGCAGCAGCCGACGTCGGGAGGTCACCGGTCCTTCCGCCCGGGCCAGACGCCGACGGCCAGCCCCACCAGGATCAACCAGCCGGCCAGCCAGGACTCGGGCGCCGGCACCACGGCCGGCTCGCGGAGGATCACGTGCGGCGGCACGAACAGCCCGCCGAAGAGGACGAACACGCCGAAGAGGGCCAACGCCGCGCCGAGCAGCCGGCGCACGGGCAGGGATCGGGTACGAGATCGGGCCATGCCGGTGACGCTAGGAGCGTCACCACCGCCCGGCATCGCTCCGGGGAGCTATTCCGGCGCTTCCGGTTGACCGGGCCCGGCCCGGCCGCCAGGGTGGTCGGATGGGGGACGCGGACGAGACCCGGGACGGCGTCGGGCTGACCAACCTGGACCAGCCGCTGCTCGCCGGTGGTGACGTCACCAAGCGCGACCTGGTCGACTACCTGGACGCGGTCCGCGAGCGGATCCTGCCCGGGCTGGCCGACCGGCCGCTGTCGGTGATCCGGCTGCTGCGCGGCCAGGACCCGTTCATGCAGAAGAACCTGCCGAAGTACACGCCCGACTGGGTGCGTCGTACCTCGGTGTGGGCGGAGGCGTCGCACCGGCAGGTGTCGTACGCGCTCTGCGACGACCGGCGCACCCTGCTCTGGTTCGCCAACCAGCGGGCGATCGAGTACCACCCGACGCTGTCCACCGTGGCGCGGCCGGAGCACCCCACCCATCTGGTGCTCGACCTGGACCCGCCGGAGGGGGACGCGTTCGGCCCGGTCGTCCGGACCGCCGCGCTGGTGCGGCAGGCGCTGGCCGACGTGGGGCTGGCCGGCGCGGTGAAGACCAGCGGCGCGAAGGGGCTGCACGTCTTCGTGCCGGTGGCCGGGGAGACCACCGCCGAGGAGGCGGCCGCCGCGACCCGGGCGCTCGCCGTGCACACCGAACGGCTCGACCCGGCGTTGGCCACCACCGCCTTCATCCGCGAGGACCGGGGCGGCCGGGTCTTCGTCGACCCGACCCGGGCCGGCGGAGCGACGGTGGTCGCCGCGTACAGCCCCCGGGTGCGGCCCGGCCTGCCGGTCTCCTGCCCGGTGGCCTGGGACGACCTCGACGCGGTCACCCCCGGCGACTTCACGGTGCGGACCGTTCCCGCGCTGGTGGCCGACCGTGACCCGTGGGCGGAGGCGATGCCCGCGCCGCAGCGCCTCCCCGCCGACCTGGTGGCCGAGGGGCGGACCATCCCGGTGGCCCGGGTGCAGGCCATGCACGAGGGGAAGCGGCGGGCCCGCGCCCGGCGCGAGGCCGACCGGCCCGGCGGGTGACGGACGGCGCGACGCGGGTCGGGAACGCGGAGAAGCCCGGGCCGATGGCCCGGGCTTCTCGTGTCTGTGCCCCCGGCAGGATTCGAACCTGCGCCCCCGCCTCCGGAGGGCGGTGCTCTATCCCCTGAGCTACGGGGGCTCAGCGACCCGGAAAGAGTAGCAAACCCCTTCCCCGATCACCCAATCGGTATCTCCCGGCCCCCGCCCGTGTCGGCCACCCCCGTGACGACCTGCGGTGATCATCAGGTTGGCGGCGGAGTGGATCTCCACGAGTGCCCCAACTCCATGATCACCGGGCTGGCCGGGAGGGGAGGGTGGGTCAGGCGGCGAGGAGGGTGCGGCCGCAGCTGGGCAGCGGGTGCAGGACGATGCGGCGGGGCAGGCGGCGCGGCCACTCGTTCTTGGGCCACGAGCCGTCGACGATCAGGTGCACGGTGCGCTCGTCGGCGCCGCTGAGCCGCAGCACGAACTCCCGGGGTAGCGGCGGGTCCACGCTCGGCGTGGTCACCATGAACCGCACCCGGCCCCGCGAGGAGACCGCGGAGATCACGTCGGCGGCCGGCATGGTGCCGCGCAGGCGTACCCGGCCGATCCAGTAGACCTCCGCGGCGTGCTCCTGGGCGGCCCGGGTGATCGCCGGGTACTCGCTGCGTACCCAGCGCTCGACCGCGCCGACGCAGAGCCCGCAGGCCCGCTCCCGTGGCTCGCGCGGACCCAGCCCCCAGGCCCGCAGGTACGCCCCGACCGTGCCGGCGTCCATCGCCAGGTCGAACTGGCGATGGATCAGCGTGGTCAGGCTCTGTCGCGTCCAGAGTTCCTCGTCCAGCCCGAACGTGTCGGGGTGGACGCCCCGCAGGACGTCGATCAGTTCGAGTTCCTGTTCGCGGCTGAGCGTTCCGGGCTCGCCCTGCCGGTGTCCGCGACGGACGGCTGCCACCGCTCCGTCACCGCCGATGGTGTGGCGTCGGCACCAGCTGGTGACCGAACGCCGCGCGTCTCTCAGTGCAACCCCCACGTCCTGCGCAACGAGCCCGAATCGCAACTGGTCACGATATGTAGGTAGAAAAGTCTCCAACGCACGTAATCGGTCACAAGGTGCTATAAGCGCCAAACAGACTTTGGGCCTCACGGAACGCGACGAGGCCCGCGTCCGCCGGAGCGGTACGCGGGCCTCGGGCGCGGCGGGTCGGTCAGCCGCCCAGACGCTTCAGGGCGTTCTGGAGGTTGACCAGGTCCGTCTGCTGGGTGTTCTTCATCGTCTGGGCGACCTTGAGCACGTCGTCGTCGCCACCGGCGTCGAGGATGCCCTGGATCATGTGGATCCCGCCCAGGTGGTGCTTGATCATCATCTGCAGGAAGAGCCGGTCCAGCTCCGCGCCCTGAGCGGCGCGCAGCTTCGCCATCTCCTCCGGGGTGGCCATGCCGGGCATCAGCCCGTTCTGCACACCGGCCTTGCCGTCGGGCATCCAGGCCATCGCCGGCTCCGAGCCGGTCGGGTCCAGCCCCCAGGAGCGCAGCCAGGTCTGCATGGTGCCGATCTCGCCCTGCTGGCCGGTGGCGATGTCCCCGCCGACCTGGCGCACCTCGGGGTCGGCGCCCCGCTGGAAGGCGATCAGCCCCATCTCCACCGCCTGGGCGTGGTGGCTGGTCATGTCCCGGGCGAAGCCCGCCTCCGCCGAGGTGTCACCCGGACGGGTGAACGTCGGCGTGAGCAGGCCGCCCGCGTACCCGAGCAGGAGGCCGACCACGACGGCGGCCGCGAGCGCCAGGGTGCCGAAGCGGCGGGCCGGCCGCCGGTCACCGGGGTCGGTGACCGGGGCCTGCGCCGTCGTCGTGGGTGCGGTCATCGGGCGTCCCTCGTCACTGGCTCTGCATCTGGTTGCCGAGATCGCGCGGCGCGGTGCCGGTCGCGGTGATGCCCTGGCCGCAGTTGGCGTTCGGGCCCTCGACGGAGGCGTTCACCCGCAGCGTCTTGATGAACTCGTCGATCCGGCCGTCGTCGGCGTTGTCGACCTTGAGCTGGTAACCCCAGGCCTGCAGCGAGATCGCCTTGTCCAGCCCCTCGTACGGGCTGAGCATCAGCTTCTCCTTGCCCTGGACCTTCTCGCGCAGCTTCGCCACCTGGTCGGCGGGCAGGTCGGGGCGGTAGGTGATCCAGACCGCGCCGTGCTCCAGGCTGTGCACCGCGTGCTCGCTGGAGATCGGGGCGTCGTAGACGTCACCCATGCAGTTCTGCCAGGCCGCGTTGTGCGGGCCGGCGACCGGCGGGGTGATGTCGTACTTGATCGCGCCCTGCTGGTGCTGGCCGCCCTGGACCAGCTTGTCGTCCTTGGCCCGGAAGTCGACGATGCCGTCGATGTCGGCGGCCCGCTTCTCCCACGGCTTGGAGCCCTGGAAGGCCGCGTACGCGCCGTAGCCGATGATCGACGCGGCGAGCACGCCGACGGCGACGAAGAGCGCGATCGGCCCCCACGACCGGCCCTGGCTCACCTTCACCGGGGCGATCGGCTTACGGGGGCCCTTACCGCCCGCCGTCTGCCGGGGAGTGCCCGTCGACTTGCCGGCCCCCGGCTTGGCGCCGGACGCGGGCCGGCCTGCCGCCGGCTTCTTGCCGGTGCTGACCACGGTCGGGCGGCGCTCCGGGCCACCCGGGGTGCTGATGCTCATCGTGCCTCGTCAGGTCGGTCGGTCAGGGGATCTGGCGGGCCGGGTTCACATGCTGGGTCGCCGCCGCGGTGCCCGAGTCTACCCCCGCTAGCATGGTTCGGTGACTCCTGCAGAACTCGCCGAGGTCGTCCTCTCCGCAGCCCACGCCGTCTTCACCGAGCGGGGGCTGGACCCCGCCGCGCTCCCGGCGAAGACCGCGGTCGAGCGACCGCGCAATCCCGAGCACGGGGACTACGCCTCGACGCTGGCGCTGCAGCTCAGCAAGAAGGTGGGGGTGCCGCCGCGCGAGCTGGCCACCGCCCTGGCCGAGCAGCTCGGCCGGGCCGCCGGGGTCAAGTCGGTGGAGATCGCCGGCCCCGGCTTCCTGAACATCCGGCTCGACGCGGCCGCCGCCGGCCAGCTCGCCCGGGTGATCGTCGAGGCCGGCGAGGAGTACGGCCGCAGCGACCGGCTCGCCGGCTTGAAGATCAACCTGGAGTTCGTCTCGGCCAACCCGACCGGCCCGGTGCACATCGGCGGGGTCCGCTGGGCCGCCGTCGGCGACGCGCTCAGCCGGCTGCTGCGGGCCACCGGCGCCCAGGTCGGCACGGAGTACTACTTCAACGACGCCGGCTCCCAGATCGACCGGTTCGCCCGGTCGCTGCTCGCCGCCGCCAAGGGTGAGCCCGCCCCCGAGGACGGGTACGGCGGGGCGTACATCGCGGAGATCGCCGAGGCGGTCCGGCGGATCCGCCCCGACGTGCTGGAGCTGGACGACGCCGCCGCCCAGGAGGTCTTCCGGGTCGAGGGCGTCGCGCTGATGTTCGCCGAGATCAAGTCCTCGCTGGCCGGCTTCGGCGTCGAGTTCGACACGTACTTCAACGAGAAGGACCTGCACGACCGGGGTGAGCTGGACCTCGCCCTGCACCGGCTGCGCGAGCAGGGCCACGTCTTCGAGGCCGAGGGCGCGACCTGGCTGCGCACCACCGACTTCGGCGACGACAAGGACCGGGTGCTGCGCAAGTCCAACGGCGAGTGGACCTACTTCGCCGCCGACTGCGCGTACTACCTCGACAAGCGCGAGCGCGGCTTCGAGCGGGTCGTGATCATGCTGGGCGCCGACCACCACGGCTACATCGGCCGGATGAAGGCGATGGCCGCCTGCTTCGGTGACGACCCGGAGCGCAACCTGGAGATCCTCATCGGCCAGCTGGTCAACCTGGTCCGCGACGGCGCCCCGGTGCGGATGAGCAAGCGGGCCGGCACGGTGGTCACCCTGGAGGACCTGGTCGACGCGATCGGCGTGGACGCCTCCCGGTACGCGCTGGCCCGCTACTCCAGCGACTCCCCGATCGACATCGACGTCGAGCTGTGGACCCGGGCCACCCGCGACAATCCGGTCTACTACGTGCAGTACGTGGCCGCCCGGACCGCCAGCGTCGGCCGCAACGCCGCCGAGATCGGGCTGACCCGGGGCGACGGCGCGGCCTTCCGGGCCGAGCTGCTCGGGCACGAGAAGGAGAACGAGCTGCTCAAGGCGCTCGCCGAGTTCCCCGACGTGGTGGCGACGGCGGCCGAGCTGCGCGGTCCGCACCGGGTGGCGCGGTACCTGGAGGACCTGGCCGGCGCCTACCACCGGTTCTACGACAACTGCCGGATCCTGCCGCGCGGCGAGGAGGAGGTCACCGACCTGCACCGCGCCCGGCTCTGGCTCAACGACGCGACCCGGGTGGTCATCGCCAACGGCCTGCGGCTGCTCGGCGTCTCCGCCCCGGAGAGGATGTAGCACATGCGCGCGCACGAGGCAGGCGCCCTGCACGGCGACATCGGCCACCGGGGGCCGGCGTGGCTGCGTACCCCGGTCGACGTCAACGCCCTGGTGCCGCAGCTGTGGCCGCGCAACGTCGCGCGCGCCGCGGACGGCGCGCTCACCGTCGCCGGCCTCGGCGTCCGCGACATCGCCGCCGAGTTCGGCACCCCGGTGTACGTGCTCGACGAGGACGACCTGCGCTCGCGCTGCCGCGACTTCCGCGCCGCCTTCAGCGACGTGGACGTCTACTACGCCGGCAAGGCGTTCCTCTGCCGGGCGGTGGTCCGGATGATCGCCGAGGAGGGTCTGCACCTCGACGTCTGCACCGGCGGCGAGCTGGCCACGGCGCTCTCGGCCGGGATGCCGCCCGAGCGGATCGGCTTCCACGGCAACAACAAGTCGGTGGCCGAGCTGACCCGGGCGCTGGACGCCGGGGTCGGGCGGATCATCCTCGACTCGTTCACCGAGATCGACCGGCTCACCGCGCTCGCCCGCGAGCGGGGGGTACGCCCCGGCGTGCTGATCCGGGTCACCGTCGGCGTCGAGGCGCACACCCACGAGTTCATCGCCACCGCCCACGAGGACCAGAAGTTCGGCTTCTCCCTCGCCGGCGGGGCCGCCGCAGCGGCCGCCTTCAAGGTCCTCGACGAGGGCGTGCTGGACCTGCGCGGCCTGCACTCGCACATCGGCTCGCAGATCTTCGACGCCAGCGGCTTCGAGGTCTCCGCCCGCCGGGTGCTCGCCCTGCAGGCGCAGATCCGCGACGCGCGCGGGGTGGAGCTGCCCGAGCTGGACCTCGGCGGTGGCTTCGGCATCGCGTACACCACGCAGGACGACCCGGCCAGCCCGCAGGACCTGGCCAAGCGGCTGCGCAAGATCGTCGACTCGGAGTGCGCCAGCGAGCGGCTGGCCGTGCCGCACCTGTCGATCGAGCCGGGTCGGGCCATCGTCGGCCCCGCGGTCTTCACCCTGTACGAGGTGGGCACCGTCAAGGACGTCGACGGCATCCGGACGTACGTCAGCGTGGACGGCGGGATGAGCGACAACATCCGCACCGCCCTGTACGACGCGTCGTACTCGGCGACGCTGGCCAACCGGGCCTCGTCGGCACCGGCGCTGCTCGCCCGCGTGGTGGGAAAGCATTGTGAGTCCGGGGACATCGTGGTGAAGGATGAATTCCTGCCCGCCGACGTGCAGCCCGGAGATCTTGTGGCGGTGCCCGGCACGGGCGCCTACTGCCGCAGCATGGCCAGCAACTACAACCACGTGCCCCGGCCCCCGGTGGTCGCGGTGCGCGAGGGCGCGGCCCGGCTGATCGTCCGGCGGGAGACCGAAGAGGACCTGCTCGCTTTGGATGTGGGATGACGTCACCTGTGCGTTTGGCGCTGCTCGGCTGCGGGACCGTGGGCAGCGAGGTGGTCCGGCTGCTGCACGAGCAGTCGGCCGACCTCGCGGCCCGGATCGGCGCTCCGCTGGAGATCGCCGGCATCGCCGTACGCCGGGTCGGGCGCGACCGCGGCGACCTGCCGGTGGACCCGGCGATCTTCACCACCGACCCGCTCGCGCTGATCAAGCGCGAGGACGTGGACGTGGTGGTCGAGGTCGTCGGCGGCATCGAGCCGGCCCGGAGCTGGCTGGTCGAGGCGCTGCGGGCCGGCAAGAGCGTGGTCACCGCGAACAAGGCGCTGCTGGCCGAGGACGGGGCGTCCCTGCACGACGCGGCCGCCGAGGGTGGCGCCGACCTCTACTACGAGGCCAGCGTGGCCGGGGCGATCCCGCTGCTGCGCCCGCTGCGCGAGTCGCTGCACGGGGACCGGATCAACCGGGTCACCGGCATCGTCAACGGCACCACCAACTTCATCCTCTCCGCCATGGACGCCACCGGCGCCGGCTTCGCCGAGGCGCTGGAGGAGGCGACCGAGCTGGGGTACGCCGAGGCCGACCCGACGGCCGACGTGGAGGGCTTCGACGCCGCCGCCAAGGCGGCCATCCTCGCCTCGCTGGCCTTCCACACCCGGGTCACCGCCGCCGACGTGCACCGCGAGGGCATCACCGAGGTGACCGCGGCGGACGTGGCCAGCGCCAAGGCGATGGGCTGCACCATCAAGCTGCTCTGCATCGCCGCCCGGGGCGCCGACGCCGCCGGCCGGGAGACGGTCAGCGTCCGGGTGCACCCGGCGATGATTCCGCTCACCCACCCCCTGGCCAGCGTCTCCGACGCCTTCAACGCGGTCTTCGTCGAGGCCGAGGCGGCCGGGCAGCTCATGTTCTACGGCCGGGGCGCCGGTGGTGCGCCGACCGCCAGCGCGGTGCTCGGCGACGTGGTGGCGGTGGCCCGCAACCGGCTCGCCGGGGCCCGCGCGGCCAGCGAGTCCGCGTACGCCGACCTGGCGGTGCGGCCGATGGGGGAGGCGCTGACCCGCTACCACATCAGCCTCGACGTGGCCGACCGGCCGGGTGTGCTGGAGGCGGTGGCCGGGGTCTTCGCCCGGCACGAGGTCTCCATCGCCACCGTCCGGCAGGGCCCGGCGGGCGGCGGCCCGGCCGGTCGGGGCGACGCGGAGCTGGTCATCGTCACCCACGTCGCCCCGGACGCCGCGCTCGCCGCCACCGTGCGGGAGCTGCGCGGGCTGGAGATCGTCCGCTCGGTGGCGAGCGTGCTGCGGGTCGAGGGCGGCGCGTAGCGCGCGTCTCGCCTGGTGGTTACGGGCGGGTGTGCCGTCGGCCGGTCCGGGCGGCTGGTCCACTCTGGGTAGGGGCCCCGGCGTGGCCCGGGGCGACGAAGGCGAGGAGAGCGACATGTGGCGGGGTCTGATCGAGACGTACCGGGACCGGCTGCCGGTCACCGACGCGACTCCCGTCGTCACCCTGCACGAGGGGAACACTCCGCTGCTGCCCGCGCCGGTGCTCTCCGCGCGGCTCGACGCCGACGTCTGGCTGAAGGTCGAGGGGGCCAACCCGACCGGCTCGTTCAAGGACCGGGGCATGACCGTCGCGGTCTCCAAGGCGGTCGAGGCGGGCGACAAGGCGATCATCTGCGCGTCCACCGGCAACACCAGCGCCTCCGCCGCGGCGTACGCGGCCCGTGCCGGGATCACCTGCGCGGTGCTGGTGCCGCAGGGCAAGATCGCGCTGGGCAAGCTGGCCCAGGCGCTGGTGCACGGCGCGAAGCTGCTCCAGGTGCAGGGCAACTTCGACGACTGCCTGGCGCTCGCCTCGAAGCTCGCCCTGGACTACCCGGTGGCCCTGGTCAACTCCGTCAACCCGGACCGGCTGCACGGGCAGAAGACCGCCGCCTTCGAGATCGTCGAGGCGCTCGGCGACGCCCCGGACATCCACTGCCTGCCGGTCGGCAACGCCGGCAACGTCTCGGCCTACTGGATGGGCTACTCGGAGGAGCTGGCGGTCGGCAACGCCACCCGGGCCCCGCAGATGTACGGCTTCCAGGCCGCCGGGGCGGCCCCGATCGTCACCGGCAAGGTGGTGCCGGAGCCGTCCACCATCGCCACCGCGATCCGGATCGGCAACCCGGCGAGCTGGACGAAGGCGGTCGACGCCCGGGACGCCTCGCGGGGGCTGATCGCGGCGGTCACCGACCGGGAGATCCTGTCGGCGTACCGGCTGCTCGCCCGGGAGGTGGGGGTCTTCGTGGAGCTGGGCAGCGCGGCGAGCGTCGCCGGTCTGCTCCAGCAGGGCGCGGCGGGCCGGATCCCGGCCGGCTCCAGGGTGGTCTGCACGGTCACCGGCCACGGCCTGAAGGACCCGGAGTGGGCCATCTCCACGGCTCCCTCCCCGGTCACCATCGCCAACGACCCCCTCTCCGCCGCCCGCTCCCTCGACCTGGCCTGACCCCCACCGTCCACCTGCGGCCTCCCGCCGCGGCGATCAAGGGATCTGCGCACCGGCAAGCGCTTACCGATCGCCCGAACTTCTTGATCGCCTCGCGACGGGTGGGTACGGGGGCGGGTGGGGTGGGGTAGGGCGGGTCGGGCAGACTTTGCGTACCTCGTCGCCGCCTTCGCAGAAGTGAGTCACGCCGATGTCGTTGCTCGCCAGAGCCAGTCTCGCCAACCGGGGTCTCGTCGCCCTGATCGCGGTGGTCACCGCGCTGTTCGGGGCGTTCGCGGTGCCCTCGCTCAAGCAGCAGCTCCTGCCGTCCCTGGAGTTCCCGGGGGCGTTCGTCGTCGCCGTCTACCCCGGCGCCGGCCCCGAGATCGTCGAGTCCCAGGTCACCGAGCCGATCGAGAACAGCATCCAGGGACTGCCCGGGCTGGAGAAGATCACCTCCACCTCCCGGGAGGGCTCGGCCACCGTCGCCGTCGAGTTCACCTTCGGCACAGACGTCGACGACGCGGCCAGCAAGATGCAGACCGCGCTGGGCCGGATCCAGGCGCAGCTGCCCGAGGGCGTCGACCCGCAGGTGCTGACCGGCAGCACCGACGACCTGCCGGCGGTGGTGCTCGCCGCCAGCGGCGGCGGCGACGAGCAGGCGCTGGCCGAGAAGCTGCGCACCACCGTCGTACCCGAGCTGGAGGGGATCGACGGCGTCCGCACGGTCGCGGTGACCGGGACCCGCGAGCAGGTCGTGACGATCACCCCGGACCCGGCCAGGTTCGCCGCCGCCCGGCTCGCCCCCACCGCGATCGGCACGGCGCTCAAGTCCAACGGCGTCTCGATTCCCGCCGGGGCGGTCACCGACGGCACCCGGGCCCTGCCGGTGCAGGTCGGCGCCCCGGTCACCACCCTGGACGAGCTGCGCGGCATCGTGCTGACCCCGAGCGCGCCGAAGGCGCCCCCGGTCCGCCTCGGCGACGTGGCGACGGTGGAGCAGCAGATCGCGCCGGCCACCGCGATCACCCGCACCAACGGCAAGGAGAGCCTCGGCGTCGAGGTCACCGCCACCCTCGACGGCAACGCGGTCCGCATCTCCCACGAGATCCGCGACCGGCTGGCCGACCTGCGCGCCGACTCGGGCGCCGAGCTGACCGTCGTCTTCGACCAGGCGCCGTTCGTGGAGAAGTCGATCGAGAGCCTCACCACCGAGGGCCTGCTCGGCCTGGTGATGGCCGTGGTGGTGATCCTGGTCTTCCTGCTGTCGGTGCGCTCCACGGTGGTCACCGCGGTCTCCATCCCGCTGTCGGTGGTGGTGGCGCTGATCGCGCTCTGGATCGGCGACTACTCGCTCAACCTGCTCACCCTCGGCGCGCTCACCATCGCGGTCGGCCGGGTGGTCGACGACTCGATCGTGGTGTTGGAGAACATCAAACGCCACCTGGAGTACGGCGAGGAGAAGCGGGCCGCGATCGTCACCGCGGTCCGCGAGGTGGCCGGCGCGGTCACCGCGTCCACCCTCACCACGGTCGCCGTGTTCGCGCCGATCGCGCTGGTGGGTGGTTTCGTCGGGCAGCTCTTCGCGCCCTTCGCGATCACCGTGACGGTGGCCCTGCTCGCCTCGCTGTTGGTCTCGCTGACCGTGATCCCGGTGCTGGCGTACTGGTTCCTCAAGCCCCGCACCGGCGCGGACGACGCCGAGGTGCGCCGGGCCGCCGAGGCCAGGGAGCTGCGCAGCCCGTTGCAGCGGGCGTACCTGCCGGCGATCGGGTTCGCCACCCGGTCCCGGGCCACCCGCTGGATCACCGTGGCGGTGGGCATGCTGGTGCTGCTCGGCACCTTCGGCCTCTCCCGGCAGCTCGAGACGAACTTCCTGGACGACTCCGGCCAGGACACCCTCACCATGACGCAGGAGCTGCCGGCCGGCGCCGGCCTGGCCGCCACCGACCAGGCCGCCCGCACGGTCGAGGAGGTGCTGGCCCGCACCGACGGCGTCGAGACGTACCAGGTGACGGCGGGCGGCAGCGACCGGCCGTGGGAGGGCGGCGGCGGCAACAACGTCGCCCGCTGGTCGCTGGCGCTGGGCGACGACACCGACGCGAAGGAGATGAAGGAGGTCCTCCGCGAGCGGTTCGCGCCCCTCGGCGACCAGGTCGGCGAGCTGACCTTCGGCCAGGGGCAGGGCGACAAGCTGGAGGTGGTCGTCCAGGCCGCCGACCAGGAGACGCTGACCCGGGCCGCCGACGCCGCCCGCGCGGCGATGGAGGGCACGCCGGGCGTCGAGGACGTGCAGTCCGGCCTGGCGACCCGGGTGCCGCGCGTCGACGTGGTCGTCGACCGGCTCGCCGCGGCCAAGGTCGGGTTGAGCGAGGCGGCGGTCGGGCAGCTCGTGGCCCAGGCGTACCGGGGTGCCCCGCTCGGGCAGGTGACGCTCGACGGCGGCCAGCAGGACGTGGTCCTGCGGACGGCGGCGACCCCGCCGCTGACCGTGGAGCAACTGCGCGCGCTGCGGGTCGGTCCGGTCCCGCTGGACGCCATCGCCGACGTCACCGAGGGCACCGGGCCGCAGCAGGTCACCCGGATCGACGGTGAGCGCAGCGTCTCGGTGACCGGCTCGGCCACCGGCTCGAACCTCGGCGCGACCACGACCGAGCTGAAGAAGCGGCTGGACGCCATCGACGTGCCGGGCGCGACGGTCACCGTCGGCGGGGCGAGCGCCGACCAGCAGGAGGCCTTCGCCGACCTGGGGCTGGCCGTGCTCGCGGCGATCGCCATCGTCTTCCTGATCATGGTGGCGACCTTCCGCAGCATCACCCAGGCGCTGATCCTGCTGATCTCGATCCCGTTCGCCGCGACCGGCGCGATCGGCCTGCTGCTGGCCACCGGCACCCCGCTCGGCGTGCCGGCGCTGATCGGCGTGCTGATGCTGGTCGGCATCGTGGTGACCAACGCGATCGTGCTGCTCGACCTGGTCAACCAGTACCGGGCGCAGGGGATGGGCGTGACCGAGGCGGTGGTCGAGGGCGGCCGGCGCCGGCTGCGGCCGATCCTGATGACCGCGGTCGCCACCATCTTCGCGCTCCTGCCGATGGCCCTCGGGCTCACCGGGCAGGGCGGGTTCATCTCCCAGCCGCTCGCGGTGGTGGTGATCGGCGGCCTGCTCAGCTCCACGCTGCTGACCCTGGTGCTGGTGCCGACGCTCTACACCATGGTGGAGCGGACCAGGGAGTCGCTGCGGGAGCGGCGGGCCCGGCGCTCCGGTGGGTCCGCCCCCGATCGGCGGGCCGACGCCGGGGCCGAGGCGCCCGCCGCCGTCCCGGCCGCGGTGGGCGCCGGCGCCGCCGACGGTACGGCAGACGCGCCGCCTCCGGCCCGGCCGGCGCCCTCGGCCGCGCTGGTGGACGGCACCGACCAGTTCGAGGTGCTGCGCCTGCCGAAGAGCCGCACGTCGCCGCTGCCCCCGACGGAGTAGCCCGAAGCGGCACGACGCGCCCCCGGACCGGTACGACCGGCCGGGGGCGCGGTCGTTCGGCGGTCGGACGGGTCGCACTGCCCGGTCGGGGTGTGACCGGCGGGGTAGGGTTTCGGTACGTGTCCTCCACCCTCTCGGTCCTGACCCGTAACCGGGACTTCCGCAATCTCTTCCTGGCCGAGCTGGTGGTCTTCGGGGCCGACTGGTTCGTCATGGTGCCGCTGCTCGTGCTGCTGCCCGAGCTGACCGGCAGCGGCGTCTGGGGAGCCCTCGTGCTCGCTCTGGACACCGGTGTCGTGGCGCTGCTGCTGCCGTACACGGGCACGATCGCGGACCGCTTCGACCGCAAGAAGATCATGATGGTGGCGAACCTGGCCGCCCTGGTCGGCGTGCTGCTGCTGCTCGGCGTCCGGGACGCCGGCACCGCCTGGTTGGCGATGGCGGGCATCGCCGTGCTGGCGGTCGCCAAGGCGTTCTACTCGCCCGCCGCCCAGGCCGCCCTGCCCAACGTGCTCGATCCGGAGGAGCTGGCCGCCGGCAACGCGGTCGCCGGCTCGGCGTGGGGCACGATGACCGTGGTCGGCGCCTCGCTCGGCGGGGTGCTGAGCGCGGCCACCGGGCCGTACACCAGCTTCTGGGTGGCGGCGGTCGGCCTGGCGCTGGCGGCGGGCCTGGCCGCGTTGATCCGCCGTCCGTTGCAGGCCCCCCGCGAGGCCGACCGGCCGACGCCGCGCACCTGGGCGGCGATCCGGGAGGCCCTCGGTCACATCGGGCACCGGCCCCGGGTGCTCGCGCTGGTCACCGTGAAGTCGGCGGTCGGCCTGGGCAACGGCGTGCTCACCGTCTTCCCGCTGCTCGCCGCCGTGTACGGGGCGGGCTCCGTCGGCACCGGTCTGCTCTTCGCCGCCCGGGGCGCGGGGGCGCTGGTCGGGCCGATCCTGATGCGCCGGGTGCTCACCAACCGGGCCTGGCTGCTGCCCGGCCTGGCCGTGTCGATGTCCCTGTACGGCCTGTCCTACCTGGGCGCCTCGGTGGCCGGTTGGTTCCCGCTGGTGCTGCTGCTGGTCTTCGTCGCCCACTTCGGCGGCGGCAGCAACTGGGTGCTCTCCAACTTCGCCCTCCAGGGCGAGGTGCCGGACCGGCTGCGCGGCCGGATCTTCGCCACCGACATGATGCTCGCGACGCTGGCCATCTCGGTCAGTCAGCTCGTGGTCGCCTCGGTGGTGGACGTGGTCGACGAGCGGGTGGTGCTGGCCGGCTGCGGCCTGGTGACCCTGGTGTACGCGGTGGGCTGGCGGATCGCCACCCGCCGCCTCTCGCTCTCCGACCCGGCCGTCGAGCCGCAGCCGACGCCGACGACCTGACCCGGCGGCGTCACCGCCGACCCGATCGCCCGACCCCTCCGGCTCGTCGGCCCCGGCGGCGTCACCGCCGATCCGATCGTCCGACCCGCCCCGGCTCGTCAGTCCCGGTCGGAGGCGGGCGAGGGCAGGTCGCTGCCGCCCCACTGGGTGGCGGGCGGCGTGGTGCCGACCCCGCCCGGCGTGGCGGACGGCGTGGTGCCGACCTCGCCGGGCGTGGTGGCGGGTGTCGTGCCGGCTCCGGCGGGTGTGGCGGAGGGTGCCGCGTCGACGGCCGGCGCGGTCCAGGCGCCCCACGGGCCGGCCGGCGCGTCGGCGCGTCCACGGCCGGCGAACACCGCGCCGAGCAGCAACCCGAGCCCGACCGGGAAGCCCAGCGCCGTCACCGCCGTCACCGCGAAGCTGATCAGGCTGATGCGCCGGTAGCCGCCGTCGCGCATCCAGTCGGCGCCGATCAGGTGCGGGAAGGCGAGGCTCCAGGCCAGGGCGACCAGCCCGGCCGCCAGCAGCACGAGCGTGCCGGAGGTCAGCAGCACCCGGGCCCGGGCCGGCAGCCGGTCCCGGCGGGTCGCGGCCAGCACCAGGGCGGTCACCAGGACCGCGATGGTGGGTAGCTCCATGCCGAGAGTCAGGATCGAGAATCCGTAGCGCCCCATGCCGCCTCCGCTGCCGATGTCGGGGGTCAGGCTAGCCGTGGCGATCAAGTCCCACGCTCCGGGCGACGCTCCGCGACGGCGGTCCGGGGCCCTAGCATGAGCCGGTGCCGTTGACTTTCACCGCCGGTCCGGTCCGGGTCCGGGTCCCCGCCACCAGCGCCAACCTCGGTCCGGGCTTCGACGCGCTCGGTCTCGCCCTCGGGCTGCACGACGACGTGACGGCGGAGGTGACCTCCGGGGGCGTACGCGTGGCGGTGCACGGCGAGGGCGCCGGTGAGCTGCCGGAGGACGACCGGCACCTGGTGGCCCGGGCGATGCGCCGTACCTTCGACGTGCTGGGTGGGCAGCCGGCCGGGCTGGCGCTGGAGTGCGTCAACCGGATCCCGCAGGCCCGTGGGCTGGGTTCGTCCTCGGCGGCGATCGTGGCCGGGGTGCTGCTGGCCCGGGCCCTGGTGACCGACGGCGTCGAGCGGCTCGACGACGCCGGGGCGCTGCGGCTGGCGGCCGAGATCGAGGGCCACCCGGACAACGTGGCCCCCTGCCTGCTGGGCGGCTTCACGATCGCCTGGACGGAGCCGTCCGGGGCCGGCGCGGTCTCGCTGCCCGTCGCCGAGGGGGTCCGGCCCACCGTCTTCGTCCCGGCCGAGCGGGGCCTCACCGAGACGGCGCGGGCGGCGCTGCCGGCCACCGTCCCGCACGCCGACGCCGCGCTGAACGCCGGCCGGGCCGCCCTGCTGGTGCACGCCCTGACCGCCGCGCCGGCGCTGCTGCTGCCGGCCACCGTCGACCGGCTGCACCAGGACTACCGCGCCCCCGGCATGCCACAGACGGCCGCTCTGGTCGCCGCGTTGCGTGCGGCCGGTGTGGCGGCCGTGGTCAGTGGGGCGGGGCCCACCGTGCTGGCCCTGACCGAGCCGCCCGCCGACTTCGCGCCGGGAACAGAATGGCAGGTCTGGCGGTTGGCGATAGAGGCGAGCGGTGCGACCGTCGCGCGGGGTAGACTGGGACACGCCGAGCGGGGCCCTGTTGCCGCAGGTCGGAAGAGTTGATTACGCTCTAGACTCAGCACAGCCGCGAAGCATGCGATCTCCCTGCGGGTCGGCGCACCCCCGAAGCTCTCGGCGGTCAGCCCGTCACCCCTGCCAAGGCACACGCCGCACCGCAGTTTCCACAGGTCGCCGCAGACGGCGAGACCTGCTCACCGAGGTTGGTGAGTCGGGAAACCGCCCGGCTGCTGTGCCACAGACTCCCGCGACGCGTCCCTGCGAGGCGGGTGCACCGAGGCCGCCCGGCCACCTGAGCTTGTCGACTCCGGGCAGTCCCGGCCTATCGAGGGAAGGAATCCATTGAGCGACACCACCGACGTGACGTCGGATGTTTCCAACGTCGCTGGCGATGCCACCACTGCCGCCCCTGCCCGTCGTCGGCGCAGCGGTACCGGCCTGTCGGCGATGCTGCTGCCGGAGCTCCAGAGCCTGGCCGCGTCGCTCGGCATCTCCGGTACGGCTCGCATGCGCAAGGGCGAGCTGATCAGCGCGATCTCCGAGCGGCAGCAGGGCGGCGCCGCCACCGGCACCCCTCGACCGCGGGCCGAGGTCGCGGCCGCGACCGCCCCGGCCCGGGAAGAGGTCCACGCCGAGGTGCGCGAGACCGCCGAGCGCCCCGCTGAGCAGGCTCCGGCCGCCGCCGGGGAGCCCGAGGGGCGTACCCGGACCCGGCGCAGCCGGGCCGCCGCGACCGAGACCCGGACGGCCGAGACCCGGACCGAGGAGGCCGCCCCCGAGACGGGCGAGCGCGCCGAGCGCGGCGAGGGTCGAGGTGGCCGGGACCGCGCCGACCGCGCCGAGCGCGGCGACCGGGCCGAGCGGGCCGATCGTGGGGACCGGGCCGAGCGCGGTGACCGTGGTGACCGTGCCGAGCGCGGCGAGCGGACCGAGCGTGGGGACCGGGCCGAGCGCGGCGAGCGTGGTGACCGGGTCGAGCGCGGTGAGCGCAACGACCGGGGTGACCGGGCCGAGCGCGGTGACCGTGGTGACCGTAACGACCGGGGCGAGCGGGCCGAGCGGGGCGGTGACCGCAACGAGCGGGCCGAGCGCGGCGACCGCAACGACCGGGGTGACCGCAACGACCGGGGCGACCGCAACGACCGCGGTGGCGACCGGACGCAGCGTGTCGACGACTCCGACGAGGACGGCGAGGGCGGCGGCCGGCGTGGCCGGCGCAGCCGTTTCCGTGACCGCCGGCGGGGCCGGGGCGAGCGGGCCGAGGGCGGCAACGACGGTGGCGGCCGCGAGCCGCAGGTCGGCGAGGACGACGTGCTCGTCCCGGTGGCCGGCATCATCGACGTGCTCGACAACTACGCCTTCGTCCGGACCACCGGCTACCTGGCCGGCCCGAACGACGTGTACGTCTCCATGTCGCAGATCAAGAAGTACGGCCTGCGCCGTGGTGACGCGATCACCGGTGCGGTGCGGGCCGCCCGTGACGGCGAGCAGCGGCGGGACAAGTACAACCCGCTGGTCCGCCTGGACACCATCAACGGCATGGAGCCGGACGAGGCCAAGCGCCGTCCCGAGTTCTACAAGCTCACCCCGCTCTACCCGCAGGAGCGGCTGCGGCTGGAGACCGAGCCGCACATCCTCACCACCCGGGTGATCGACCTGGTCATGCCGATCGGCAAGGGGCAGCGCGCGCTGATCGTGTCGCCGCCGAAGGCCGGTAAGACCATGGTGCTGCAGGCGATCGCGAACGCGATCACGCACAACAACCCGGAGTGCCACCTGATGGTGGTGCTGGTGGACGAGCGGCCCGAAGAGGTCACCGACATGCAGCGGTCGGTGAAGGGCGAGGTCATCGCGGCCACGTTCGACCGTCCGCCGCAGGACCACACCACGGTGGCGGAGCTGGCGATCGAGCGGGCCAAGCGCCTGGTCGAGCTGGGCCACGACGTCGTCGTGCTGCTCGACTCGGTGACCCGGCTCGGGCGGTCGTACAACCTGGCGGCGCCGGCCAGCGGCCGGATCATGTCGGGTGGTATCGACTCCACCGCGCTGTACCCGCCGAAGCGCTTCCTGGGTGCGGCCCGCAACATCGAGAACGGCGGCTCGCTGACCATCCTCGCCACCGCGCTGGTGGAGACCGGGTCCATGGCGGACACGGTCATCTTCGAGGAGTTCAAGGGCACCGGTAACGCGGAGCTGAAGCTGGACCGGAAGATCGCCGACAAGCGGACCTTCCCGGCCATCGACATCCACCCGTCCGGCACGCGCAAGGAGGAGATCCTGCTCGCGCCGGAGGAGCTGGCCATCGTGCACAAGCTCCGCAAGGTGCTGCACTCGCTGGACTCGCAGGCGGCGCTCGACCTGCTGCTGGACCGGCTCAAGCAGTCCCGCACCAACATCGAGTTCCTGATGCAGATCGCGAAGTCGACGCCGGGCGAGTAGTCCGGGCCGAGACGACGGAAGGGCACGACCGGTCGCCGGTCGTGCCCTTCCGCGTACCGGGGCCCGGGTGGCCTGAAGTTTTCCTTCAGTTCAGCGTGAAGTATTGAAACTCCTGTTCGCCTTCGGGTTGACTGTCGTCCATGCGCACCCGCAGTCGTACCGCCCATCTCGCCGGCGTCCTGCTGCTGACGCCGCTGATCAGCCTGGCCGGGCCCGTACCGGTCGCGGCGGCCGACCCCGGCGTCGGCACCGCCGCCGAGGACGCCCCCCGCTCCTCGTCACACCCCGCCGGTTCGGTCACGCTGGCCCGCGACCCGGCCGCCGGCGTCGCCACGACCGCGACGACCACCGGCGTCGAGCCGGCCGGTGGCCTGGAGACCGAACGGACCACCCGGCCGGTCGCGCCGGGGCTGCACCTGACCTCCTTCGACCGGTACGACGCGGCCGGCTGGTTGCGCGCCGACGCGCTCACCGCCGACCTCGGCGGCGGGCTGCGGGTCGACTACGTCAACTCCGGCGCGGTGGCGAAGGCCGAGCCGCTGCGTGCCGCGGTGGACCGGTCCCGCGCGGTGGCCGCCGTCAACGGCGACTTCTTCGACATCAACAACTCCGGCGCGGCGCAGGGCGTCGGCATCCAGGACGGCGAGCTGGTCCAGTCGCCGGTCGCCGGCCACGACAACGCCGCCGCGATCACCGCCGACGGCCTCGGCCGGGTGGTGCAGGTGCACTTCGACGGCACCGCCACGCTGCCCGCCGGACCGCTGCGCCTGACCCAGTTCAACAACATGGTGCAGGCCGGCGGCGTCGGCGTCTTCACCGCGCTCTGGGGGTCGTACCCCCGGGCGCGCGCGGTCGCCGGGGCGGCCCGGGTGGCCGAGGTGCTCGTCCGGGACGGGCGGGTCGTCTCGGTGGCCGGCGCGGCGGGTGAGGGGCCGATCCCGGCCGGCAGCACCGTGCTGCTCGGCCGGGACGCGGGCGCCGACGCGCTGGCCGCGCTGCGCCCCGGTGACCCGGTCGACCTGACCTGGCAGCCGAAGCCCTCCGACGGCGGCCCGCTGCGCGCCGCCGTCGGTGGCGGCAACGTGCTGGTCCGCGACGGCGTGGTGCAGTCCGTCGCCGACCCGACCCTGGCCCCGCGCACCGCGGTCGGGTTCTCCGCCGACGGCCGGCGCATGATCCTGCTCACCGTGGACGGCCGGCAGGTGGACAGCCGGGGCGTCACGCAGACCGAGATGGGCCGGATGATGGCCGAACTCGGCGCGCACCACGCGCTCAACCTGGACGGTGGCGGCTCGTCCACCCTGCTCGCCCGGGAGCCCGGCGCGGCGGCCGTGCAGGTGGAGAACAGCCCGTCCGACGGCGTCGAACGGGCCGTGCCCAACGGCCTGGCCGTCTACGCCCCGCAGGGCAGCGGCCGGCTCACCGGGTACTGGCTGGAGACCGCGAGCGACCCGACCGCCGCGCCCGGCGTCGCCCCGGTCCGGGGTGGCCGCCCCGACCGGGTCTTCCCCGGCCTGACCCGCCGGCTCACCGCCGCCGGCCACGACGAGACGTACGGCCCGGCGGCCGGCACGCCCCGGTGGCGGGCGAACCCGGCGGTGCACGGCACGGTGCGCGACGGCGTCTTCACCGCCGGCGCCCCCGGCCGGAGCACCGTCACCGCCTGGCGGGACGCCGCCAGCGGCACCCTCGACCTGACCGTGCTCGGCCCGCTGGCCCGGGTCGACTCCACCGTGGACCGGGTCGGGCTGAACCGGGCCGGGGACACCGGCCTGTTCGGTGTCGTCGGCTACGACGCGGAGGGGAACACCGCCCCGATCGAGCCGGCCGACCTGCGGCTGGAGTACGACCGTGAGCTGCTGGAGGTCACCCCCACCGCCGACGGCAACCTGTCGGTGAAGGCGCGCACCGACAGCGGCTCGGCCCTGGTCACCGCCCGGGTCGGCGACCACGTCACGGTCCTGCCGGTCACCGTCGGGCTGACCGACGTGCCGGTGGCCGGCTTCGACGACGCGGCGTCCTGGCGGTTCAGCCAGGCCCGGGCCGCCGGCTCGGTCGCCCCCGCCCCCGGGCGCACCGGCACCGGGCTGCGGATGTCGTACGACTTCAGCCGCTCGACCGGCACCCGGGCCGCGTACGCCGACCCGCCGGCCTGGATCCCGGTGCCCGGCCAGCCGCAGGCGTTCGGGATGTGGATCCACGGCAACGGCACCGGGGAGTGGCCCAGCCTGCACCTGCACGACGCGCAGGACACCCAGCACGTGCTGCGCGGCCCACTGGTCACCTGGAGCGGCTGGCGGTACGTCGAGTTCGCCGTCCCGGCCGGGGTGCAGTACCCGCTGCGGGTGCGCCGGTTCTACGTGGCCGAGACGCGGCCGGAGGCGCAGTACACCAGCGAGGTGATCGTCGACGACCTGGTGGCGAAGGTGCCACCCACTGTGGACGTACCCGCCGAGCCGGCCCGCACCGACCGGGTGGTGCTGCGCGACGGCACCGTCGACGGCGCGCCCTGGCGCTTCGCGGTCATGTCCGACGCCCAGTTCGTCGCCGCCGACCCCGACAGCGACCTGGTCGCCCAGGCCCGCCGTACGCTGCGCGAGGTCCGGGCCGCCGACCCCGACCTCCTGGTCGTCGACGGGGACTTCGTGGACACCGCGTACCCGGCCGACTTCGCGCTGGCGAAGCGGCTGCTCGACGAGGAGCTGGGCGGCGAGGTGCCCTGGTACTACGTCCCCGGCAACCACGAGATCATGGGCGCGCCGATCGACAACTTCCGGGCCGTCTTCGGTGCCACGCACCGGGTCCTCGACCACCGGGGCACCCGGTTCGTCATGCTGAACTCGGCCACTGGCACGCTGCGCGGCGGCGGCTTCGACCAGGTGCGGATGCTGCGCGAGGCGCTCGACTCCGCCGCCGGGGACCCGGCGGTCGGCTCGGTCGTGGTGCTGCACCACCACCCGCCGCGCGACCCGAGCCCGGCGAAGGCCAGCCAGCTCACCGACCGCAAGGAGGCGGCGCTGCTGGAGCAGTGGCTCGCCGACTTCCAGCACCGCACCGGCAAGGGCGCGCTCTTCGTCGGCGGGCACGTCGGCACCTTCCACGCCGACCGGGTCGACGGGGTGCCGTACGTGATCAACGGCAACGCCGGCAAGAACCCGTCCACCCCGGCGCAGCTCGGTGGCTTCACCGGCTGGACGGAGGTCGGCGTCGACCCGGTCACCCCGGCCGAGGCCGACCGGGCCCGGCGCGACCCGCTCGCCGAAGGGCCGCGCTGGGTCGCCGTCGAGTTCCACCCGCACGTCGACCGGCTGGCGGTGACCGCCCCGGCCACCGTCGCGGTGGGCGCCCCGGCCCGGGTGACGGCGACGCTGACCCAGCCCGGCGGCCGGACCGTGCCGGTGGCGGCGCCGGTGAGCGCGGACTGGTCGGCCTCACCGTCGGTGCACGTCGGGTCGGCGGCCGGGGTGAAGCCGTGGCACGTGGCGCGCTTCGACCCGGCGACCGGGGAGCTGACCGCGTTGCGGCCGGGCGCGTCGGTGGTGCTGGCGGTGACCGTCAACGGCGTGCGCGCCGAGGCGACGGTCGCGGTGACGGCGGTGGACCAGGGGGAGGCTCCCGCCGCCTGACGGGTGTCCGGGGCGCGCGGGTGCGACGCGTGCCCGGTCACCCGGGTGGGCCGGCGGGGTCACCCCCGCCGGCCCACCGGCTCAGAAGTCGCCCTCGGCGACCTGGAAGACGGTCAGTCCCAGCGAGCGCCACATCCGCACCACCTGCTGCCGGTCGTCGAAGACGCCGGCCACCCGGTAGCGGTCGCGCACCTCGCGTTCGTAGATCTCCTGCTTCACCACGGCGTCCTTGCGCCGGTCGCCCACCGCGCGCAGGTGCAGCCCGAGGTACGGCACCCGGACGTGCCGGTCCAGCCAGGCCACCGTCGCCTCGCGGGCGGAGGCGTCCCGGCCCGAGCAGAAGACCACCCCGTACCCGGCGGCGTGCATCGCCCGGACCGCCGCGATCACCGCCTCGTTCGGCGCGTCCTCGCCGACCCGGGTCATGTCGTACGGGCTGCGCGAGACGGTCAGCGCGACCGTGCCGTCGATGTCGACCAGCACGATCTCCGGTGGTCCGGACGGCGCGGTGGCCACCTCGGCGGGCCGGCCGGTGCGGGCCGTGGGCACCGGCAACGGCAGCGGCCGGTGGGCCAGGTAGCGCTCGTGCAGCCGGCGGATGGCCGCCTCGCCGACCCGGTCGCCCTCGGCGCGCGCGGCGTCGCGGCGCAGGCACTCGTCCAGCGGCACGTCGGTGAAGTCGTGCACCTCGAACCGCGCGCCGTGGCGGGCGGCCAGGTCGGCCCACTCGCGCAGGGTGCGCGAGCGCAGGTTGGTGTCGTCGACGCAGACGCTGGCCCCGGAGCCCAGCAGGGCCTCCACCTGGGCCCGCTGCACGAGCGTCACCTGGTACTCGGCGCGTTGGGTGAAGAGCCGCTCGCCGTGCAGCATCCGGCGCAGGTCGTCCCGGTTGACCCGGACCACGGCCGGCTGGAGCGTACGGGCGAAGGTGGTCTTGCCGGAGGCGGGCAACCCTCGGGTGGCGACCAGACGGGGCGTCCTGCCCGTCCCGCTGCGGATCGGGGACGAATCGGGCACGTCCCCACCGTACGCCGCCGCCGTGAATGCTGCTCCCGGGCAGTGGGAATGCGGCAGGTGCGCCGGGCGTTGGCGTGTGCGGACCGATCGTGCGGCCCGCCTGACGGGTCGGCTCACGCCCATGGCACACTGGTCAATCGGCCACCGGTTCCGGTTCACGCCCGAGTCCGTCGCGCACCAGGCGACGGGGAGATCAGCGGCGACCCGGCGACCACCGACGAGAGGACCGAGGCGACATGAAGCCCAACATCCACCCGGAGTACGTGACCACCGAGGTCTCCTGCTCCTGCGGTAACACCTTCACGACCCGCAGCACCGCCAAGGGCGGCGCCATCCACGTCGAGACCTGCAGCGCCTGCCACCCGTTCTACACCGGTAAGCAGCGCGTCCTCGACACCGCCGGCCGGGTCGCCAAGTTCCAGCAGAAGTACGCCAAGGTTCAGGCGAAGAAGGCCAAGTAGCTTTCCCGACGACGCCCGTGTCCGGCTCCGTGCCGGGCGCGGGCGTCGTCCGTTCTGTCCCCTTTCTGGTCGTCCGACCAGCAGCTCGCCCCGTCCGCCCGATCGTCGAAGGAGCACCCCCGCATGAGCAGCGAGCGTCTGGCCGCCCTCCTCGACGAGTACGCGGAGTTGGAGAAGCGGCTGGCCGACCCGGCCATCCACGCCGACCAGGGCACCGCCCGCCGGGTCGGCCGCCGGTACGCCGAACTGGTGCCGCTGCACAAGGCCGCCGGTGAGCTGGAGCAGGCCCGCGCCGACCTGGCCGCGGCCCGGGAACTGGCCGCGGAGGACCCGTCCTTCGCCGCCGAGGCCGACGCGATCGCGGGCACCCTGCCGGCGCTGGAGGAGCGTCTGGCCGAGCTGCTCATCCCGCGCGACCCGCACGACGCCAAGGACGTGATCATCGAGATCAAGGCCGGCGAGGGCGGTGAGGAGTCGGCGCTCTTCGCCGGGGACCTGCTGCGGATGTACACCCGGTACGCCGAGCGTCGTGGCTGGCTCACCGAGGTGATCGACGCGCAGGACTCCGACCTGGGCGGGGTCAAGGACGTCTCGCTGGCCATCAAGACCAAGGGCGTCCCCGAGGGTGGCAACGGGGTCTGGTCCCGGCTCAAGTGGGAGGGGGGCGTGCACCGGGTGCAGCGCGTCCCGGTCACCGAGTCGCAGGGGCGCATCCACACCAGCGCCGCCGGCGTGCTCGTGCTCCCCGAGGCCGAGGACGTCGACGTCACCATCGACCCGAACGACCTGCGCATCGACGTGTTCCGCTCGTCGGGGCCGGGCGGGCAGTCGGTCAACACGACCGACTCGGCGGTCCGGATCACCCACCTGCCGACCGGTGTCGTGGTCTCCTGCCAGAACGAGAAGTCCCAGTTGCAGAACCGTGAGCAGGCGATGCGCATCCTGCGCGCCCGGCTGCTCGCGGTGGCCCAGGAGCAGGCCGACGCCGCCGCCTCCGACGCCCGCAAGGCGCAGGTGCGCACGGTGGACCGCTCGGAGCGGATCCGCACCTACAACTTCCCGCAGAACCGGATCACCGACCACCGCATCGGCTACACGGCGTACAACCTGGACCTGGCCCTCGCCGGTGACCTGGACGGCGTCCTGGACGCCCTCGCCGAGGCCGACCGCGCCGCCCGCCTGGCCGGCGACCCCGAACTCACCCGCCGCTGACCCCACCCCACCCCACCCCACCCCGCACGGCCCCACCCCGTCCGCACTTTCAGAGAAAGAGTGGCTATTCCGCGCGGAATAGCCACTCTTTCTCTGAAAGAGGCGCCTCGGCAGGGCGCGGTGGTGGGGTGGGGGATTTGAGGGCGCGGTGGTGGGGTGGGGGTCAGGAGGCGTGGGGGCGGTGTTTGGCGCGCAGCATCTCCCGGTCGGCGGTCTCGAACGCCGCGCCGAGCGCTTCCCGGGCCGCCCCGCCCTCGACCTCGGCGAAGCCGATGCTCACCCCGACCGGGGTGCCGGGCACCAGTGACTCCCAGTCCTCGGTGCGCACCGCGGCGTCGATGCGCCGGGCCACCTCGGCGGCCTCGGTCATCCCGGCCCCGGACAGCACCACGACGAACTCGTCCCCGCCGTAGCGGGCCACGAAGTCGCCCCGGCGCATCACCCGGTTGATCACCCCGGCGATGCGTTGCAGGACCAGGTCGCCGGAGTGGTGGCCGTGGTGGGTGTTGACCGCCTTGAAGCCGTCCAGGTCGCAGACGCCGATCACCACCCGCTCGCCCCGGGCCGTCACCGAGGCGACGTAGCGCTCCAGCCGGCGGCGGTTGGGCAGGCCGGTCAGCGGGTCGGTGAGCGCCTCGCCCTCGTACCGGGCGGCCTCGCGGCGCATCTCCTCGTGGTCGATGCGGGCGGCGATGCCGTCGATGTAGACGTCGCGCAGCCGGTCGTTGCGCTGGGCGGCGAGGCGGAACGCCATCCGGTCGGCCCGGTGCGCGGCGGCGTGGTCGCCCGCCCGGGCGAAGGCGATGCTGCGCAGCCGGGACGGCTCGGCCGCCCCGAGCGTCTCGTTGGAGACCCGGGCGCTGTCCAGGCGGGTGATCGCCTCGATCGGCCGGCCGCCGGCGATCGCCAGGCAGATCTGCCCGAGCTGGCGCATGTCCCGGGCCCGGGCGCTGTCCCCGCCGTGGCCGAGCAGGCGGACCGGGTCGGACTGCGTGCCGCTCTCCACCGGGTCGCCGAGGGCCGCGCGACGGGCCGCCGCGTAGCCGTACGCGGCCAGACTGCTGGGGCGCAGCCGGTCGCTGCGCCCGTCGCGGACGAACCGGGCCAGGTCGATGGCGATGTCCCGGAGCACCCGCAGGCAGCCGTCGCTGTCGCCGTTGTGGTCGAGGGCGACCGCGTTGCGCAGCCGAATGCCCGGCGCGGCGAAGACCTCCTCGGGGAGCCCGGCGGCCAGCCCGTGCTGGCGGGCCCGCTCGATCGCGCCGAGCGCGTAACCGTGGAAGCTCAGGTAGGAGTACGCCATCGCCAGGTCGTGCCAGCCCCAGGCGGTGTCCCGGTCCTCCTCCTCGGCCGCGCCGAGCGCCCGGGCGGCCCGGACCAGATGGGTGACGCAGCGGTCCAGCGCGCCCTGGTGGTGTGCGGCCAGCGCGGCCAGCGCGTTGAGGTGCCCGTGCAGGTACGGCTCCGGCAGGTCGCGGACGGCGTCGGAGGCCTCCTCGATGGCCCGGGTGAACTCCGCCGTGCGGCCGAGATTGATCAGTGCGCAGAGCCGCTGGACCGACGCGTCGGCCCGGGCGTTCGGGTCGTCGGTGGTGCGCAGCACCCGGTCGAGCAGCCCGCACGCCTCGGCCGAGCGGCTCGCCTCCTGCAACGCCCGGGAGCGTTGGAGAGCGTCAACCTGGTCGTCGACCCGGTCGAGCCACGCCACCTGCCAACCTCCCTGTCGGTGTGCGTCGGGACGCACCCGCTCGTGGTGGGGGCCGCGACGCTTCATGATTATGTCGTGACCTCCCTGCCGCGCCACCCCTCCGAAGGGACAGAACGCGAGCGGCCTTCACTGGCCGTGGCCCGCGCCGCCCGGGTCCTCGCCGACGCCGGGGTCGCCTCGGCCCGGGCGGAGGCCGAGCAGCTCGCCGCGTACGTGCTGGACGTGCCCCGGGGGCGGCTGGCGCTCGCCGACGGCTTCGACCCCGGCCAGCGGGACCGGTTCGAGGCGCTGGTGGCCCGCCGGGCCGGGCGGGAGCCGTTGCAGCACCTGACCGGCCGGGCCGGCTTCCGGCACCTGGAGCTGGCCGTCGGGCCGGGGGTGTTCACGCCCCGCCCGGAGACCGAGCTGCTCGCCGGCTGGGGGATCGACCGGGCCCGGCGCCGGCCCGACCCGCTGGTGGTCGACCTGTGCTCCGGCTCCGGCGCGATCGCCCTGGCGGTGGCCCAGGAGGTGCCGGCGGCGCGGGTGGTGGCCGTGGAGCGCTCGCCGGCCGCGCTGGCGTGGCTGCGGCGCAACGCCGCCGAGCGGGCCGCGGCGGGGGACCGGTCGATCGAGGTGGTCGCCGCCGACGTCACCGATCCGCGGCTGCTGGCCGCCCTGGTCGGCCGGGTCGACGTGCTGCTCTGCAACCCGCCGTACGTACCGCGCGCGGTGGTCGTACCGCCGGAGGTGGCCGGGCACGACCCGGACGAGGCGGTCTTCGGCGGGGCGGACGGCCTGGACGTGATCCGGCCGGTGCTGTCGCGCGCGGCCGAGCTGCTGCGCCCCGGCGGTGGGCTGGGCGTCGAGCACGACGACACGCACGGCGCGGCGGTGCCGGCGCTGCTCGCCGCCGACGGCCGGTACGCCGAGGTCGAGGAGCACCGCGACCTGGCCGGCCGGGCCCGGTTCGCCACCGCGTCCCGCCGGGCGGACGGCCCCCGCCCCGGCGCCGCCCCGGCGTGGCAGACTGGCTCCTCGTGATGCTCTACGACTGTCGGTCGCCCGCCGACCGGGACCGCGGCATCGCCGCTGCCGTCGAGGCGGTCAAGAACGGCGAGCTGGTCGTCCTGCCGACGGACACGGTCTACGGGGTCGGGGCGGACGCCTTCACCCCGTACGCGGTCAAGGCCCTGGCCGACGCCAAGGGCGGCACCCGGCAGGCGCCGCCGGTGCTGATCGGCTCCCGGCACACCCTCGACGGCCTGGTCTTCTCGCTGCCCCGCGCGGCCCGCGACCTGGTCGAGGCGTTCTGGCCGGGGGCGCTGACGATCGTCGTGGAGCACTCGCCGAGCCTGGCCTGGGACCTGGGCGACGCCAGCGGCACGGTGGCGGTGCGGATGCCGCTGCACCCGGTCGCGCTGGAGGTGCTGCGGGAGACCGGCCCGATGGCGGTCGCGTCGGCCAACAAGGCCGGCCAGCCGGCCGCGCTGACCGCCGAGGAGGCACGCGACCAGCTCGGGTACCAGGTCCGCGCCTACCTGGAGGCCGGGCCCTGCCCGGATCCGGTGCCGAGCACGATCGTCGACCTCACCAACGAGGTGCCGCGGGTGCTGCGCCTCGGCGCGATCGGTCTGGACAAGCTGCGGGACGTCGTCCCGGACATCCTCGACCAGCAGGGGGCCTGAGTGCCGCCGTTCACCGTCCTGCACGTCTGCATGGGCAACATCTGCCGGTCCCCGATGGCCGAGCGGCTGCTGGCGCTGGCCGTCCGCCAGCGGCTGGACCGGCTCGGCGTCGATCCGGCCCGCGCCGACGAGCTGCTGCACAGTCACAGCGCGGGCACCGGTGGCTGGCACGCCGGCGAGGAGATGAACCCGCCGGCCGCCCGCCAGGTGCTCGCCCGTGGCGGTGACGTCGACGGCTTCGCCGCCCGCAAGCTGCGCTCGGATCTGATCGACGCCGCGGACCTCGTCCTCACCGCCACCGCCGACCAGCAGGAGTACGTGGTGGCGCTGCGTCCGGACGCCGCCGCCCGCACCTTCGTGCTCGGTGAGTTCGGCCGGCTGCTCGGGCTGGTCGACGCCGCCGCCCTGCCGGCGGCGCAGCCCACCCCCGACGCCGTGTACGCCCGGGGCGTGGCGCTGGTGGCGGCCGCCGACGCGGCCCGCGAGGGGGCGTCCCCGCTGCACTCGGACGACCTGGACGACCCGTGGGGGCGGGGCGACCAGTGCTTCAGCCGGGTCGCCGACGAGATCGAGGAGACCGTCCACCCGCTCACGGCGGCCCTGCTGCCCTGACCGGCGGCCGGCGTCGTGGCCGGTGGCCCGGCGGCGGCACGAGCCGGCCGGATCGGCCGACCACCCTCCCGGGTGACCGGGGGCGGCGTGTCCGGCGCTGCGCGCCGCGTCCCGCTCGCGAATTTCCTCCGGATCTGGGGAAACGTGAGGGCGGAAGAGGCATAGCGGGTCATTCTGGACGGGTCCTGCCGGCTCCTGCGGGGAGAGCTGATGATCCGGGCCCATCTCGACAAGTTGTTCACCGTGGTGATCGCCGGCGTGCTCGCCGGGCTGGTGCTGGCGGTGGCGGCCCTGCCGGCCGCGCTGGTGTTCGGGATCGGCTTCGGCGCGTTCGCCCTGCCGTACTCCGAACTGCCGGAGAGCCTGCGCAAGCCACCGACGATCCAGCGGTCGAACCTGTACGCCAACGACGGCCGCACCCTGATCACGTCCTTCTACACCGAGGACCGGGTGGACGTGCCGCTGGACAAGGTGGCCCCGGTGATGCGGCAGGCCATCGTGGCCGCCGAGGACGCCCGGTTCCACCAGCACAAGGGGGTGGACGTCCGGGGCGTGGTGCGCGCCTTCACCAACAACCGACGGGACGGCGTCGCCCGGCAGGGCGCCTCCACGCTGACCATGCAGTACGTGCGCAACGTGCTGGCGGGCGACCCCCGGCTGACCAAAGAGCAGCGCCAGGCGGCCACCGAGATCACCGCCGCCCGCAAGATCCGGGAGATGCGGTACGCCCTCGCGCTGGAGCGGGGGCTGAGCAAGGACGAGATCCTCAAGCGCTACCTCAACATCGCCTATTTCGGCGCCGGGGCGTACGGGATCGCCGCGGCCAGCAAGCGCTACTTCTCGATCCCACCCGCCCAGCTCACGCTCGCCCAGGCGGCCCTGCTGGCCGGCCTGGTCCGCTCGCCCGACACCGACGACCCGATCAACGGCGACGCCGACGCCGCACTGGGCCGCCGCGGCTACGTGCTGGACCGGCTGGTGGAGCTGGGACAGGTGCCGCCGGACGACGCGGCGCGGGCCAAGGAGGCCCCGCTGGAGTTGCGGCCCAGCGAGACGCCGAACGACTGCACCGCTGTGCCGGCGGAGCGCAACGACTGGGGGTTCTTCTGCGACTGGTTCACCCAGTGGTGGAGCGCCCAGCCGGCCTTCGGCGGGTCGGCTCCGGAACGGCAGGACACCCTGCGCCGCGGCGGCTTCCGGATCGTCTCCTCGCTCGACCCCGACGTGCAGCAGGCCGCCATGCGGCAGGTGCTCGACATCTACGACCGCGACGAGCGGCACGCGGTGCCCACGGCGGTGGTCCAGCCCGGCACCGGCCGGGTGCTGGCCATGGCGGTCAACCGGAACTACAGCGTGGCCGGCAACCCACCCGGGTGGAAGAACCACCCGAACACGGTCAACCAGCTCGTCGGCGGCGGCAACGGCATCGACGGCTACCAGGCCGGGTCGACGTTCAAGCTGTTCACCCTGCTGGCCGCGCTGGAGTCGGGGCTACCGCTGGAGACCGGCTTCCACGCCCCCAGCCGGATCCTCACCCGCTTCCCGGCCGACGAGGGACGGGCGAGCTGCGGGGGCCAGTGGTGCCCGGTCAACGCCTCCCCGTCGTACATGGACGGCTACCACAGCATGTGGACCGCCTTCGGCCGCTCGGTGAACACCTACTTCGCCTGGCTGGCCGAGCGGGTCGGGGCGGAGAAGGTGGTGGAGATGGCCCAGCGGCTGGGCATCGTGTTCCGCGCCGACGGTGACGCCGAACTGGCCCGTGGCGGCGCCCGGGACTGGGGCGCGTTCACCCTCGGGGTCTCCTCCACCACCCCGCTCGACCTCGCCAACGCGTACGCCACCGTGGCGGCCGAGGGCACCTGGTGCGCCCCGCTGCCGGTCCTGTCGATCACCGACAGCGCCGGGCAGGAGGTGGCCGCCGGGCGTCCGGACTGCCGGCAGGTCGTCGACACGGACGTGGCCCGGGCGGCGGCCGACGCGGCCCGTTGCCCGGTCGGCGACCAGTCCATGTACGGCCGCTGCGACGGCGGGACGGCGGAGCGGCTGCGCCGGGCGCTCGGCCGGCCGGTGGCCGGCAAGACCGGCACCTCGGAGCGGAACGAGACGACGTCGGTGGTGGCCTTCACCCCGCAACTCGTGGTCGCCCAGATCGCCGCCAACCCCGACGACCCGCGCGACCCGGTCGGCCGGACGGTGCAGAGCCGGATGGTCGCGGCGATCGGGGAGATCCTGGACCAGTCCCTGCGCGAGCAGCCGGTGCGCGACTTCGTCCCGCCCAGCGAGGCGGTCGCCTACCGCGTCGGCGGCCCCCGCGACGGCAACTGACCGCCGCCGCGCGTGGTCGACCGCAGCCGCCGCGCGTCGCAGGCAGGCCGCACGCCCGCCGCCGCGCGTCGCCGGCAGGCCGCACGCCCGCCGCCGCACGCCGCAAGCTCGCCGCACGTCGCTGACGCGCGCCGCAGGCAGGCCGCACGCCGCCGGCGCGCACCGCAAGCTCGCCGCACACCGCCGACGCACGCCGCAAGCACGCCGTCCACCCATGCCGCCCCTGCGCGCTGGACGCGCGGGCGCCGGAGGTCAGCGCGAGTGGGCGGCGCCTCGGGCGATGTTGCGGGCCATGCCGCCGAAGACGACGGCGTGGAACGGGGCCACCGCACCCCAGTAGAGGTGTCCGGCGAGGCCACGGGGGAGGAAGACGGCGCGCTGCACGTAGCGGCTGCGGCCGTCACCGGCGGGCTCGGCGCGCATCTCCAGCCAGGCCCGCCCCGGCAGGCGCATCTCGGCGCGCAGCCGCAGCAGCTCGCCCGGGACGATCTCCTCGACCCGCCAGAAGTCCAGCGCCTCGCCGACCTGGAGGCGGTGCGGGTCGCGCCGGCCCCGGCGCAGCCCCACCCCGCCGACCAGCCGGTCCAGCCAGCCCCGCACCGACCAGGCGAGCGGGAAGGAGTACCAGCCGTGCTCGCCGCCGACCCCCTCGATGACCCGCCAGAGCGCGTCGCGCGGGGCGGCCACCGTCCGCTCCCGGACGTCGGTGTAGGCCGTGCCCCCGGACCACTGCGGGTCGCTGGGCAGCGGCTCGGCCGGCGCGTCCGGCCCGCTCGCGGTCGACCAGCGGGTCTCCACCTCGGCGTCGCGCACCTTCGCCAGCGCCAGCGCGACGGCCTGGTCGAAGTCGGTCAGCCCGTCGGGCGGGTCGGGGATCCAGCGGGCGATGTCGTGCTCGCCCGCCACCGCCTCGTGGATCAGGCTCTCCACCAGCGGTCGGGCGATGCTGTTGGGCACCGGCGTGATCAGCCCGACCCAGTGCGAGGAGAGCGACGGGGTCAACGGCCGCACCGGCAGGATGATCCGGCGGCGCAGGCCGGCGACCCGGGCGTAGCGCTGCATCATCTCCTGGAAGGTGAGCACGTCCGGGCCGCCGATGTCGAAGGCCCGGTCGACCTCGGGCGGCAGGGTGGCGCAGGCGACCAGGTAGCGCAGCACGTCGCGGACCGCGATCGGCTGGATCCGGTTGCGCACCCAGCGCGGGGTGACCATGGCCGGCAGCCGCTCGGTCAGGTAGCGCAGCATCTCGAACGACGCCGAGCCCGAGCCGATGATGACCGCGGCCCGCAGCACCACCGTCGGCACGCCGCTGGCGAGCAGGATCCGGCCGACCTCGGCGCGGGAGCGCAGGTGCGGTGAGGGCAGCTCGCCGTCCTCCTTCGGCTCCGGCCCGCCCAGGTAGACGATCCGGCGTACGCCGGCTGCGGCGGCGGCCTCGGCGAAGTGGGTCGCGGCCTCCCGGTCGGCGGCCTCGAATCCGGCCTGCCCGAGCGAGTGCACCAGGTAGTACGCGACGTCCACGCCGGCGAAGGCGGCCGGCAGGGTCTCCGGTTTCCGCAGGTCGCCCTCGGCGATCTCGGCGCGCGCCGCCCACGGCACGTCCCGCATCCGGCCGGCCTTGCGGGCCAGGCAGCGCACCTCGTGGCCCTCGGCGAGCAGTCGGGGCGCGAGCCGTCCGCCGATGTAACCCGTGGCTCCGGTGACGAGGCATCTCACGGCTCCCAGTGTGCGGCCCCATAGACTCCTTCGCTGTGGAGAACGCGAGGGACACCTTCTGGGGGCCGGACTTCCAGCAGCTCAGCACCGTCGACCCGGAGATCGCCGGGGTGGTGCTCGGCGAACTGGACCGGCTGCGCGGCGGCCTGCAACTGATCGCCAGCGAGAACCTCACCTCCCCGGCGGTGCTCGCGGCGCTCGGCTCCACCCTCACCAACAAGTACGCCGAGGGCTATCCGGGCCGGCGGTACTACGGCGGCTGCGCCGAGGTGGACCGGGCCGAGGAGATCGGCATCGCCCGGGCGAAGGAGCTCTTCGGGGCCGAGCACGCCAACCTCCAGCCGCACTCCGGGGCCAGCGCCAACCTGGCCGCGTACGCCGCCCTGGTGCAGCCGGGGGACACCGTGCTGGCGATGGACCTGCCGCACGGCGGGCACCTCACCCACGGCAGCCGGGTGAACTTCTCCGGCAAGTGGTTCCACACCGTCGGCTACACCGTCCGACCGGACACCGAGCTGATCGACTACGACGAGGTGCGCGACCTCGCGCGGGAACACCGGCCCAAGATGATCATCTGCGGGGCCACCGCGTACCCCCGCCTGATCGACTTCGCCCGGTTCCGGGAAATCGCCGACGAGGTCGGGGCGTACCTGATGGTGGACGCCGCGCACTTCATCGGCCTGGTCGCCGGGAAGGCGATCCCGTCGCCGGTGCCGCACGCCGACGTGGTCTGCTTCACCACCCACAAGGTGCTGCGCGGCCCGCGCGGCGGCATGATCCTCTGCCGGGAGTCGCTGGCCCAGCGGATCGACAAGGCGGTCTTCCCGTTCACCCAGGGCGGCCCGCTGATGCACGCCGTCGCGGCCAAGGCCGTCGCGCTGCGCGAGGCGGCGCAGCCGGAGTTCCGGGCGTACGCCGCCCAGGTGGTCACCAACGCGCAGGCGTTGGCCGCCGGGCTGGCCGCCGAGGGGATGCGGCCGGTCTCCGGCGGCACCGACACCCACCTGGCCCTGGTCGACCTGCGCGAGACCGGGGTGACCGGGGCCGAGGCCGAGGCCCGCTGCGACGCCGCGACCATCACCCTGAACAAGAACGCCATCCCGTACGACCCGCAGAAGCCGATGGTCGCCTCCGGCATCCGGGTCGGCACCCCGAGCGTCACCACCCAGGGCATGCGGGAGGGGCAGATGCGGCAGGTCGCCGCGCTGATCGCCCGCGCGGTCCGCACCGACCCGTCGGCCCCCGGTGGCGCCGACACGCTCGCCGGGATCGCCGGCGAGGTCGCCGAGCTGGTCGCCGCCTTCCCGGCGTACCCCCGTGGCTGAGCCCGGGGTGCGCGCGGTGCGGACGGGCGACGACCGGCGCTGGCGGTTGCGGCACCTGCCGGTGCTGCTGCTGGCCTCGGCGGTGCTGGGCGGGGTGGCCGGCCTCGTCGGCGGGCTGACCGGCGGCGCCGACGCGGCGCTCGGTGCGGCGGCCGGGGTGGCGGTGACCGTGGTCAGCTACACCCTGACCACAGTGGTGCTGGCCTGGGCCGACGCGATCAACCCGCAGCTGGTGCTCCCCTTCGGACTCGGCCTGTACGCGGCGAAGTTCACCCTCCTCGGCGTGGTGATGGTGGCGGTGGCCTCGACCGGCTGGGACGGTTTGATTCCGCTCTGTGTCGGCATCGCCGCCGGCGTGGTGGTCTGGACCGGGGTGCACATCTGGTGGCTGACCAGGGTGCATTCCCGCGACTCGGCCCGCTGAGCGTCCCACCTGTCGGACGGCGCACCGCACTGTCGGCGTTCGGTCGTTTTCTGGGTGGCGGAAGGGGAGTAGCGTGCCCCCAGACGACGTGACCCGCCATGCGCCCACACAACGACGGTTGTGCGGGGGGTGAGGCACAGCCTCGTCTCCCCGGCTGATATCGTTCGCCCCGTCATGGCTGGTGACCAAAACCCCCGACCCACCGGCGGCCCGGACGACGTTCCGCCCGGAGCCGGCCAGGGTTGGACCGCGCTCTCGTACCTCATCGGGGGCATGCTCGTCTGGGGTTTCATCGGCTGGCTGGTCGACCAGTGGCTCGACACCGGGGGCATCGCCACCGGGATCGGCGTCGTGCTCGGCATGGCCGGGGGGATCATCCTGGTCGTCCGCCGACTCGGCACGCCTACTTAGGAAGGGACGCGGTGTTCGGACAGGCGAACGTCCTGGCAGCGGGCCAGGCGGCATTCCCACCCAGCGTGGAGGACTTCTACCTGCCCAGCATCCTGCCCTGGGGTGCGGAGAACTCGTACTGGTTCACCAAGATCACCGCCATGGTCTGGATCGCGGTGGGCGTCCTGATCGTCTTCTTCCTGGCCAGCTACCGCAAGCCGCAGCTGGTCCCGACCAAGAAGCAGTGGCTCGCCGAGTCGATCTACGGCTTCGTGCGCAACAACATCGCGGTCGACATGATCGGGCACGCGGGTGTGCGGTTCGCGCCGTACTTCACCACGCTGTTCTGCTTCATCCTGCTGACCAACTTCTTCGCGATCGTGCCGCTGTTCCAGATCTCGCCGAACTCGCACATCGCCTTCCCGGCCTTCCTCGCCGTGATCAGCTACGTGATGTTCATCTGGGTCGGCATCCGGCACCACGGCTTCGGCAAGTTCTTCAAGAACTCCCTGATCCCGCCGGCGCCCTGGTACATCCTGCCGCTGCTGATCCCGATCGAGTTCTTCTCGACCTTCCTCGTCCGGCCGTTCTCGCTGGCCGTGCGTCTCTTCGCGAACATGTTCGCCGGCCACATGCTCCTGCTGGTCTTCACGCTCGGCGGCTTCGCGATGCTCAACGCCAACGTCTGGCTGGCGCCCGTCTCGGTGCTGTCCTGGGCGATGACCGTCGCCCTGACCTTCCTCGAGTTCCTGGTGATCGTCCTGCAGGCGTACGTCTTCACGGTGCTGACCGCCAGCTACGTGCAGGGCGCGCTCGCCGACGAGCACTGATCCACCGGGCGGGTGCTCGCGAGCGAACACTGGTCCACCTCAGTACCAACAGTTGTCGTCCCGCGTGACCGTCACGCGTGATAACCAGGAGGAACCCACTAATGGACATCTACGCCGCGGTAGAGGGCAGCACCGCCGCCATCGGCTACGGTCTCGCGGCCATCGGCCCGGGCATCGGTGTCGGCCTGGTCTTCGCCGCCTACATCCAGTCGACCGCCCGCCAGCCGGAGTCGTCGCGGATGACCCTGCCGTACGTCTGGATCGGCTTCGCCGTCATCGAGGCCCTCGCGCTGCTGGGCATCGCCTTCGGCTTCATCTGGCAGGGCAACCTCTAATTCGGCCCCTCGACCGGGAGGTCTTCCATGTTCTTCCTCGCCGCAGAGGGTGGTGAGTCGACCCACAACCCGATCGTGCCGATCTGGCAGGAGATCGTGGTCGGTGGTATCGCCTTCATCCTGCTCTGCATCGTGCTGATGAAGTTCGTCTTCCCGCGCATGGAGCAGACGTTCCAGGCTCGGGTCGACGCGATCGAGGGTGGCATCAAGCGTGCCGAGGCCGCCCAGGCCGAGGCCAACCAGCTCCTCGAGCAGTACCGGGCACAGCTCGCCGAGGCGCGGACCGACGCCGCCAAGATCCGGGACGACGCCCGGGCCGACGCGGAGGGCATCCGGCAGGACATCCTCGCCAAGGCGCGGGAGGAGTCCGACCGGATCATCGCGGCCGGCAAGGAGCAGCTCGCCGCCGAGCGGGCCACCATCGTGCGCGAGCTGCGCACGGAGGTCGGCACCATCGCGGTGGACCTGGCCAGCAAGATCGTCGGTGAGTCGCTCGCCGACGAGGCGCGTCGCAAGGGCACCGTGGACCGGTTCCTGAGCGGTCTCGAGAGCACGGGGGCCCGCTGATGCAGGCCGCCAGCCGGGAGTCGTACAAGGTCGCGGCCGAGCGCCTCGACGCGTACGTCCGCGGCGCGGAGCCGTCGGCGGTGGCCACCACCGCCGACGACATCCTCTCCGTCGCCGCGCTGCTGCGGCGCGAGCCGCGGTTGCGTCGGGCGCTGTCGGACCCGGCGCGCTCCGGCGCGGACCGCTCCGGTCTGCTCGGTGAGATGCTGCGCGGCCGGATCGGCGCGGACGCGCTCGACCTGCTCGTCACGCTGGTCTCCGGCCGTTGGTCGGTGCCCTCGGAGCTGCTCGACGGCACCGAGCGGCTCGGCGTCGAGGCGCTGCTGGCCAGCGCCGACTCCGCCGGCGAGCTGGGCGAGGTCGAGGACGAGCTGTTCCGCTTCGGGCAGGTCGTCTCCGGCTCGCCGGAGCTGTCCAACGCGCTCTCCGACCCGATGGTCCCGGCCGAGCGGCGGGCCACCCTGGTGGACCAGCTGCTCGCCGGCAAGGCCCGCCCGGTGACCGGCTACCTCGTCGGGGTCGCCCTCGGCGGGTTCGGGGGACGCTCCTTCAGCGGGGCGCTCACCCGGCTGGTCGAGCTGGCCGCCGACCGGCGGGACCGGCAGGTCGCGTACGTGACCGTGGCCGCCCCGCTGAGTGACGAGGAGGAGCGACGCCTCGGTGCCCGCCTCTCCGCGATGTACGGTCGAGAGGTTTCCGTCAAGCAGACGGTGGACCCGGAGGTGCTCGGTGGGGTGAGCGTGCGGGTCGGCTCCGACCTGTACGACGGCACCGTTCTGCGCCGCCTCAACGAGACCCGCAACGCGCTCGCGAAGCGCTGACCAGCGTCCTCGCAGCCCTTTGATCGACGCCATTCGGACCGGTCGGTACTAGGTATCCCGGGCCCCTGATACTTAAGGAAGCAGAGGATGGCCGAGCTGACCATCTCGACGGAGGAGATCCGCGGCGCCCTGGAGCGCTACGTCTCCTCCTACTCGTCCGACGTCTCCCGCGAGGAGGTCGGCACCGTCGCCGACACCGGCGACGGCATCGCCCACGTCGAGGGCCTGCCCTCGACCATGACCAACGAGCTCCTGGAGTTCGAGGACGGCACGCTCGGCGTGGCGTTGAACCTCGACGTCCGGGAGATCGGTGTCGTCGTTCTCGGTGACTCCGCCAAGCTGGAGGAGGGGCAGCGCGTCAAGCGCACCGGCCGGGTGCTCTCCGTGCCGGTCGGCGACGCCTTCCTCGGCCGCGTGGTCAACGCGCTCGGCCAGCCGATCGACGGGCTCGGTGACATCGCCAACGAGGGCTTCCGCGAGCTGGAGCTCCAGGCCCCGAACGTGATGGCCCGGCAGTCCGTCGAGGAGCCGCTGCAGACGGGCATCAAGGCCGTCGACGCCATGACCCCGATCGGCCGTGGCCAGCGTCAGCTGATCATCGGTGACCGGAAGACCGGCAAGACCACGGTCGCCCTGGACACCATCCTCAACCAGCGGGACAACTGGCGCTCCGGCGACCCGAAGAAGCAGGTCCGCTGCATCTACGTCGCCATCGGCCAGAAGGCCTCCACGATCGCCTCGATCAAGGGCATCCTGGAGGAGGCGGGCGCGATGGAGTACACCACCATCGTCGCCTCCCCGGCCTCCGACCCGGCCGGCTTCAAGTACCTCGCCCCGTACACCGGCTCGTCCATCGGGCAGCACTGGATGTACGGCGGCAAGCACGTCCTGATCGTCTTCGACGACCTGAGCAAGCAGGCCGAGGCGTACCGCGCCGTGTCGCTGCTGCTGCGTCGCCCGCCGGGCCGTGAGGCGTACCCGGGTGACGTCTTCTACCTGCACTCCCGCCTGCTGGAGCGCTGCGCCAAGCTCTCCGACGAGCTGGGTGGCGGCTCGATGACCGGTCTGCCGATCATCGAGACGAAGGCCAACGACATCTCGGCCTTCATCCCGACCAACGTCATCTCCATCACCGACGGCCAGATCTTCCTGGAGACCGACCTGTTCAACCAGGGCGTCCGGCCGGCCATCAACGTCGGCACCTCGGTCTCCCGGGTCGGTGGCGCCGCGCAGGTGAAGCCGATGAAGAAGGTCGCCGGCTCGCTGCGGCTGAACCTGGCCCAGTACCGCGAGCTGGAGGCGTTCGCCGCCTTCGCCTCCGACCTGGACCGGGCCTCCCGGGCCCAGCTGGAGCGGGGCTCCCGCCTGGTCGAGCTGCTCAAGCAGCCGAACTACTCGCCGTACCCGGTGCAGGAGCAGGTCGTCTCGGTCTGGGCCGGCACCGAGGGCAAGCTGGACGACATCCCGGTGGGCGAGATCCGTCGCTTCGAGTCGGAGTTCCTCCAGTACCTGCGCCACAAGCACGAGGGCGTCCTGGCGGCCATCGCCGACAACAAGTGGGGCGACGACATCATCGGCTCGCTCGACTCGGCCATCGCCGAGTTCAAGCAGATCTTCCTGGGCAAGGAGGACGAGCGGCGGATCAACGAGGCCCCGGCCAAGCCGCTGGAGGGCGAGGAGAGCCGCGAGACGGTGACCCGGTACGCCGACGACACCGAGAAGCAGTAGGGCTGACTCATGGCGGCCCAGGTACGCGTTCTTCGTCAACGGATCCGCTCGGCGAAGGGGATGAAGAAGATCACCAAGGCGATGGAGCTCGTGGCGACGAGCCGCATCGCCAAGGCCCAGGCCCGGGTGGAGGCGTCGCTGCCGTACGCCCAGGCCATCACCGGCGTGCTCACGGCGCTGGCCTCGAACGCCCGGATCGACCACCCGCTGCTCACCCCGCGCGAGCGGGTGCGGCGGGCGGGTGTCCTGCTCGTCACCTCCGACCGTGGTCTGGCCGGCGGTTACAGCTCCAACGCGATCAAGACGGCCGAGTCGCTGATCGCCCGGCTCAAGGCGGACGGCAAGGACCCGGTGCTGTACGTGATCGGCCGCAAGGGCGTCTCGTACTACCGGTTCCGCGACCGGGAGATGGCGGCGAACTGGACCGGCTTCTCGGAGCAGCCGACCTTCGACGCCGCGCGTGAGGTGGGCGAGACGCTGATCAAGGCGTTCACCGCCGGCGCGGACGACGTGGACGGCGAGGCCGGGGCGGACGGTGTGCTCGGGATCGACGAGCTGCACATCGTCTACACCGAGTTCCACAGCCTGATGACCCAGAACCCGGTCACGAAGATCATCGGCCCGATGCAGGTCGAGGACCGTCCGCGGTCCGAGGGCCTGCTGCCGGCGTACGAGTTCGAGCCGGAGGCGGAGGCGCTGCTCGACGCGCTACTGCCGAGGTACATCAACACGCGGATCTACGCGGCGTTGCTGGAGTCGGCGGCGAGCGAGTCGGCGGCCCGGCGGCGGGCGATGAAGAGCGCCACCGACAACGCCGAAGAGATGATCGAGAAGTACACGCGCGAGATGAACTCGGCCCGCCAGGCCGGGATCACCCAGGAGATCAGCGAGATCGTCGGCGGCGCGAACGCGCTCGCCGCGTCGGGAAGTGAAGTGTGATGACTGCCCCAGTAGAGACCAAGACGGCCACGGGTCGCGTGGTCCGGGTCATCGGCCCGGTCGTCGACGCCGAGTTCCCGCGCGACGCCATGCCGGCCCTGTTCAACGCCCTGCACGTGGACGTGAACCTGTCCGGCGGTGAGAAGACGCTGACCCTGGAGGTCGCCCAGCACCTGGGTGACAACATGGTCCGCGCGATCTCGATGCAGCCGACCGACGGCCTGGTCCGCGGCACCGAGGTGCGCGACACCGGCTCGCCGATCACGGTGCCGGTGGGCGACGCGGTCAAGGGCCACGTGTTCAACGCGATCGGCGAGTGCCTCAACCTGACCGAGGGCGAGACCCTCACCCCGGATGACCACTGGGGTATCCACCGCAAGGCCCCGGCCTTCGCGGACCTGGAGCCGAAGACCGAGATGCTGGAGACCGGCATCAAGGTCATCGACCTGCTCGCCCCGTACGTCAAGGGCGGCAAGATCGGCCTGTTCGGCGGCGCGGGCGTGGGCAAGACGGTGCTCATCCAGGAGATGATCACCCGAGTGGCCCGGAACTTCGGTGGTACCTCGGTCTTCGCCGGTGTGGGTGAGCGGACCCGTGAGGGCAACGACCTCATCGCCGAGATGACCGAGTCCGGCGTCATCGACAAGACCGCGCTGGTCTACGGCCAGATGGACGAGCCGCCGGGCACCCGGCTGCGGGTCGCCCTCTCCGCGCTGACCATGGCGGAGTACTTCCGCGACGTGAAGAAGCAGGAGGTGCTGCTCTTCATCGACAACATCTTCCGCTTCACGCAGGCCGGTTCCGAGGTCTCCACCCTGCTCGGCCGGATGCCGAGCGCCGTGGGTTACCAGCCGACCCTGGCCGACGAGATGGGCGAGCTCCAGGAGCGGATCACCTCCGTCCGGGGCCAGGCCATCACCTCGATGCAGGCGATCTACGTGCCCGCCGACGACTACACCGACCCGGCGCCGGCCACCACGTTCGCCCACCTGGACGCGACCACCAACCTGGAGCGGTCGATCTCCGACAAGGGCATCTACCCGGCCGTGGACCCGCTGGCGTCCTCGTCCCGGATCCTCGCCCCGGAGTTCGTCGGCGCCGAGCACTTCGCGGTGGCCACCGAGGTGAAGCGGATCCTGCAGAAGTACAAGGACCTGCAGGACATCATCGCCATCCTGGGTATCGAGGAGCTCTCCGAGGAGGACAAGCTCACCGTCGGCCGGGCCCGGCGGATCGAGCGCTTCCTGTCGCAGAACACCTACGCCGCCGAGCAGTTCACCGGCGTCCCGGGCTCGACGGTCCCGATCAAGGAGACCATCGAGGCGTTCCGGAAGATCAGCGAGGGCGAGTACGACCACTTCCCCGAGCAGGCGTTCTTCATGTGCGGCGGTCTGGACGACCTGGAGAAGAAGGCGAAGGAGCTGATGGCGGAGGGCTGAGACCTCCACCACATCCGTGAAGGCCACCCCGGCGACCGCCGGGGTGGCCTTCGGCCTTTCCACCGCTGTTCGTGCCCGGCGTCCGGTTCCCGGGTAAGCGATTCCCCCGTCGGCGCGGTACCGTTTCGAGCGCGGCGTCCACGAGTGGACGTCGATCCCGTGCAACGTTTCGCCATCGTTCGCCCGTCTCCTGAGTCGTGGGCGTGACGACGAATGGAGATGCTCGTGGGTAAGGCCGGCAAGGGCGGTGGCAAATCGTCCGTGTGGGCGGGCGTGCCGCGGTGGGCCCGCGCGTGCACCGTCTTCGGGGCCGTGCTCATGTTGCTCAGCGGCGCCGTCCTGGTCGGCTCGGAGGCGCTGCTGGCCCGCTACGAGGGCGCGGTCGGCAAGGCCGACCTCTTCGGTGACCAGGCGGCCGGGGCGCAGGAGCGCAAGAGCGACATCAAGGGCCCGTTGAACATCCTGCTGGTCGGGGTCGACCCGCGCAAGCCGGAGACCCCGCCGCTGGCCGACTCGATCATGGTGCTGCACGTGCCGGAGTCGATGGACCGGGCGTACCTCTTCTCCATGCCGCGTGACCTGTACGTGGACATCCCGAAGTTCGACAAGGCCAACTACGGCGGCGGCAGCGGCAAGCTCAACGGGGCCATGTCGCACGGCAGCATCGTGCAGGGGCAGAACCCGAGCGTCGCCCAGGGCTTCGAGCTGCTCGCCAAGACCGTCCAGCAGGTCACCGGGATCGACCGCTTCGACGCCGGCGCGATCATCAACTTCACCGGCTTCCAGAAGATCGTCGACGCGATGGGCGGCGTCGACATGTACATCGAGCGGGACGTGAAGTCCGAGCACCGCGAGCCGGACGGCAAGCACCGCAAGGGCAACCCGTACGGCGAGGGCTACATCGGCCCGCAGGCGGAGTACAAGAAGGGCAACCAGCACCTGAACGGCTGGCAGGCGCTGGACTACGTGCGGCAGCGCTATCCGAAGAACGGCGTCCCGGACGGCGACTACGGCCGCCAGCGCCACCAGCAGCAGTTCGTCAAGGCGATGGTCAAGCAGGCGTTCAGCGCCGACGTGGTGACCAACCCGATCAAGCTGGACCGGGTGGTCCGGGCCGCCGGGCAGTCGCTGACCTTCAACGGCCGGGGCAACAGCGTCGTCGACTTCGCCCTCGCCCTCAAGGGCGTCCGGGCGGAGAACGTCGAGCTGATCAAGCTGCCGGGGGAGGGGATCGGCACCGGCTCGGCGTACCGGGGGGAGCGGCTGCTGCCCGTCGCCGAGGACTTCTTCACCGCCCTCAAGAACGAGCAGCTCGACGCCTTCCTGCTGGAGCACCCGGAGTTCCGCAACCGGAACAAGTGACCCCCCCGCCCCGACCGGGCCGGCGCGGTGCCGGCCCGCTCTGGCGTGTCGACGGCGCGGTGGCGCAGGTCTCGCCACCCGCGTTGGGTCGCCCACGGTGGCGGGACTAGACTTTCGACAATCCGCCGCCGCAGCAAGGAGACAGCGTGGCACAGCAGCTTCACGTCGAGCTCGTAGCCGTCGAGGAGAAGGTCTGGTCCGGCGAGGCCGAGATGGTCGTCGCCCGGACGACCGAGGGTGAGCTGGGTGTGCTGCCGGGGCACGCGCCCCTGCTCGGCCAGCTCGCGGAGCCCAGCCAGGTCCGCATCAAGCAGGCCGGCGGCGAGCAGGTCGCCTACGACGTCGCCGGCGGCTTCCTGTCGGTGACCGGTGAGGGCGTGACCGTCCTCGCCGAGAGCGCCACCCCGGCCACTCCGGCCCGCTGAGCCGATCCGCCGATGGAGATCGTGGAAGGGATCGGAATCGGCATCGCGGTGGTCCTCGCCGCAATCCTGATCCTTTTCGTCCGTCGGGCGGTGGTCACCCGTAGCGGGGGCATCATCCGGCTCGGCGTACGGGTCACCACGGTCCTCGACGGTCGCGGCTGGTCTCCCGGATTCGGTCGTTTCGTCGGCGACGAACTCCGGTGGTACCGGCTGTTCAGCTTCGCGCTCCGACCCAAGCGGGTGCTCTCCCGCAAGGAGTTGATCGTGGAGCGGCGTCGGCTGCCGGAGGGGCAGGAGCGCTTCTCCATGCCGGCCGACTGGGTGATCCTCCGCTGTACCAGTCAGCACGCGCCCGTCGAGATCGCCATGGCGCGCTCCACGGTCACCGGATTCCTGTCCTGGCTCGAGGCCGCCCCGCCCGGGGCGGCCTCGCCGCGTCTGGCCTCCCAGGACTGGCCCGCCGCCTGATCCCACCCGGGGGTCGGGCGGGACGCCGCACGGATCCGCTCAGCGGCCGGGGCTCAGCGGCCGGCGGCAGTGGTAGACGAGGGCCGGGGGCAGGTTCCCCCACACCGTCCGCCCCACCGTGACCTCGTCGAAGCGTCCGGCCAGCAGCCCGCGGAACCGCCGGGCCGCCGGCGCCACCAGGGCGTGCCGGTACGCGAACGTGGTGAAGACACCGTCCGCGTCGAGCGTACGCAGGACCCCACCCATGATCGTCTGCTGCCGGGCCGCCCCGAGGACCGCCCACGGCAGCCCACTGACCACCACGTCGGCCCGCCGGTGCCCCCGGGTGGCGAGCAGGGTGTCGACGTCGGCCGCGTCACCGGTGACCACCTCGACGCCAGGGTGGCGCGCGGCGAGGGCGGCGGCGAAGGTCGGGTTGAGTTCCACGGCGAGGTGGTGGCCGCGCCCGTCCAGCCGCTCCTGGATCGCCCGGGTGAAGGCGCCGGTGCCGGGACCGAGTTCGACCACGACCGGGCAGCCCGTGCGGGGCACCGCGGCGGTGATGTCCCGGGCCAGCGTGGCGCTGCTGGGCACCAGTGCGCCCACGGACAACGGGTGCCGGGTGAACTGGCCGAGGAAGGTGGCGGTGTCGGCGATCATGCTGATCGACGCTATGCCGCCGGTGATCCGCCGGCCTCGTGCCGCCGGGCGCGCTCCCGGCCACCCGCAGGGCCCGGACCGGCCACCCGGAGGAGGGGCGGCGACCGGCGGGAGGACCGGGGACCCGGTCCGGCATCCGTAGGGTGGCCGGGTGGGACGTCTACGTGGCTGGTGGCCGGAGCTGCTGCTCGGGCTGACCACGGCCGTGCTCGGCTACGCCACCACCCGGCTGACGGTGCCCGCGGTGCCCCGGGAGGAGTGGGCCGGCGCGTTCGCCGTCGCGGCCGGGCTGGTGCTGGTCGGCGTACGCCGGGCGCCGTGGGCGGTGCTGGCGGTGGAGTCGGTGTTGCTGCTGGTGGCCGACACGGTGACCCCCACCGGGGCGGACAACCCCCAACTGGCGGCCGGGATCGCGCTGGGCTTCGTGGCGTACCGGACGGGCTGGGCGGCCACCGTCGCCGGGCTGCTGCTCTTCTGGACGGTGACCCTGGTCAACGTCATCGATCCGGGCAACGAGCAGATCCTGGCCGGCGGCGCGGGGGCGGTGCGGCTGGTCATGCTCGCCGCGATGGTCACCGCGCCGGTCGCCTTCGGCCGCTACCTGCGCGGGGTGCGGACCGCTGCCCGGGTGGCGGAGGAGCGGGTCCGGGAGGCGGAGAGCCGGCGTGCGGCGGAGACGCTGGCCGCCCGGCTGGCCGAGCGGGCCATGATCGCCCGCGACCTGCACGACATCCTCGCCCACCACATCGGTGCGATCGCGCTGCGCGCCGGCTCCGCCCGGTACGCGGTGCAGCACACCGGCCGGACCGACGAGGCGGTCACCGCGCTGGGCGAGCTGCGGGACACCGCCGCGCACGTGCTGGACGAGCTGCGGGAACTACTGGACGTGCTGCGCGACCCGGAGACGGTCGAGCCGGCCGCCGGACAGCTCGAACCGGAGCAGCTCATCCGAGACGCCGAGCAGGTGGTCCGGGAGGCGGGTGTGGCGGTCGGTACGACGATGTCCCCGGCGTTGTCCGCCACTCCGCTGGTGCTGCGGACGACGGCGGCGCGGGTGGTACGGGAGTCGCTGACGAACACGTTGAAGCACGCCGGCCCCGGGGCGGTCGCCTCGGTGGACATCCGGGTCGCCGACGGCGCCCTGCTGGTGGAGGTGCGGGACAGCGGCCCGGAGCGGCCACGGCCGGCGCTGCCGCCCTCCGGGTACGGGTTGGCCGGGATGCGCGAGCGGGTCGGCCTGCTCGGTGGCACGCTCACGGCAGGCCCCACACCCGGTGGTGGATGGCGGGTGCGGGTCCGGCTGCCGATCAGGGAGAACACGTGATCAGGGTGCTCGTCGTCGACGACCAGGCGCTGGTCCGCGCCGGTGTCGGCCTGCTGCTGCGGACCGCCGGCGACCTGGAGGTGGTCGGCGAGGCCGGCGACGGCGCCGAGGCGGTCCGGCTCACCGAGCGGTTGCGACCGGACGTGGTGCTGATGGATCTGCGGATGCCCCGCCTGGACGGTATCGAGGCGACCCGGCGGATCCTGGACCGGCACCCGGGCGCGCGGGTGGTGGTGCTGTCCACCTTCGCCGACGACGAGAACGTCTACGGCGCGCTGGGCGCGGGCGCGATCGGCTACCTGGTGAAGGACGGCGCGCCGGAGGACCTGATCGACGCGGTGCGCCGGGCTGCACGGGGCGAGTCGCTGCTCGCCCCGGACGTGCTGGCCCGGATAGTCCGGCGGGCGGTCGCCGCGCACGAGCAGGAGGTACACCCCGGGCCGGCGGCGGAGTCCGGCAGGCGTCTGCTCAGCCTCCGGGAGCGTGAGGTGCTGGCGCTGGTCGGGGCGGGGCTGTCGAACGCGGAGATCGGCGTCCGGCTGCACCTGGGGGTGACGACCGTGAAGACGCACGTCTCCGCCGCCATGGAGAAGCTGGAGCTGCGCAACCGGGTGCAGGCGGCGGTGGTGGCCCACCGGTTGGGGCTGGTCGACGACGACTTCCGCCCGGTGCCGGACCCGGGTGCCCCCTAGGGCGACGTCCGGCCACTGGGAGGAGGGCCGGCGACCGGCGGGAGGACCGGCGGGGCGTTCCCCGCCCGGCACGCTCGACAGGTGACAGTCCTCGATTCTCTGCTCGACCGGCTCGGCACCCTCCCGCCCGGCGTCGTCCTGCTGGTGGCGGCGCTGCTGCTCGCCGCCGAGGTGGGGCTGCTCGTCGGCGTCCTGCTGCCCGCGGCGACCACCATGCTCACGGTGGGGCTGCTGGCCCGGGCCGGGCAGCTGGAGCTGCCGACGGCGCTGGCGGTGACCACGGCCGCGGCCTTCGCCGGGGACCAGCTCGGCTACCTGGAGGGGCGGCTGCTCGGGTCACGGCTGCGCGAGGGCCGGATGGGGCGGTGGATCGAGGCGGACCGGTGGCGCCGCACGGAGGAGCTGATCTCCCGGCGGGGCGGGCCGGCGGTGCTGCTGGGCCGGTGGACGGCGTTCGTGCGTACCCTGATGCCCCGGGTGGCGGGCGCGGCCGGCCTGCCGTACTCCCGGTTCGTGCTCTTCGACGGGCTCGCGGTGCTGGTCTGGGTGCCGGGGACGGTGCTGCTCGGATGGGCGGTCGGCACGGTGCCGACCGGCGTCCCGGCGCTGGCCGGGCTCGGGCTGGTCGTGGTCGGCACGGCGGTGGTGGCCGTGCGCCGGCGGCGGGCCCGCCGGCGGTCCTGTCCGGGTCCGGTGCGGCACGCCCGCCGGCCGTCCGGGCCGGGGGGTTCGCGGCGGCCCGGCGGACGGCGGGGGGCGCCGGCGCGGCGCGGCGCCCTCGACCGGTGCTGACCGCTCAGTCGCCCCCGGCGACCAGTTCGACCTCGTAGCCCTGGTTGTCGGTCAGGTACGCGGCGTAGGTGCCCGGGCCGCCGGCGTGCGGGTGGCGGTCGGGGAAGAGCAGCGTCCAGCCGTACGCCGGCGCGGCCGCCACCAGCCGGTCCACCTCGGCGGGCGGACCGGCGTGCAGAGCCAGGTGGTTGAGGCCGGGCGCGAGCCGGTCGTGGACCCGCCCGGAGAGCGCCGGGGACTCCTCCAGCACCAGGTACGTCGGGCCGAGCCGCCAGGACCGGCCGGCCGGCCAGTCCTGGTACGGCGTCCAGCCCAGCTCGCCGAGGAGCCAGCCCCAGCTCGTGGTGGCGGCGTCGAGATCGGGTACCCAGACCTCGACGTGGTGCAGCGCCCCGACGGTCAGCGCTTGCCGCCCGGCACCCATAGCACATCTCCGCCCGGATTTGCCGACCTTGACAGGATGAACAGCAGGTCGGAGAGGCGGTTGAGATACTTTGCCGGAAGGGAGCTGGTGCGATCCGGATCGTGAGCGACCAGTGCCCAGGCCGCCCGCTCGGCGCGCCGGGCGATCGTCCGTGCCACGTGCAGCAGCGCCGCGCCAGCGGTGCCGCCGGGGAGGATGAAGGAGTCGAGCTTGCCAAGGCGCGCGTTGTACTCGTCGCACCAGCCCTCGAGACGCTCGACGTACTCCTCGGTGACCCGCAGCGGCGGGTACTTCGGGTCCGGCTCGACGGGGGTGGCCAGGTCGGCGCCCACGTCGAACATGTCGTTCTGGATTGAGCTCAGCACCGCCCGCAGCTCGTCGTCGAGCTGCCCCAGCGCGAGCGCCACGCCGATCGCGGCGTTGCACTCGTCGACATCCGCGTACGCGGCGATGCGCGGATCGGTCTTCGGCACCTGCTCGTTGTTGCTCAGCCTGGTCATGCCGGCGTCGCCGGCCTTGGTGTAGATGCGCGTGAGGTGGACGGCCATGACGCACAGCCTACGGATACCGGACCTGACGATCCCGGCCCGGCCGGACCCGGCCGCCGGCTGGCCCGCCGGGGTGGGGCCGGGCGACGCCGGTGACCCGGCGGTCACCGACGTCGACGTCATCCGGGTGGCCGGTGACGCCCGGCTGGCCGGCACGGTGCACGTGGTGGGCGCGAAGAACTCGGCGTTGAAGCTGATGGCGGCGGCGCTGCTGGCCCCCGGGCGCACGGTGATCACCAACGTCCCCCGGATCACCGACATCGCGATCATGGGTGAGGTGCTGCGCCGTCTCGGCTGCGAGGTGCGCTTCGAGGCGGACGACCCGGTCGACCCGATGGTGGCGGGCGGCGGAACGGCCCGGTCCCGCTCGGTCGTCATCGACGTGCCGGAGCGGCCGGGCACCGAGGCCGACTACGACCTGGTCCGGCGGCTGCGCGCGTCGATCTGCGTGCTCGGCCCGCTGCTGGCCCGCCGGGGCTACGTCCGGGTGGCCCACCCGGGCGGTGACGCGATCGGTTCCCGGGGCCTGGACATGCACATCGCCGGGCTGGCCCGGATGGGCGCGGACATCTCCGGCGAGCACGGCTTCGTCATCGCCGCCGCCCCCGAGGGGCTGCACGGCGCGGAGATCGTGCTGGACTTCCCGAGCGTCGGGGCGACCGAGAACCTGGTGATGGCGGCGGTGCTGGCCCGGGGCGTGACGGTGATCGACAACGCCGCCCGCGAGCCGGAGATCGTCGACATCTGCACCATGCTCAACCAGATGGGCGCGCGGATCTCCGGCGCCGGCAGCTCGATGCTGCGCATCGTCGGGGTGTCCGGGCTGCGTCCGGTGCGGCACGCCACGGTGGGGGACCGGATCGTCGCCGGGACGTGGGCGTTCGGCGCGGCGATGACCCGGGGGGACGTCACGGTCACCGGCATCGACCCGGCGTTCCTGGAGGTGGCGCTGGACAAGCTGGTCTCGGCCGGCGCGCTGGTGGAGACCCGCGGCGACGCCTTCCGGGTACGCGCCGACGACCGGCCGGCGGCCGTGGACGTGGTGACCCTGCCCTACCCGGGCTTCGCCACCGACCTGCTGCCGATGGCGATCGGGCTGGCCGCGGTGAGCGACGGGGCGTCGCTGATCACCGAGAACATCTTCGACGGCCGGTTCATGTTCGCCAACGAGATGATGCGCCTCGGCGCGGACATCAAGACCGACGGGCACCACGCGGTGGTCCGGGGCCGCGACCGGCTCTCCGGCGCGCCGGTGCGGGCCACCGACATCCGGGCCGGCGCGGGACTGATCATCGCCGGGCTCTGCGCGGACGGGGTCACCGAGGTCTCCCACGTCCACCACGTCGACCGGGGGTACCCGGACTTCGCGGCCGACCTGCGGGCGCTCGGCGTGGAGGTCGAGCGGGGCACCGCCCCACAGGCCCCGGACCTGACCATCTGAACGCCCGGACCCGTTCCCGCCGGTGGTGGACACCGCCGCTGTTTGCGGCGTGTTGCGGCATCTCGGCCCTGGGATACCGCGACACGCCGCAAGGGGTGAGAGGAATGGAGCGCCGCCGGTGCCTTAGCCCTCGTTCAGGCTCGCCCACTAGGGTGCAGTCAGACACTCAATCGCAGCGAGGGAGAAGCAGATGGCGGGTCGACTCGCGGTCGTCGGTGCCGGGCTGATGGGTTCGGGTATCGCCCAGGTGGCGGCGCAGGCGGGCTGGCAGGTGACGCTGCGGGACCTGGACGACGCGGCCACCAGGCGCGGCGTCGACGGCATCCGGAAGTCGCTGGAGAAGTTCGCCGAGAAGGGCAAGCTCGACCCGTCCGAGGTCGACGCCACCCTGGCGCGGATCAGCACCACCACCGACCTGGAGGCGGCGGCCGACGCGGACATCGTCGTCGAGGCGGTCTTCGAGAAGATCGAGATCAAGCACGAGGTGTTCCGCGCGCTGGACAAGATCTGCAAGTCCGACGCGGTGCTCGCCACCAACACCTCGGCCATCCCGGTCACCCAGATCGCCACGGTCACCGAGCGGCCGGAGGCGGTCGTCGGCACGCACTTCTTCTCGCCGGTGCCGATGATGAAGCTCTGCGAGCTGGTGCGCGGCTACAAGACCAGCGACGAGACGATCGCGACGGCGAAGGCGTTCGCCGAGGGGATCGGCAAGACCGTCGTGGTGGTCAACCGGGACATCGCCGGTTTCGTCACCACCCGGCTGATCTGCGCGCTCGCCATGGAGGCGGTCAAGCTGGTCGAGTCCGGCGTGGTCTCCGCCGAGGACCTGGACACCGCCTGCAAGCTCGGCTTCGGCCACGCCATGGGCCCGCTGGCCACGGTCGACCTGACCGGCGTGGACGTGCTGCTCAACGCCACCCGCAACATCTACACCGACACCGCGGACGAGAAGTTCTTCCCGCCGGAGCTGCTCCAGCGGATGGCCACCGCCGGCGACCTGGGCCGCAAGACCGGCCAGGGCTTCTACCAGTACTGAGCGCGACTCCGCGCCGCCGCACCCGGTGCGACGGCCGCGACGACGACGGGGGCCGGACGCTGACGCGTCCGGCCCCGGTCACGTCCGGCGGTCTCAGCCGTCGCGCTTGGTGGTCCAGCGGAAGGTGGTCAGGCAGAGCACCAGGCCGATCACGCACCACAGGGCGAGCACCAGGGCGACCCGGTCCAGCTCGAACGAGCCACCGGGCTCCCGGGCGCCGAAGCTGTCGGGCAGGAAGACCGCGCGCAGCCCCTGGCACATCCACTTGAGCGGGAACAGGGCCGCGACCTGCTGCATCCAGCTGGGCAGGCTGGTGAAGACGAAGAACACGCCGGAGATGAACTGGAGCACCAGCGCCACCGGCGTCACCACCGCCGAGCCGCTGCGGGCGGTGCGGGCCAGCGACGAGATGGCGATGCCGCAGAGGGTGCAGGCGGTCACGCCGAGCACGGAGACCCAGCCGAAGGTGAGCCACTTGCCGGCGGTGCCCGGCAGGTCGAGGTCGAACAGGGCCACCGAGACGGCGAGCAGCAGCGCGGTCTCGGCGATCCCGATCGCCACCACCATGATCACCTTGCCGGCGAACCAGACCCACTTCGGCATCGGGGTGCCCCGGTAGCGCTTGAGCACGCCCCGGTCCCGCTCGATCGGGATCCAGATGCCGAGGTTCTGGAAGCTCACCGTCATCAGGCCGGTGGCGATCATGCCGGTGATGAAGTACTGGGTGTAGCTGACCCCGGGGGCGATCTCGTCGCTGAAGATCGCCGCGAAGATCAGGATCATGATGATCGGGAAGCCCATCGTGAAGACGACGGACTCCCGGCTGCGCAGGAACTGGGTGATCTCCAGCCGGCCCTGCCGCAGGGCGAGCGTCCCCGCGCCCAGCCGCCGGGCGGGCACGGCGGCGGCCCGGGCCGCCGGCTTCGTGGTGGTGGTCATCAGTGTCCGATCATCTTCAGGTAGACGTCTTCCAGGGTCGGCCGGGTCACCGTCAGCCCGGGGACCTCGCCGCCGAAGCGCGCGGCCAGCTCCGCCACCAGCGCCGTCGGCGTCGCGCTCTGCGCGGTCTCCGGCGTCCCGTCCGGGGTACGCCAGGAGACCGTCGCCAGCGCCTCCTGCCGGTTGCCGAGCCGGTTCGGCGGGGCCACCTCGACCAGCCGTCCGGCGGCGATCACCCCGACCCGGTCGGCGAGGGCCTCCGCCTCGTCCAGGTAGTGGGTGGTGAGCACGATGGTGGTGCCGGCGGCGGCCAGGTCTCGGATCAGCTCCCAGAACTCGCGCCGCGCCTCCGGGTCGAAGCCGGTGGTCGGCTCGTCGAGGAAGAGCAGTTCGGGGCGGCCGATGATGCCCAGCGCCACGTCGAGCCGGCGCTTCTGACCGCCGGAGAGGGTGTGGGTGCGGGCGGTCGCCTTGCCGGCCAGCCCGACCCGCTCGATGACCTTGTCCGGGTCGTCGGCGTCGGCGTAGAAGCCGGAGAAGTGCCGGACCACCTCGGCGACGGTCAGCTCGTCGAACTCGCCGGTGCCCTGGAGCACGATGCCGACCCGGGAGCGGTGGTGGGCGTCCGGGTCGGCCGGGTCGCTGCCGAGCACGCGTACCTCACCGGCGTCGCGCCGCCGGTAGCCCTCCAGGATCTCCACCGTGGTGGTCTTGCCCGCGCCGTTCGGGCCGAGCAGGGCGAACACCTCGCCCCGGTGGACGTCGAGATCCACTCCCGCCACCGCGACGGTGTCGCCGTACGCCTTGCGCAGTCCCCGTACGGAGATCGCGAGCTGGTCATCCATGACGTCAAGTGTGCGGCCCGCCGGGGCCGGCCGGCTGCCGGGGGTGTGGTGGTGTCGGCCATGTCGCGCCCCGCGTACCCGGTGGTCCGCTCCATGGACCTGTGTGGTTTTCCACAACCCGTTTTACTGAACGGTAACTTAAACTCCGGCCATGGATGAGAAGGCTCTCCCCGGCCGGCTGCCCGAGCGCGACCGCCCCTGGGTGATGCGCACCTATGCCGGCCACTCCTCGGCCGCGGCCACCAACGCGCTCTTCCGGCGCAACCTGGCCAAGGGGCAGACCGGCCTCTCGGTCGCCTTCGACCTGCCCACCCAGACCGGGTACGACCCGGACCACGAACTCGCCGCCGGCGAGGTCGGCCGGGTCGGCGTGCCGGTGGCGCACCTCGGCGACATGCGGGCCCTCTTCGACGGCATCCCGATCGCCGAGATGAACACCTCCATGACCATCAACGCGCCGGCGATGTGGCTGCTCGGGCTCTACGGCACGGTCGCCGCCGAGCAGGGCGCCGAGCTGTCCCGCTGCGCCGGCACCACCCAGAACGACATCATCAAGGAGTACCTGTCCCGGGGGACGTACATCTTCCCGCCGGCGGCGTCGCTGCGGCTCACCGCCGACGTCATCGCGTACACGCTGCGCGAGATGCCGCGCTGGAACCCGGTCAACATCTGCTCGTACCACCTCCAGGAGGCCGGGGCCACGCCGGTGCAGGAGGTCGGCTTCGCGCTCTCCACCGCCGTGGCCGTGCTCGACGCGGTGCGCGACTCCGGCCAGGTGCCCGCCGAGCGGATGGGCGACGTGGTGCAGCGGATCTCGTTCTTCGTCAACGCCGGGGTGCGCTTCGTCGAGGAGATCGCCAAGATGCGTGCCTTCGGCGCGCTCTGGGACGAGATCACCCGCGAGCGCTACGGGGTGACGAACCCGAAGCAGCGTCGGTTCCGCTACGGCGTGCAGGTCAACTCGCTCGGCCTGACCGAGGCCCAGCCGGAGAACAACATCCAGCGCATCGTGCTGGAGATGCTCGGCGTCACCTTCTCCCGGGACGCCCGGGCCCGCGCCGTGCAGCTGCCCGCCTGGAACGAGGCGCTGGGCCTGCCCCGGCCCTGGGACCAGCAGTGGTCGCTGCGGATGCAGCAGGTGCTGGCGTACGAGTCGGACCTGCTGGAGTACCCGGACCTCTTCGAGGGCTCGCACGTGATGACCGCGCTGGTCGACGACATCGTCACCGGGGCGCGGATCGAGCTGGAGAAGGTGCTGGAGATGGGGGGCGTGGTCGCCGCCGTGGAGACCGGCTACCTCAAGAGCGCCCTGGTCGCCTCGCTCGCCGACCGGCGTCGCCGGATCGAGTCCGGCGCCGACGTGGTGGTCGGCGTCAACCGGTTCACCGAGACCGAGCCGTCGCCGCTGACCGCGGCCGGCGCCGAGGCCGTCGAGCAGGTCGATCCCGCCGTCGAGGCGGCCGCCACCGCCTCCGTACGCGAATGGCGGGCCGGTCGGGACACGGCGGCGGTGGACGCCGCGCTGGCCCGGCTCCGCGCGGACGCCGCGACCACGACGAACCTGATGGACGCGACGTTGCAGTGCGTGCGGGCCGGGGTGACCACCGGCGAGTGGGCCGGCGCGCTGCGCCAGGTCTTCGGCGAGTACCGGGCGCCGACCGGGCTGGCCGGCGCGGCCGGGGCCGGCGGCGACGCCACCCTGGGCGCGGTCCGCGAGCGGGTCGCCGCCACCGCCCGCGAGCTGGGCAGCGGCCGGCTGCGGCTGCTGGTCGGCAAGCCGGGCCTGGACGGGCACTCCAACGGCGCGGAGCAGATCGCGGTACGCGCCCGCGACGCCGGCTTCGAGGTGGTCTACCAGGGCATCCGGCTGACCGCCGGGCAGATCGTGGCCGCCGCCGTCGAGGAGGACGTGGACCTGGTCGGCCTCTCGGTGCTCTCCGGCTCGCACCTGGCGGCGGTGCCGGCGGTGCTGGACGGGCTGCGCGCCGCCGGGCGGGGCGACCTGCCGGTGGTGGTCGGCGGCATCATCCCCGCCGGGGACGCCGACGCGCTGCGGGCCGCCGGGGTGGCCCGGGTCTTCACCCCGAAGGACTTCGCGTTGACCGGGATCATCGACGAGTTGGTCACCGTGATCCGGGAGGCCAACGGGCTGGCCGGCTGAGCGACCCGCCGGCCCCGCGTCCCCGGGGCCGGCGGGCGTCCCCCGACCGCCTCAGCGGCTCTGGTACGTCATGCAGTCGGCCATGTCCATGGACCCGCCGACGCTGATCGCCGGGGCGTGGCACTCCAGCTCGGCGTTGTGCCGGCAGTCGGCCCGCTGACACGCGCCGACCTGGGCGATCGCCTGCTCCAACCCGCCGCGTACCGGCATCTCGATGAACGTGTGGCAGTGCGCGTGGTCGCTGCTGCCGATCGTGATGGCGAACGCGTGGCAGTCGTTGGTGTGGTTGTAGGCGCAGGACGAGGCAGCGCAGTCCTGGACGCGGGGCATCTCCATCGCGGCGGTCATGACGACCCTCCCTCTCGGCTCTGCCCCGATGGTAGGCGTTTGGGAGGATTTGTCGGGCCGCTTCCGCCCGTCGTCACCCGCATCCGCCCGCCGTCATCCGCAGACGCGCCAGGCGCCGTCCTCCTTGACCAGGGTGAACACCTGCGTGCTCGCGCTGCCGGTCTCCGTGGTCAGCCGTACCGTCGCGCTGCCCCGGACCCGGCCGTTGGTGGTGGTGACGTTGACGCCGCCGACCTCGTAGCCGACCAACCGCGGCTGGGCCTCCTGCTGCCGGGTGAACTCCGCCAGCGGCGTCCGCTCCCGTCGCTCCCGACAGAGCAGGCCGTACGCCCGCTGGTGGTCGCCCGCCCGGACGGCGTCCAGGTAGCTCGTCGTGGCGTCGCTGACCGGCCCGACCGCCTCCTTGACCGCGCCGTAGACGAGGTAGCCGCCGACCGCGCCGCCGACACAGCAGAGCGCCAGCACGACGCCGACGACGACCAGGACGATCCGCAGCGTGCGACGGTTGCTCCTCGGCGCTGTGGCCGGCTCGTACGTCATGGCCGCAGGCTAGGACCGGGGCGCAACCCGGGCCGGGTCGCCCAGCACCTCGGAGAGCGGGGCCGGCTCCAGCCCCCGCTCGGCCAGCCCGGCCAGGATGTGCGGCAGCGCCTCGTCGGTCATCGGCGCGTTCGCCTCGGTCACGTGCAGGATGATCACCGACCCGGGCCGGACCTGGCTCAGCACCGCCCGGACGATCGGCTGCCAGTACTTTGCGAACGGGTCGCCGCTGACCACGTCACCGTCCACCACGGTCAGCCCCAACGGCGCCAGCTCGGCCAGCGCCGTCCGGTCGTGGCAGAGCCCCGGGAAGCGGAAGTACCGGGTCTGCCGCCCGCCGTACGGGGCGATCACGTCGAAGGTGCGCGCCACGTCGGCGGTCATCTCCCGCCGGGGCAGCGGCGTCAGGTGGTAGCAGTCCGACGTGAACGCCGCGTGCCCGTAGGTGTGGTTGGCCAGCTCGAACCGGGGGTTGGCGGCCAGTCGCCGGGTCAGCTCCGGGTACTCCCGCACCCACTTGCCGGTGAGGAAGAAGGTCGCCGGCACCCGCTGCCGCTCCAGCAGCTCCACGATCGCCAGGTTGGCGTACGACGGCGGGTTCGGGCCGTGCAGCTGGCGGCGCATCGCGTCGGTCATGTCCGCGTCGAAGGTGAGCGCCACCTTCCCACCCGTACGCGGCCCGTGGTCGACGACCGGCGGCAGGGTGCCCGGCTCCGTCGCGCCCGGCAGTCGGGCGTCGTCACCCGTCCGGCCCGGGTCCGCCACGGTGCTGCCCGGGTCCGCGGCGGTGTTCCCGGGGTCCGTGGTGGTGCCGCCCGGCGTGGTGGGGCGGGGTGGGCTGCCGGCCGGGGTCGTGGTGGCCGGCGCTGTGCCGGCCGGGGTCGTGGTGGCCGGGTCGAGGGCGGTCGCCTGCACCCGACTCCGCAGCGGGGTCGGGGCGAGGAGCAGCGCGAGGACGGCGACGAGCGCGGCTGCCGCGGCGGCGAGCGGGATGCGGGGATTCTTCACGTGCACCGGGTGATGATCGCAGCGCGGTGGGGGTGTGGGTGGCCCCCGAACGGTCCCTGTTCGGCTGCGTCTGTGGGTGTGGCGCGGTTCCCCGGGTGGTGTGGTGGTGCGCCGTGTGGTGGCGGGGCCGTGACTGGTGCGGCTGGCCGCGACAGGGGGCGGCCGGGGCGGGCGCTGTGCCTGCCGGAGCTGTCGGTGGTCGGGGGTGGTGTGGCCCGACCGTGCCCGGCTCCGGGCGGTCAGGCTTGATCCCTGCGCCGGTCACGGTCGGGCCACACCACCGTCGTGTTCGGCCGTCGTGCGGGCGTGCGGCGTCCGTGGTGTCCGTTTCGGGTACGGGGGCGGGTCTTCGCGCCGGCTGATGCATCCGGCCTCCGCCGCGCGTCGGTGGTCGGCCGTCGTCCGTGCGTGTGAGGTCCGTGGTGTCCGTTTCGGGTACGCGGGCCGGGGTGTTCGCCTCGGGTCACGCGGTTAGTTGGCCGGTTTCGGGTGCGGTTGTTGCTGCCCTGGCGAGGACAACTGCACCCGAGGGTGGTGTGCGGGTCGGTCAGTCTGTGGCTGGTTGTCCGGTTCAGGGGTGCCGGGGTGGTGGGTCCTTGTTCGGTTGGTGCCTGGTTGGTGTGCGGGGTCCTGTGGTCGGGGGCACTCGGGTGGCGGAATGGTGGCGGGGGCGGGGTCGTTACATTCTCTGGACGATCGCAGCAGCACACCCGGCTGTACCGGCCCTGATCCCGGGGCCTGACCCGGGGGTGCGGGGCCTGGAATGTTGGTGGCCCGCCGGTCGTTACACATGGTCCCGGCGCCGCAAGCCCCCCGTGCTTGGCGTGACCGCGAACCCCTCGGGTTCGCGAGGAGCCGGACATCGACTTTCCCCCTTTGTTGTGTGAGCGCCTGTCGAGGTGCCCCGCATGCGGTGTCGTCCCCCGGCGACGCGTGTGTGTCGACCCCCGGATGGAGCTTTGCTATGAACACCATGATCATTCGTAAGAGCGTTCTGGGTATTGCTGGTCTGGCTTTCGCCGGTGGTGTGTTCGCCGGTCCGGTGACCGAGGCGCACGCCGCCCCGGCTGCCGATGTGAAGACCGTCGCTGTCATGGCCGCTGACAAGCCGGCCGTGGACAAGGGCAAGCTGATTCCGCACGGTGTGCAGGGTGCGCAGTCGCGTATCGACCTGTCCGATGAGCAGGTCGGCAACGTCAAGGCGATCATCGCCGCCACCAAGAAGGCGGGCATGGACGAGCGGGCTGCGGTGGTGTCGATCGCCACGGCGCTGCAGGAGTCGAAGCTGGAGAACCTCGGCCACCTGGGTGAGCGTAACGATCACGACTCGCAGGGCCTGTTCCAGCAGCGCCCCTCCAGCGGTTGGGGCACGGTCGAGCAGATCACCGACCCCGAGTACTCCACCCTGGCGTTCCTGAAGGGTCTCAAGCAGGTCGACGGCTGGCAGGACATGCCGCTGACCGAGGCCGCCCAGACCGTGCAGGTCTCGGCCTACCCCGACCACTACGCCCAGTGGGAGCAGCAGGCCGCCGACCTCGTCGCCGAACACTGGAACAGCTGACCCACCCACACAACGCTGGCCGGCACCCCGAACAGGGGTGCCGGCCAGCGGCGTATCGGGCCGAGCCGGGTCAGCGGGGTGGGGTCAGACGCGGAAGCCGGCGGCGCGGGCCGCCTCGCGTTCGCGGCGGCGCTCGCCCCGCCGGCGCAGGAACCAGAAGAGGAAGGCCACCAGGCCGAGCAGGAACGCCAGCACCAGCACCGGCAGGATGATCGCCACCAGGGACATCACCACGCTGGTCGCGTCCTCGGCGGTGCTCGCCACCGGCGCGCCGAAGCCGGCGGTGGTGGCGTTGACGACGGGCCGGGCGGCCGACTTGAGCAGGTGCACGCCGAGGGCGATCACCACGCCGGTCACCACCGGCACCCACTGGTTCGACGAGAAGAAGCTGCCCGGGTCGCTGACCGTCACCGTCTCGGAGCTGGCACCGGCACCGAAGGCCAGGCCACCGGCGGTCGGACGGACCACGGTCTGCACGACGTCGTTGACGTGGTCGACCACCGGGACCTTGTCGGCGACGACCTCGACGGCGAGCAGCACCGCCAGGATCGCCAGGACCCAGCCGTTGCCGAGCCACTGCCAGCCGCTGGGCAGGTCGATCAGGTCGGTGTAGCGGGCGAGCAACCCCATGGTGAGCAGGGGGATGTAGGCGTTCAGGCCCGCCGAGGCGGCGAGCCCGGTGCCGGTGAGGACTTCGAACACCGTCTCAGCATCGCACCGGCACGCCAGTGCCGCTCGTCGGCGACGGGCCGGTCCTCGGCTACCCTCGTCGGGTGCGGCTGGTGATTGCGAAGTGCTCGGTGGACTACGTCGGACGGCTCTCGGCTCACCTGCCGCCGGCCACCCGACTGCTGATGGTGAAGGCGGACGGCTCGGTGTCGATCCACGCGGACGACCGGGCGTACAAGCCACTGAACTGGATGAGCCCGCCCTGTCGGCTGGAGGAGGCCCCGGGCGTCTGGCGCGTGGTCAACAAGGCCGGCGAGGAACTGCGGATCACCCTGGAGGAGATCTTCCAGGACACCTCGTACGAGCTGGGCGTCGATCCGGGGCTGCGCAAGGACGGCGTCGAGGCGCACCTGCAGGAGCTGCTGGCCGCCAACCCGGAGACCCTCGGCGAGGGCTTCACCCTGGTCCGGCGCGAGTACATGACCGCGATCGGCCCGGTCGACCTGCTCTGCCGGGACGCCAACTCCGGCGCGGTCGCGGTCGAGGTGAAGCGGCGCGGCGAGATCGACGGCGTGGAGCAGCTCACCCGCTACCTGGAGCTGATGAACCGTGATCCGCTGCTCGCCCCGGTCACCGGCGTCTTCGCCGCGCAGGAGATCAAGCCGCAGGCCCGCGTCCTCGCCACCGACCGGGGGATCCGGTGCGTGGTGGTCGACTACGACAAGCTGCGCGGCATCGAGCGCGACGAGCTGACCCTGTTCTGAGCCGACACCCGCTCAGCGCCGGCCGTACATCAGCTTGGCGGCCTTGACCAGGCGGGCGACGTCGCCCGCGGTCCGCTCGAAGGTCATCGACGGCAGCAACGACCGGGCCCGGCGGCGGGTGATCGACTTGGCCCGGCCGAACTCGCGCAGCCCGTCCTCGCCGTGGATCCGCCCGAAGCCGGAGTCACCCACCCCGCCGAACGGCAGGGTGGACATCCCGGCGAAGGTGAGCGCCGAGTTGACCGAGGCCATGCCCGAGCGCAGCCGCCGGGCGATCGCCACCGCCCGCCTGCGGCCGAAGACCGCACCCCCCAGGCCGTACGACAGGGCGTTGGCCCGGCGTACGGCCTCGTCGGCGTCGCGGACCCGGTTGATGGTCAGGGTGGGGCCGAAGGTCTCCTCGCGGACGGCCGCCGAGGACTCCGGGACGTCCACCAGCACGGTCGGATGCACGTACGGGGGACGCACCGCGTCCGGCCCGCCGAGCACGGCGCGTCCACCGGCGTCGATCGCGTCGTCGATGTGCCGGCGGATCACGTCGAGCTGGCTCGGCATGGTGATCGGGCCGATGTCCGCGCCCTCGGCGCCGACGGTCAGCCGTTCGGCCTTGGCGACCACCTTGCCGACGAACGCGTCGAAGACCGGGTCGACGGCGTAGACCCGCTCGATGCCGATGCAGGTCTGCCCGGCGTTGGTCAGCGCGCCCCAGACGCACGCCTCGGCGGCGGCGTCCAGGTCGGCGTCGCTGTCGACGATCATCGCGTCCTTGCCGCCGGCCTCCAGCAGCACCGGGGTCAGCGTCTCGGCGCAGGCGGCCATCACCTTCTTCGCGGTGGCGGTCGAGCCGGTGAAGGCGAGCTTGCCCACGCCCGAGCGGCACAGCGCCGCGCCCACGTCGCCGAGGCCGTGCACGGCGGTCAGCACCGGCTGCTCCCCGACCACCTCGGCGAAGCTGTCGACCAGCCACTGCCCGACGGCCGGCGTGTACTCGCTGGGCTTGAGCACGACCGCGTTGCCGGCCGCGAGGGCGTACGCGGCGGAGCCGATCGGGGTGAAGACCGGGTAGTTCCACGGGCCGATCACACCGACCACGCCGTACGGCTGGTATTCGAGGTGGCCGGTGAACTCGGCGAGGATCAGCCGGGAGCGGACCCGGCGCGGCCCCAGGACCCGGCCGGCGTTGCGGGCGGCCCAGTCGATGTGCTCGATGGCGGTGAGGATCTCGACGATCGCGTCGGGGACCGGCTTGCCGCCCTCGACGTGCACCAGCTGCGCCAGCTCCTCGATCCGCCGGGCGAGTAGGGCGCGCCAGCGCAGCAGCCGCTCCCGCCGCCCGGTGAAGCCGAGCCCGGCCCACCAGTCGGCGGCGGCGCGGGCGCGGTCCACCGCACGGGCGACGTCGTCGGGGGTGGCGACGGGGAACCGGCCGGCCTCCTCGCCCGTCGCCGGGCTCGTCGAGACCAGGTGACCGTCGTCGATGACCGGGGTGCCGGGGACATGCACAGCCGTCATGGCGGAAGTCTAGACCCGAAGATTACTCACCGGTAGGGGTGCTGACGGCCGTCGAAGCGTCCGCCGCCGGCGCCGAAGCGGTGGCGGGCCGGAGCGGGTCGTCCGGACGGGTCACGGATCGGCCAACGTGAGTTGTCCGGCCGGGGTCGCGGAGGTGGCCGGCCGGGTGGTGAGGTGGTGGTGCGCAACTGGCAGGCTGAGCCGGGGTGACGGTGGGTGGGGAGCTGACTGTCCATGAAGGAACATCCGGAACTGACGCCGCTGATGACGGTGACGGCGGGCATGATGCGCGGGGCCAGCTTCCGGCTGAGCCCACGTCCACAGGTGATCGGGCGTACGCCCGACGCCGACATCGTGGTGCCCGATCCGCACCTGAGCCGGCGGCACGCCGAGGTGCGGCTGACCGACGCCGGGGCGGTCCTGGTCGATCTGGGGTCGACCAACGGGACCTGGCTCAACGACCGGCGGATCACCGGCGAGGAGCCGCTCGCCGACGGCGACGTGATCCGGCTCGGCCGTACCGAGCTGCGCTTCTTCGACCCCGGGCTGGCCACGACCGACCCGGTCGGGCTGCGCTTCCTCGGCGGTGGGGGCGGCGACGCGCGGCGCCACCACCGGCCGACGGTGCCGCTGCCGGTGGGTGGACTGGCCAACGGGCCGACCGACGCCTGGCCGTCCGGCGGCACGCCGGTGGCCTCGGTCGGCCGGGGCGACGGCCCCGCCTGACCCGCCGGCCGAGCTTGCGTACCGGCGGCGGCCGAGCCGGCGCGGTGGAGCCGGCCGCAGCTGCCCGCCCGGCCCGGCCGCCGCCATGCCGCGCCGCCGTCGCAGCGTCGCCCGCCGGGCCGACGAGGCCGTCGTGCGACGCGGCGGTGGTCGCCAGGTCCGGCCGGCCGATCATGGTCGGCCGCACCATGGACCCGGGTCACCGGCCGTGGCAGCATGCCGCGGATGGAGACCGAGCAGCGGACCGTGACGGCGAACGGGATCACCCAGCGGGTCCGGGTCGCCGGCCCGCCGGACGGCGTGCCGGTGCTGCTGGTGCACGGCAACGTCTCCTCGTCCGCCTTCTGGGAGCCGCTCGTCCGCCGGCTGCCGTCGACGCTGCGGGTGGTCGCGCCGGACCTGCGCGGGTACGGCGACACCGAGCCCGCCCCGCTGGACGGGAGCCGGGGGCTGGCCGACTTCGCCGACGACGTGGCCGCCCTGCTCGACGCCCCGGGGCTGTACCCGTCCGGCGCGCGACCGGTGGTGGTCGGGCACTCCCTCGGCGGGGGCGTGGCGATGCGGCTGCTGGTGGACCGGCCCGACCGGGTGGCGGGCCTGCTGCTGGAGGCGCCCGTCTCCCCGTACGGCTTCGGTGGCACCCGGGACCTCGACGGCACCCCGACCAGCCCCGACCTCGCCGGCACCGGCGGCGGCACGGCCAACCCCGAGTTCGTGGCCCGGCTCGCCGCGAAGGACCGCGGCGTCGACGGCCCGACCAGCCCGCGCACCGTGCTGCGGACGGCGTACGTCGCCGACCCGGCCAGCCTCGGCGACGACGAGGAACTGCTGCTCGACAGCGTCCTGAGCACCGTGGTCGGCGACGACAACTACCCGGGCACCGGGGTGGCGTCCCCGCACTGGCCCGGCACGGCGCCGGGGGAGCGGGGCGTGTTCAACGCCCTCGCCCGCTTCCGGATCGCCGACGAGCTGGTCGCCGTCGGAGTCAAGCCGCCGGTCACCTGGGTACGCGGTGACGCCGACGTGATCGTCTCCGACACCTCCCTGTTCGACCTGGCGTACCTGGGGTCGCTGGGGATGGTGCCGGACTGGCCCGGTGCGCGGGCCTGCCCGCCGCAACCGATGGTCGGGCAGACCAGGGCGGTGCTGGCGCGGTACGCCGCCGCCGGCGGGTCGTACCGGGAGGTGGTGCTCCCCGGCTGCGGGCACAGCCCGCACCTGGAACGGCCGGCGGAGTTCGTGGCGGAGCTGCTGGCGCTGGCCGGGGTCCGGACATCGGGCTGAACCGCTGCGTGAAATATCCCACGGCGTCTCGACAACGTAGCGTCACGTGGCAGACTCCGGCGCATAACCTTAGCGGCCGTTCATGTCGTTGGCCGCGGAGTCGATCCAGGGGAGGCCGGTCGTGGCGCGCGAGTTCACCAGTGTAGGTGTGGTGGGTCTGGGCACCATGGGTGCCGGCATCGTCGAGGTGTTCGCCCGCAACGGGGTGGACGTCGTCGCGGTGGAGATCTCCGAGGCCGCCCTGGAGCGCGGCCGGTCCACCCTGACCGGCTCCACCGACCGGGCGGTCGCCAAGGGCAAGCTCGCCGAGGCCGACCGGGACGCGCTGCTGTCCCGGGTCGACTTCCAGGTCGGGCTGGACGCCCTGCACTCGGTCGACCTGGTCATCGAGGCCGTCCCCGAGCACCTGGACCTCAAGCAGCGGATCTTCGCCGAGCTGGACCGGGTCTGCAAGCCCGAGGCCATCCTCGCCACCAACACCTCCTCGCTGAGCGTCACCGAGATCTCGGTCGCCACCACCCGGCCCAACCAGGTGATCGGCATCCACTTCTTCAACCCGGCGCCGGTGATGAAGCTGGTCGAGGTGGTCCGCACGGTGGTCACCTCCGCCGACGTGGTGGCCGACGTGGAGGCGCTCTGCAAGCGGCTGGGCAAGGTCGACGTCACCATCAGCGACCGGGCCGGCTTCATCGCCAACGCCCTGCTCTTCGGCTACCTCAACCACGCCGTGGGCATGTTCGAGTCGCACTACGCCACCCGCGAGGACATCGACGCCGCGATGAAGCTCGGCTGCGGCCTGCCGATGGGTCCGCTCGCCCTGATGGACCTGATCGGCCTCGACACCGCGTACGAGATCCTGGACACCATGTACCGGCGCGGCGGGCGGGACCGCCGGCACGCCCCGGTGCCGCTGATCAAGCAGATGGTCACCGCGGGTCTGCTCGGCCGCAAGTCCGGCCGGGGCTTCTACACCTACGAGCGGCCGGGCTCTCCGGTGGTCGTACCCGACGAGCAGACGCCCGTGGCCACGGAGTCGGCGCTCGCCGACGGCACCCGCGGCATCACGAAGGTCGGCGTGGTCGGCTCCGGCACCATGGCCACCGGCATCATCGAGGTCTTCGCCAAGGCCGGCTACGAGGTCGTCTCGGTGACCCGGGGCGCGGAGAAGTCCGCCAAGGTCTTCGAGGCGGTCAAGACCTCGCTCAACAAGGGCGTGGTACGCGGCAAGCTCAGCGAGGCCGACCGGGACGCCGCACTGGGCCGGATCAACTGGTCCGCGACGCTGGAGCACCTGGCCGACGTCGACCTGGTGGTCGAGGCCGTGATCGAGGAGCTGAGCGTCAAGAAGGCGCTCTTCGCCAGCCTCGACGAGATCTGCAAGCCGGGCGTCGTGCTCGCCACCACCACCTCCTCGCTGCCGGTGATCGACGTGGCGATGGCCACCCAGCGTCCGGCCGACGTGGTGGGCCTGCACTTCTTCAACCCGGCGCCGATCATGCCGCTGGTCGAGGTGGTACAGACCATCCGCACCTCCGCCGAGACCACCGCCACCGCCAAGGCGGTCTGCGTGGCGCTCGGCAAGACCGGCGTGGTCTGCGGCGACCGCTCCGGCTTCATCGTCAACGCGCTGCTCTTCCCGTACCTGAACGACGCGGTGAAGATGCTGGAGGCCAGCTACTCCACCGCCGACGACATCGACCACGCGATGAAGCTCGGCTGCGGCTACCCGATGGGCCCGTTCGAGCTGCTCGACGTGGTCGGCCTGGACGTCTCGCTGGCCATCCAGCGGGAGCTGTACCTGGAGCTGCGCGAGCCGGGCTTCGCGCCCGCGCCGCTGCTGGAGCACCTGGTCACCGCCGGCTACCTGGGCCGCAAGACCGGTCGTGGCTTCCGCGACCACACCCGCCGCTGACCCCGGTCAACACACCGCGTCGGTGACGGCGTCTTGAGGGTGTGACCTTCGAGGAGTACGTCAGCAGCCGCGGGCCGGCCCTCGTCCGGCTGGCCCGGCTGCTGACCGGTGACGAGCACCGCGCCGAGGACCTCACCCAGGACGTGCTGGCCCGCGCGTACCTGCACTGGCGGAAGATCGCCCGGGCCGACCGTCCCGACGTGTACGTGCGCCGGATGCTGGTCAACGCGAACACCTCCTGGTGGCGGCGCCGGTCCAGCCGGGAACTGGCCACCGCCGAGTTCGCCGAGCGGGCCGGTCGCGGCGACCTCGGCGGCGAGGCGGCCGACCGGGACGAGATGTGGCGGCTGATCCGCGCCCTGCCCGACCGGCAGCGCGCCGTGCTGGTGCTGCGCTACTACGAGGACCTCGACGACACCACCATCGCGCAGATCCTGGACTGCTCGCCGGTCACCGTCCGCACCCACGCCATGCGGGCGCTCACCCACCTCCGGGAGCGCTTCGCCGCCCCGGCGACGAACGGGAGCCGGCCGTGACCGACCTCGACGAGCGGATCACCAGCACGCTGCGGGAGCACGCCGAGGGGGCGGTCGACAGCCACCGGCTGCTGCGGGACTCGGTGGCCCGGGGCCGCCGCCGTCGACTGCGCCGCCGGGTGGTCACCGCCACCGCGCTGGCACTGGTCGGCGTACTCGGCGTGGCCACCGTCCAACTGGGCGAGGTGCCGAGCCGGTCGGCGTGGACGGCTGCCCCACCGGTGCCGCCGCCCGTCGTCGGCGTGCCGGGGGCACTCGCCGATCCGACCCTGGTCGGCACCGACCCGAACCTGCTGCACTTCGGCGTGGACCCGGCCCGGGCCCGGCTGCTGACCTGGCGTACCGGCGGGGGCGTCGAGGGCGGCCGGCTCGACCTGGGGGGTGACCGGATCGTCGCGGTCGACCTGTCCACCGACGCCGCCGCCGTGGAGCGGTCGGTGCACGAGGGGATGACCTACCCGGACACGCCGGCCACCGCGGCCGGCTTCGACGGGCGGGTGCAGCGGGTGCCGTCGACCGGGCCGGGCGGGCAGCCGGGCTGGTTGCTGCGCTGGCAGCCGGTCCCGGGCCTGTACGCCCGGGTGCACACCGTCGCCGACGACGACGGCGGCCTGCGCGAGGCGGTCGCGGCGCTGCGGCTGGACGAGGCACGCCGGTGCGCGACGCCGCTGCGGTTGACCACCCTGCCGCCGGACGCGTCGCTGGCCGGCTGCGAGGTCAGTGTGATCGGCTTCCCGGACGCGCTGGACGTGCTCCTCACCGTCGCCCGCCCCGGCGACCAGCGCCTCGACGTCTGGCTGGAGTACCACCGCGAGGTCCCGAGCGGCCGTACCGAGGGGAACCGGACGATCGGTGACCGGGCCGGCTACGTCCCGCCGCAGGGCGGGGAGTTGGAGCTGCTCGGCGTCGACAAGGCGTCGGTCACCGCCCGCTTCGGCTGGCCCAACCGGGGGTTCACCGAGGCGGACGCGGCCGTCGTGCTCGGCGGGGCGCGGCTGGCCGACGACCTCAGCAGGCCGTCGACCTGGAACTGACCGTAATCTTGACGATGTGAGCCCCCGTCGCAACCGTCCCCGCCGGGACGACGCCGCCCACCTGGACTCCGACCGGGTACGCCAGGGCGTGCCCACGGTCCAGCAGTGGCGCGACGGCGACTGGCAGGTACGCGGCATCGGCGGCGGCGCGTCCACCAAGACGTACCGCTGCCCGGGGTGCGACCAGGAGATCCGCCCCGGGGTGGCGCACCTGGTGGCCTGGCCGGCCGACGGTACGGGCGACCTCACCGACCGGCGGCACTGGCACAGCGGCTGCTGGCGGGCCCGGGACCGGCGGGGGCCCAACCTGATGCGCGGGCGGGGTGCCCCCCGGTACGGCTGAGCGATCTGGATCACGCTGTTTCCGCCCGGGCGGGCGGCGGCGGCGAGTTCGCGCCAGACTTGAGCGGTGAGCACACCGATCCGCGCGTCGTCGATCCTCCCCGGCCACCGGGAGGACATCGAGCTGCACACCGCCGACGGCCTGCGGCTGGTCGGTGAGCTGGCCCGGCCGGTCGACCGGGAGCCGGTGGGCACCCTGGTCTGCCTGCACCCGCTGCCCACCCACGGCGGGATGATGGACAGCCACGTCTTCCGCAAGGCCGCCTGGCGGCTGCCCGCCCTGGCCGACCTGGCGGTGCTGCGGTTCAACACCCGGGGCACCAGCAGCGTCCGGGGCACCAGCGAGGGTGCCTTCGACGCCGCCGTCGGCGAGCGCTTCGACGTGCACGCCGCCATCGAGTACGCCGAGTTCCACGAGTTGCCGAACATCTGGCTGGTCGGGTGGTCGTTCGGCACCGACCTGGCGCTGAAGTACGGCTGCGACCCGGCGGTGGCCGGGGCGATCCTGCTCTCCCCGCCGCTGCGCTTCTCCACGCCCGAGGACCTGGCGGTCTGGGCCGAGCGGGGCACGCCGCTCACCGCGCTGGTGCCGGAGTTCGACGACTACCTGCGTCCGGACGAGGCCAGGGAGCGCTTCGCCGTGGTGCCGCAGGCCGAGGTGGTCGGGGTGCCCGGCGCGAAGCACCTCTGGGTGGGCGACGCCGAGACGGTGCTCGACGAGATCGTCCGGCGGGTCAACCCGGCGGCGTCGCTGCCGCTGCCCACCACCTGGGACGGCCCGATGGAGACCGGCGACGTCAGCGCGTACGCCGACCGTACCGTCGCCTCCTTCGCCGACACCCCGGTGCCCGGCCCGCAGCGCGACTGAGCCCGCCGCGTCAGCGTCGTTCCTGCCGGGGCAGCACCACCTCGCGCAGGATGAGCTGCCCGGCGGCCACCGTCGGGATCGCGATCAGCGCGCCGACCACCCCCATCAGGGCCACCCCGAGCAGCGCGGCCAGCAGCGCGGCCACCTCGTTCACCTGCACCGAGCGTCGCATGATCTTCGGGTAGATGAGGTAGTTCTCCACCTGCTGGTAGAGCACGAAGAAGACCAGCGCCGCGATCCCCTCGGGCAGCCCGGTGGCGAACGCGACCAGGCTCACCACCACCGCGCCGAGGGTGGCCCCGATCTGTGGGATCAGGTCGGTCACCGCCACCACCACCGCCAGCGCGAACGGGTACGGCAGCCCGACGATCAGCGCGAAGGTGAAGGTGGTCGCGCCGGCGAGCACCGCGATGCTCAACGCCCCCACCATGTACGCGCCGACCTTGGCCAGGATCTCGTCCCCGATCAGGCTGACCCGCTGCCGGCGGGAGCGGGGGACCAGCGCGTACCCGAGGTCGCGCAACCGGTCGAAGTAGGCCAGGAAGTAGATGGTCAGCACCAGCACGGTCAGCGCCCGGAACAGGGTGCCGAAGATCAGTTGCGCGCCGCCGAGCACCCCGCCGAGGGCCCGGCCGATGGTGTCGGCGTTCGCCGCGGCCTGCACCCGCTCCATCACGTCGTACCGCTCCACCAGGTCGTTGACCGCGCGGTTGCGGCGCAGTTCCTCGACGTAGCTGGGCAGTTGGGCGAGGAACTCGCCGCTCTGGGTGATCACCGGCGGGACCAGCGCCACCAGGCCGGCGGTGATCAGCAGGAGCAGGGTGAGCACGACAGTCGCGACGGCGAGCCCGTGCGGCAGCCCCCAGGAGCGCAGCCGGCCCACCGCCGGGTTGAGCCCCACCGCGAGGAAGAGCGCGATCACCACCAGGACGAGGATGCCGCCGGCGTTGCGGACGCCCAGCCAGACCGTGTACGCCAGCAGCACGCCGAGCGCCCCGGTGAAGCCGACCAGGAAGCTGCTGCGGCGCAGCGGTCGCCCGGGCCGGCCGAAGCGGCCCGAGCCGTTCGCCACCGGGCCGGCCGCCTCGAAGTCGGTGGGGTCGACGTCCCCGGTCTCCGGTGCGGGCTCCCGCCCGGCCCGTCCACCGGAGGTCCCGTCGCCGTCGGCGCCGTGCCGGGCGGATCCGCCGGCCTCGCCCGGCGCGCCGGCCGTGCCGGCGACCTCCGGTCCGCCGGCCCCGCCCGGCTCGCCCCGGCCGGACCCGTCGGCCGGGCCGTGCTCCCGTGTCGGCTCGCCCTCGACGCCGTCGCGTGCCGGCCCGTCCTGTTCCACCGGACCTCCCCGGGTCCCGCTCCGGCCCCGGGCCGGAGGCTGCCGCCGCGGACCCCTGCCAGCGGGCCCTGCCCGGCAGGGTAGTGGCGTCCGGACCGGCCGGCCACCCGTCGTCACCCGGCGTGGTGGCCGGTTCCGCTCAGGGCGTCACTCCGTCTCGACGGTGACCGTGCTGGGCTTGGCGCTGCGCTCGTCGGTGGTCGGCTTCGTCGGCCGCTTGCCGCTCTCCCCGGTGCTGGTGATCTTCGTGGGGGTGGCCCCCCGGCCCCCGGTGCCCGGCACCGCCGCGACGGTCGGCTCGCCGTCGACCCCGGCGCTGGCGGTCCCGCCGTCGACGGTGGTCACCGGCTCCGCCTTGGGCTTGGCGCCGTTGGCCGCGGTGCTGTCCCCGCCGACCGGCTCGGCCTTCAACGCGCCGCCCGATGCCGGCTTCGCGCCGTCCGCGGTGCTGGTCACGCCGGCGTTCGCACCGTCCACGCTGGTGGCCGCGCCCGCCGTCGGCTTGCCGCCGTTCGCCGGGGTCTTCCCGTCCACGGTCGCCGTCGGGCGTCCGCCGTCCACTGCGACCAGCGGCCGGGCGCCGTCGGACGACCCGCCGTCGAGCCCGTCGGGGGCCATTCGCCGCAGCTTCAGCTCGGTGATCTGCCGCTGGATCTCGTCGGACTCCTGCCGCGCCTGCCAGGTCTCCTGCCGCAGGTCGGCGAGTTGCTGCTGGGCCTGGGCGATCTCCAGCATCACCTGGGCGAGCTGCTGGCGGCTCGCCGCCGCCTCCTGCTGCGTCGCGGCGAGGTGCTGCTGGGTGGTGGCCAGGTGCTGCTGGGTGGTGGCCGCGTACTCCTCGAACTGCCGACGGGAGGCGGCGACGTGCTCGTCGGCCTTGCGGCGCTTGTCGGCGGCCTCCTGCTCGGCCTGCTGGAGCAGCGCGGCGGCCTCCTCCTCGGCCCGACGGCGCATGGTGAGCGCGTCCGCCTCGGCGGCCCGGCGGACCTCGGCCGCGCCCCGCTCGATCTCGTCGCGCCGTGCCGTCCACTCCCGTTCCAGCTCGTCGTGCCGGGTCCGGTGCTGCTGCGCCAACTCGTCCTGCTGGGACTTGAACTGCTTCTCCAGCTCGTCGCGGCGCTTGGCGTACTCCCTCTCGGCGGTGGCGCGGCGCTGGGCCAGTTCCCGGTCGGCGGCCTCCCGCCGGCCGTTGACCTCCTTCTCCACCCCGGCTCGCCAGGCGCCGAGCTCCTGTTGCGTCTGGGCCCGGGTCTGCTGTACGTACGCCTCGGTCTCGGTCCGCATCCGCTGCACGTACGCCTCGGTCTCGGCGCGGCTGCGCTTGGCCGTCTCGGCCGCCTCGGTGGTCAGCCGGTGCGCCTCCTGTCGGGCCCGACCCCGGGTGCCCTTCGCGGCCTCCTCGGCGTCGTCGACGATCTTCTTGGCCTCCTGCAGGGCCTTGGCGTGGGTGGCCCGCCCCGCCTCGGCCGCGGACTCGGTGAGCCGCTTGGCCTCCTGCTGCGCCTTGGCGTGCACCTCCTTGGCCGCCTCGCGGAGCTGGGTGGCCTCCTGCTGCGCCCGGGCCAGGGCCTCCTTGGCCGTCTCCCGCAGCTTGGTGGCCTCCTGCTGGGCCCGGCTGTGGATCTCCTTGGCGGTGTCCCGGAGCTGGGTGGCCTCCTGTTGGGCCTTGGTCAGCGCCTCCTGCGCGGCGGCCCGCAGCCGGTTGGACTCGTCCTGGGCGGTCGCCCGCAGCCGGGCCGCGTCCTCCTTGGCGGACTTCACGGCGGCGTCCGCCTCGGCCTTGCGGGCGGCGGTGTGCCGTTCCTCCTCGGAGCGCCGCGCGGCCAGCGCGATCTCGAAGTCCTTCAGTGCCCGGGCCGCCTGCTCCCGGGCCTCGTCGATGATGTGCTCGGCGGCGGCGCGACGGGCGTCGATCTCCTCGTTCGCGGCGGCCAGGATGGCGTCGGCCTGCTCCTCGGCGAGGGCCAGGATCTGTTCGACCCGGGGCCCGAGGTGCTTGAAGGAGGCCCGGTCCACCACGGCGGCCTGTTTGCGCACCTGGGCCAGGTCGCGCTGGAGGTGCTCGACCTGACCGGCCAGCTTGTGGATCTGGGTGTACGCCTGCTCCCGCTCGGCCGTCAGGGTGGCGATCTCGTGCTCCGCACGAGCGACGTACCGGTCGACCTGTCGTTTCTCGTACCCCCGCAGGGCGGACTCGAAGCTGGGCTCCGTGGTCACGTCCCCGCCGAGAGCGAACAGTTCCTCGCCGTGCGACATGCCCCCATCCTCACACGCATCCGGCCCTCCTGGGGCGATACGGACGCCCCTGTTGGGACCTACTTCACTGGTTCCGGCACGCCGGTCCCGGAGGGGGGACGCAACGCATACGGCGCGGGGTAGCACCGGTCACCCGGTGTCACCCCGCGCCGTATCACTCATGCCCCGACGTGCGGTGGGTCAGCCGGCGGTCGCCTTCTGCTCGGCGTCGGCCTTGGCCGGCTCCGGCTTGGCCGGCGCGGCGGCCTGCTGCTGGGCCGGCACGCCCGGCACGATGCCGGCCAGGCCGGAGAGCATCTGCCCGAGCTGGGAGGTGACGGCGTCCTTCTGGCGGGTGAGGTCCTCGACCTCGCGGCGGGCGGCCTGGGTGGTCAGCTCGGCCTCGGTGCGCGCCTCGGTGAGCAGCCGCTTCGCCTCGGCCTTGGCCTCGCTCAGCGTCTTCTCGGCCAGCGCCTTGGCCTTCTCGACCGTCTCGGCGGCGGTGCGCTCGGACTCGACCCGGCGGGCCTCGGCCCGCTGCTCGATCTCCTTGGCCCGCTCCTGCGCGGCGTGGGCGCGCTGCTCGGCCTCGCCGACCAGCTTCTGGGTCTGCGCGACCTGGGCGGCGTGCCGCTCCGACTCCTCGCGCTCGGCCTTCTCGCGCCGCTCGGCGAGCTGGAGCTCCAGGGCCTGGAGGTCCTTGTCCCGCTTGTCGCGGGCGTCGGTGAGCAGCTTGGTCGCCTCGGCCCGCTTCTCCTCGGCCTCGCGGGCGGCCTTGGCCCGCTGCTGGGTGATCTCCCGCTCGGCGGTGGCCCGCAGGGTGGCGACCTCGCGCTCGACGGTGGACTTCAGCTCGGCCACCTCGTGCGCGGTGACCGTACGCAGCTGCTTGGTCTCCCGCTCCGCGTCGGCGCGCAGCGTGTCGGCCTCGCGGCGGGCCTGCACCCGTACCTCGGCGGCCTCGCGCTCGGCGGCGGTGCGGACGTTGCCCGCCTCCCGCTCGGCGGTGGCCTTCATGGCGGCGGCCTCGGCGCGCGCCTTGTCGGTGATCTCCCGCGCCTCGAGGCGCGCCGCGGAGAGGATCCCCTCGGACTCCCGCTTGGCCTCGTTGCGGTGGTCGTTGGCCTGCTCCTCGGCCAGCCGGAGGATCTGCTCGACCCGGGTGCCCAGGCCGGAGAGGGTGGGCCGGCTGTTCTCCTCGAGCTGCTTGTTGGTGTCGGTGAGCTTCTGCTCGAGCGCGCTCTGGCGCTGCTCGGCCTGGCGGAGGCGACGCTGGGCGTCGTTCATCCGCTGCTCGGCCTCGGCCCGGGCCTGCTCCGACTGGGTCAGCGCCGCGGTCATCCGGCCGATGAAGTCATCGACCTGGTGGGTGTTGTAGCCGCGCAGACCGACGGTGAAATCCGGCTGCGAGTTCGCGTTATCGAAGAACGCCAGAGGGGAGGACTGCTGCTGGGGCATTGGGACATACTCGCAGACTCCCCGGGGTCGTTCGCAAGAGCGGTCCCGAGCTTTCGTGTCCTCATTACATGGTCCGCCGGCCCGTGCCTCCGGACCCGCCCGAATGACGATCTTGGCAGCTCCCGGGCGGGCCGGACGTCACGCGCGGTGAGCGGGAAAAGGGCCGCGGGCGGTGCCCGCGGCCCTTTGTCCGGCCTCACTCGAATGGGTGTCCGGGTCACGGTGGAAAGGCAATGCCCTCCTCACCGCAATGGGCGACCCGGCGTCACCCGGACGGCTCAGCGGCCGCGGAACCGGTTGATCGCGCTCTCGTGCCGGGCCCGCATCTGCGGGTCCCGGACGCCGAGGCCGTCGGTGGGGGCGAGGCAGCGCACGCCGACCTTGCCCTGGTGCGCGTTGCGGTGCACCTCGTACGCCGCCTGGCCGGTCTGCTCCAGCGGGTAGGTCCTGGACACCGTCGGGTGGATCTGCCCGAGCGCGACGAGCCGGTTGGCCTCCCACGCCTCGCGGTAGTTGGCGAAGTGGCTGCCGACGATCCGCTTGAGGTGCATCCACAGGTACCGGTTGTCGTACTGGTGCTGGTATCCGCTGGTGGAGGCGCAGGTGACGATGGTGCCGCCCTTCTTGGCCACGTAGACGCTGGCGCCGAAGGTCTCCCGGCCGGGGTGCTCGAAGACGATGTCCGGGTCCTCGCCGCCGGTCAGCTCCCGGATCCGCTCGCCGAAGCGGCGCCACTCGTCCTGGTCCTGGGTCTGCTCGTCCTTCCAGAACCGGAAGCCCTCGGCGGAGCGGTCGATGACCAGCTCGGCCCCCATGGACCGGCACAGCTCGGCCTTCTCCGGGCTGGAGACCACGCAGACCGGGATCGCGCCGCCGTTGAGCGCCATCTGGGTGGCGTAGCCGCCCAGGCCGCCGGAGGCGCCCCAGATCAGCACCACGTCGCCCTGCTTCATGTTCGCCCCGTGGTGGGAGACGAGCTGCCGGTACGCCGTCGAGTTGACCAGGCCCGGGCTCGCCGCCTCCTCCCAGCTCAGGTGGCGCGGCTTGGGCATCAGCTGGTTGGCCTTGACCACGCACAGCTCGGCGAGGCCGCCGAAGTTGGTCTCGAAGCCCCAGATCCGCTGCTGCGGGTCGAGCATGGTGTCGTCGTGGCCGGCCGCGTCCTCCAGCTCGACCGAGAGGCAGTGGGCGACGACCTCGTCGCCGGCCTTCCACTTGGTCACGCCGGGGCCGGTGCGCAGCACCACGCCGGCGGCGTCCGAGCCGACCACGTGGTACGGCAGGTCGTGCCGGCGGGTCAGCTCGGAGAGCCGGCCGTAGCGCTGGAGGAACTTGAAGGTCGGCAGCGGCTCGAAGATGCTGGTCCAGACCGTGTTGTAGTTGATCGCGCTGGCCATCACGGCGACCAGGGCCTCGCCCGGGCCGAGTTCCGGGGTGGGCACCTCCTGCAGGTGCAGGGCCTTGCGCGGGTCCTTGTCCCGGGTGGCCAACCCCTCGAACATCCGGGTCTCGTCGGCGCGGACGACCATGCCCCGGTAGCTCTCCGGCACGGGCAGGCCGGCGAGGCCGGCCAGTTCGCGCTCCGGCTTGTCCGAGCCCTCCGCTGCCATGATCGCTTCGAGGATGTCCTGCACGGTGACCTCCCGTTCGTCCGCACCCGCACGCCGGGCACGGGCTGTTGCCATCGTCGGCGCCGGTGCGACCGACCGCCATGTCGGCAATCGACACATCCGGCACCGGTCGCGCTCCTGTGCCGCCGGACGTTACTGAACGGTAGCTAGGGCCGGAAGTCCTGTGTGAAAAAGTGCATTGCGCCGTGCGTGGAGCTGTCCATGGGAACGCCGATTCGCGCAATGCTGCTCGTGTTCCCATCTTCTGGGATCCGGTGTGGTCGACGGTCGGTCGCACGGGTCGGGGCGGCGCGCGGACGCCCCGACCCGCGCGGGTGGGCAGGTCAGTGGCCCCCGGCGGCCGGCTCGACCAGCTCGACCAGGACGCCGCCGGCGTCCTTCGGGTGCACGAAGTTGATCCGGGAGTCGGCGGTGCCGCGCTTCGGGGTCTCGTAGAGCAGCCGTACGCCCCGCTCGCGCAGCGCCGCGCAGGCCGCGTCGATGTCGGCCACCGTGTACGCCACCTGCTGCACGCCCGGGCCGTTGCGGTCCAGGAACTTCGCGATGGTCGACTCCGGGCTCAGCGGGGCGAGCAGCTGCACGCAGCCGCCCTCGGCGGTCGGGCCGACGGCCAGCATCGCCTCGCGTACGCCCTGCTCGGTGTTGGTCTCGGTGTGCACGCAGCGCATGCCGAAGGTGCGCTGGTAGAAGTCGATCGCGGCGTCGAGGTCGGCGACCGCGACCCCGACGTGGTCGATGCGGCGCAGGCCGATGTCTGTGACATAGTCGGCAGCGGTCTCGACGGGGGAGTTCTCAGCCATGGCGCTAGTCTGACCGAACAATCGTTAAGGCGTACAGGTCGGCACCCCCTCGGAGGCAGGCAATGGCTTCGGTGATCGTCAGCGGCGCGCGGACCCCGATGGGGCGCCTGCTGGGCAACCTCAAGGACCTTCCGGCGACGAAGCTCGGCGGCGTCGCGATCAAGGCGGCGCTGGAGCGGGCCGGCGTCGCTCCGGACCAGGTGCAGTACGTGATCATGGGCCAGGTGCTCCAGGCGGGCGCGGGGCAGATCCCGGCCCGGCAGGCCGCCGTCGAGGCCGGCATCCCGATGTCCACCCCGGCGCTGACCATCAACAAGGTCTGCCTCTCCGGGCTGGACGCGATCGCCCTGGCCGACCAGCTCATCCGGGCCGGCGAGTTCGACATCGTGGTGGCCGGCGGCATGGAGTCGATGACCAACGCCCCGCACCTGCTGCTCGGGCAGCGCTCCGGCTACAAGTACGGCGACGTCACGATCAAGGACCACATGGCGCTCGACGGGCTCACCGACGCCTGGGACTGCTGCTCGATGGGCGAGTCCACCGAGCGGCACGGCGCGAAGCACGGCATCACCCGCGAGGAGCAGGACGCCTTCGCCGCGGCCAGCCACCAGCGGGCCGCCGCCGCGCAGAAGAACGGCCACTTCGCCGACGAGATCGCCCCGGTGGTCATCCCGCAGCGCAAGGGCGACCCGCTGGTGATCAGCGAGGACGAGGGCATCCGGCCGGACACCACCGCCGAGTCGCTGGGCAAGCTCCGTCCGGCGTTCGCCAAGGACGGCACCATCACCGCCGGCAGCTCCTCGCCGATCTCCGACGGCGCCGCCGCGGTGGTCGTGATGAGCAAGGCCAAGGCCAAGGAGCTGGGGCTGACCTGGCTGGCCGAGATCGGCGCGCACGGCAACGTGGCCGGCCCGGACAACTCCCTGCACTCGCAGCCGTCGAACGCGATCAACCACGCCCTGAAGAAGGGTGGGCTGAGCATCGAGGACATCGACCTCGTCGAGATCAACGAGGCGTTCGCGGCGGTCGGCATCCAGTCCACCCGCGACCTGGGCATCAGCCCGGACAAGGTCAACGTCAACGGCGGCGCGATCGCGCTGGGCCACCCGATCGGCATGTCCGGCGCGCGGCTGGTGCTCACCCTCGCGCTGGAGCTCAAGCGCCGGGGCGGCGGCACCGGCGCGGCGGCGTTGTGCGGCGGCGGTGGGCAGGGCGACGCGCTGATCATCCACGTCCCGAACGGCGCCGAGACCAACCAGTGAGCGGAACGATCGAGAACGCCCCGGCGGCGGCCACCTTTCCGGTGCGCCGCAGCCGGGACGTGCCCATGCTCGTCGAGCGGGCCCGCGCGGGCGACCCCCGCGCGGTGGCCCGCCTGATCACCCTGGTCGAGTCCGGTGACGAGGTGCTGCCGCAGGTCGCGGCGGCCCTCGCGCCGTACGCCGGCCAGGCGCAGGTGGTCGGGCTGACCGGTTCCCCGGGCGTGGGCAAGTCGACCACCACCAACGAGCTGGTCCGGGCGCTGCGGGCGCGCGGGCACCGGGTGGGCGTGCTGGCCATCGACCCGTCCAGCCCGTTCACCGGCGGGGCGATCCTCGGCGACCGGGTCCGGATGCAGGACCACGCCACCGACCCGGGCGTCTACATCCGGTCGATGTCCAGCCGGGGCCACCTGGGCGGCCTCTCCGCGGCCACGCCCCAGGCGGTGCGGGTGCTGGAGGGGGCCGGCTGCGACGTGGTGCTGGTGGAGACCGTCGGCGTCGGGCAGGCCGAGGTCGAGGTGGCCTCCCTGGCGGACACCACGCTGGTGCTGCTCGCCCCGGGCATGGGCGACGCGATCCAGGCGGTCAAGGCCGGCATCCTGGAGATCGCCGACGTCTTCGTGGTCAACAAGGCCGACCGGGACGGCGCGGACGCCACCGTCCGCGACATCCAGGGCATGATCGCCCTCGGCGAGCGCGGGCCGGGCGAGTGGCGCCCGCAGGTGGTCCGCGCGATCGCGGCGCGTGGCGAGGGGATCGACGACATCGCCGCCGCGATCGACAAGCACCGCGGCTGGCTGGAGCAGCACGGCGAGCTGCGCCGCCGCCGGGAGGCGCGGGCCGCCGCCGAGATCGAGGCGATCGCGCTCGGCGTGCTCCGCGCCCGGATCGGTTCGCTGCGCGACGGTACGGAGCTGCCGACGCTGGCCGCCAAGGTGGCCGAGGGCGCGATCGACCCGTACGCGGCGGCGGATGAGCTGCTCGCGCAACTGGGGGCCTGAGCCCGCCGTCCACCTAGTACGCTCGCACCGCCTCACGGCTCTTCGTGGGGCGGTGCGACGTTGTGGGGAGAGCATGGCTGACGAGGCGACCCAGGAACTGTCGGTGACCCCGGCCGCGATGGCGGGCGGGACGACGCACGTCTCCGACGAGGTGGTGGAGAAGATCGCGGTGGCCGCCGCGAAGTCCGTGCCCGGGGTGGCCGAGCTCGGCGGCGACGTGGCCCGGTTCTTCAACGCGGTGCTCGACAGGGTCGGCCTGGACCAGGTCGGTGACGCCCGGCGGGGCTGCTCGGCGCACGTCAGCAACGGCGCGGCGGTGGTCAACCTGGTGCTGGTGATCGCGGCCGGCCACCCGGTGCCGCAGGTGACCGACGCGGTGCGGGTCGCGGTGACGGCGGCCGTCGAGGCGTACGGGCTGCGGGCCGACGAGATCAACATCCGGGTGGACGACGTGGCCATGGAGGCGCCCCCGGCCTGATCAGGTTACCGGCGGGTACGAACTTCCTTAGCGATCGTTCAGGACTCCGTTCTACACTCGGTCTGCAGTCGAGGACTCGAGGAGGAGCTCCGCGGATGAACGCCGACGAGATCGCCGCCGGACGGGCACGCTGGCAGGCCCGCTACGACGCCGCGCGCAAGCGGGACGCGGACTTCACCACCCTGTCCGGGATGACCGTGGACCCGGTCTACGGCCCGCCGGAGGGCGTGGCGTACCCGGGCTTCGACCGGATCGGCTGGCCGGGCGAGTACCCGTACACCCGGGGCCTGCACCCGACCGGCTACCGCGGGCGGACCTGGACGATCCGGCAGTTCGCCGGGTTCGGCAACGCCCAGCAGACCAACGAGCGCTACAAGATGATCCTGGGCGCCGGGGGCGGCGGCCTCTCCGTCGCCTTCGACATGCCCACGCTGATGGGGCGGGACTCCGACGACCCGCAGTCGCTCGGCGAGGTCGGGCACTGCGGTGTCGCGGTGGACAGCGCCGCCGACATGGAGGTGCTCTTCGACGGCATCGACCTGGGCGGCGTCACCACCTCGATGACCATCTCCGGCCCGGCCGTGCCGGTCTTCTGCATGTACCTGGTCGCCGCCGAGCGGCAGGGCGTCGACGTGTCCACCCTGGACGGCACGCTGCAGACCGACATCTTCAAGGAGTACATCGCGCAGAAGGAGTGGCTCTTCGACCCGGAGCCGCACCTGCGCCTGATCGGCGACCTGATGGAGTACTGCGCCCGGGAGATCCCCCGGTACAAGCCGCTCTCCGTCTCCGGCTACCACATCCGCGAGGCCGGCTCGACCGCCGCGCAGGAACTGGCGTACACGCTGGCCGACGGGTTCGGCTACGTCGAGCTGGGGCTGTCGCGCGGGCTGGACGTCAACGTCTTCGCCCCGGGCCTGAGTTTCTTCTTCGACTCGCACGTGGACTTCTTCGAGGAGATCGCCAAGTTCCGCGCCGCCCGCCGGATCTGGGCCCGCTGGCTGCGCGACGTCTACGGCGCCACCAGCGAGAAGGCGCTCTGGCTGCGGTTCCACACGCAGACCGCCGGGGTGTCGCTGACCGCCCAGCAGCCGGTCAACAACGTGGTGCGCACCGCCGTCGAGGCGCTGGCCGCGGTGCTCGGCGGGACCAACTCGCTGCACACCAACGCCCTGGACGAGACCCTCGCCCTGCCCACCGACGAGTCCGCCGAGATCGCCCTGCGTACCCAGCAGGTGCTGATGGAGGAGACCGGGGTGACGAACGTGGCCGACCCGCTGGGCGGCTCCTGGTACGTCGAGGCGCTCACCGACAAGATCGAGGCCGAGGCGGAGGAGATCTTCGCCCGGATCCGGCAGCTCGGCGGCGAGGGCCCGCACCAGATCGGCCCGATGACCTCCGGCATCCTGCGCGGCATCGAGGACGGCTGGTTCACCGGCCACATCGCCGAGTCGGCCTTCGTCTACCAGCAGGCGCTGGAGAAGGGCGACAAGAAGATCGTCGGGGTCAACTGCCACACCGGCACGGTCGCCAAGGACCTCGAGATCCTGCGCATCTCGCACGAGGTGGAACTGGAGCAGCGCCGGGTGCTGGCCGAGCGCAAGGCCGCCCGGGACGAGGCGGCGGTCGAGGCGGCGGTGGCCCGGATGGTCGAGGTCGGCCGCACCGACGGCAACATGATCCCGGCGATGCTCGACGCCGTCCGGGCCGAGGCCACCCTCGGCGAGATCTGCGACGCCCTGCGGGCCGAGTGGGGCGTCTACCGCGAGCCCGCCCGCTTCTGACCACCACCGCCGCCCCCGCGGTCGCGCCGTCGTCGCCGGGTGGGATGTCGCATCAGCGACTTTTCCCCGACGCCTGTCGTCCGGGCGCGGGGGTGGTCCGGCTCCGCCGTGGTCACGGGCGGTGCGGAGGGCTCATGAGCAGGGGTGAGAGTGGCAACTGTCGGCGTCGCGGTTGATCTGAGTTTCGCGGGGTCCGTGCGAGACTAGGTAACCATGAGCGACCCACGGATGACTTCGTCGATCTTCACCCGCGGCGCGGTCGACCTCAGCGCACTGCGCAGCACACCGCCGGCCAACCCCCGTCCCACCACACCGGCCCAGGCCGGTCCGCCCACCGGCCTGCCGGGCGGCCCCGCAGGCGGCGCGGTGACCGTGGTCGACGTGACCGAGGCGACCTTCCAGTCCGAGGTCCTGGAGCGCTCGCTCAGCACACCCGTGGTCGTCGACTTCTGGGCCGAGTGGTGCGAGCCCTGCAAGCAGCTCTCCCCGGTGCTGGAGCGGCTGGCCGCCGAGGGTGGCGGGGCGTGGGTGCTCGCCAAGGTCGACGTGGACGCCAACCCGCGCATCGCCCAGATGTTCCGGGTGCAGGGCATCCCGATGGTCTACGCGGTCGTCGGCGGCCAGCCCGTCGACGCGTTCTCCGGCGTGGTGCCGGAGGCCCAGCTCCGCCAGTGGCTCCAGGCCGTCCTCAAGGCCGGCGGCGTCGCCGTCGCCGAGCCGGAGGACCCCCGCCTCGACGAGGCCGACGACGCCCTGATGAGCGGTGACCTGGAGGCCGCCGAGCGGGCGTACCGCAAGATCCTGGCCGAGTCCCCGGCGGACGCGGCGGCCGAGGCCGGCCTGGCCCAGGTCGGGCTGGCCCGCCGGGTCGCCGGCGCGGACCCGCAGGCCGCGCTCGCCGCCGCCGCGCAGGCCCCCGACGACGTCGAGGCCCAGCTCCTCGCCGCCGACGTCGAGGTGCTCAGCGGCATGGCCGAGCAGGCGTACGCCCGCCTGGTCGGCCTGGTCCGGCGCACCGCCGGCGAGGACCGGGAGAAGGTGCGCCAGCACCTGGTCTCGCTCTTCACCGTCGCCGGCCCGGACGACCCCGCCGTCGCCTCGGCCCGCCGAGCCCTGGCCAGCGCACTGTTCTGAGTTCGTCGCACGCCAGCGCGGGCCGGCGCACCGCCGGCCCGCCCGACCACCGAGGACGGGAGCCCATGATGCGCCGGATCGCCGTCCTCGACGCGCCGACGAACCTCGGACTGCGCCCGCCCACGTCCACCTCCGTCCCCGGCTGCGCCAAGGCGCCCGGCGCGCTGCGCGACCACGGGCTGCTCGCCCGGCTGCGCGCCCGCGACGCCGGCTGCCTCACCCCGCCCCGGTACGACCCGGGCGACTGGCGTCCCGGTGACGGGGTCTGCCACGCCCGGGAGATCTCCGGGTACTCGGTGGCGCTCGCCGACCGGATCGGCGCGATCATCGACCGGGGCGAGTTCCCGCTGGTGCTCGGGGGCGACTGCTCGGTGCTGCTCGGCTCGGCGTTGGCCATGCACCGGCTCGGCGAGGCGGTCGGCGGGCGGATCGGGCTGGTCTTCGTCGACGGCCACTCCGACTTCCGGCACCCCGGCAACGCCTCCTACGTCGGCGCGGCGGCCGGGGAGGACCTGGCCCTGGTCACCGGGCGCGGGCAGGCCGACCTGGCGGCCATCGAGGGGCGGCGTCCCTACTTCCGCGACATCGACGTGGTGGTGCTCGGCATCCGGGCCCAGGACGAGTACCGCCTCGACCTGCAGGCCGCCGGGATCACCACCCGTCCGGTGCCGGCGCTGCGCGCCGAGGGGGCGGCCCGGTCCGCCCAGTGGGCGCACGAGCAGCTGGCCGACTGCGCCGGCTACTGGGTGCACATCGACGTGGACGTGCTGGACCCGGCGGTGATGCCGGCGGTCGACGCGCCGGACCCGGGCGGGATCGCCTTCGCCGAGCTGGAGATCCTCCTCGCCGGCCTGGTCGACACCCCGCACTGCCTCGGCGTCGAGCTGACCGTCTTCGACCCCGACTACGACCCGGACGGCTCGTACGCCGCCGAGATCGTCAACACCGTGGTCGCCGGGCTGGCCCCGGTCTCGGCGCCGGAGGCGGTGCCGCCCCGGCTGCTGCCGCCGCCGTCGGCGGTGCCCCGGGTACGGACCGCGCGGCGGCCGGACGTCGTCGCCGGCCCCGACTCGGCGGCGGACGGTCACCCCGCCGGCCCGCCCGCCGGCTCCGGTTCCCGGTCGGCCGCGCCGGGCGCTTCCCTCTCGGCCGCTCGGGGCGCGCTGTCGGACGGCCTCGGCGCGGTGGCGGACGGTGCTGTGAGGGCGGCCGACGTCGACCCCGCGCCGGGCTATCCGGTGCCCGAAGCGGCGGGGAGCCCGGACGCCCGCCCGGTGCCGAGGCCGGCCGCGCCACCGGAGATGGTCCCGGTGGTCGTGGAGCCGGTCGGGCCGCCCGCCTCGGCCGGGCCCGGCCTGCTGCGCCGGGTGCCGCCCCCGGAGGCCGGCGACGAACCCACCGAGCCACCCGCCGGCATCGCCTGAGCCAAGCTCCCTCCCTCTCCCCCCGGCCACCACCGCCCGCGTCCTGGCGACTGATCCACACCGGTTGCGGCGTGTTGCGGTATCCCGGGCCGAGGGACACCGCGACACGCCGCAAACCGGGGACGGGCCGGGGACGGGACGGGACGGTCAGTTCAGGGCGCGGAGGAAGCGGTCGGCGATCGGGACCGCGCTCGACGTGCTCGACCCGCCCTGCTCGACGAAGACCGCGAACGCCACGTCCCCCTGCCAGCCGACGAACCAGGCGTGGGTGTGCGCGGGGTTGTCGTCGTACTCGGCGGTGCCGGTCTTGCCGTGCACCGGGCCGCCGGCGACGTCGGCGAGCGCCTTCGCCGTGCCGGCCGTGACCACCTCGCGCATCATCGCCCGCAGCGGCTCGACCGACTCGGCCTTGAGCTGCGGGCCGGGCTCGGCCGTCTTGGCCGGCGCCGGGTCGAGCAGCAGCTTCGGCTGGGTGAAGCGACCCCGGGCCACGGCGGCGGTGGCGCCGGCCATGGCGAGCGGGCTGACCACGGTGGTGCCCTGGCCGATCGCCGCGGCGGCCTGCTCGGTCGGGCCGCCGTTGGCGGAGACCTTGCCGGTGAACGCGTCGATCCCGAGCTCCCACTGCCCCTCCAGGCCGAGGGTACGGCCGGTGACGGCGAGCCCGTCCGGCCCCAGCTGCGGCGCCAGCGTGACGAAGGCGGTGTTGCAGGACTTCGCGAAGTCCGTCCGGAACGGCACCCTGCCCAGCACGAAGTCGTCGGAGTTCTTGAACGAGCGACCGTCGACCTCACGGGTCTTCGGGCAGTCCACGACGGTGTCGGCGGTGACCGCGCCCCGGTCCAGCAGGCCGAGCGCGCTGACCATCTTGAAGGTGGAGCCGGGCGGCACCTGGGCGGTGAAGGCGAGGTTCTCGCCGGCCGCGCCGGGGCCGTTGGCGGCGGCGAGCACCGCGCCGTCGCTGATCCGCACCGCCACCAGGGCGGAGCGGCGCTTCTCGCCGCGCAGCGCGCCGTCGGCCGCGTTCTGGGTGGCGACGTCGAGGGTGGTCTTCAACGGCTGCCCCGGCTGCGGCTCCTGCCGGTGCACCTCCGGGCCGGGGGTCGGCTTGCCGTCCGGACCGGGCCGCTGGATCAGCACGGCCACCCCGGGGACGCCGCGCAGCCGGTCGTCGTAGCGGCCCTGGAGGCCGCCGTGACCCACCTGGTCGCCCCGGGCGACCGCGTCCGGGCGGGCGGCGAGGTCGTCGGCCGTCGCCTCGTCGACCGAGCCGAGCAGGGCCCGGGCGAACTCCCGGGTCGGCGCGAGGTCGCGCTGCTCGGTGGGGAACAGGGTGCCGGGCAAGTCGTGGATGCGGGGCTTGATCTGCCGGTACGCCTCCTCCCGCAGGGTGACCACCTCGACGAACGCGTCCGGGTCGGCCTCCTTCATGCGGCGGGGCAGGTCGGAGACGTCCACCGGGGGAGTGATCGCCGGCCGGATCGCCTTGAACGCGGCGTCGAGCCGGCGGGCCAGGGCGGCCGGGTCGGGGACCTGGGAGGGCTGCACGCCCACCCGGACCACCGGCCGGGGCGCGACGATCGGCTGCCCGGCGGCGTCCAGCACCGCCGCGCGGGTGGGCCGCTCCCGGCGTACGGTCAGCCGGTCACCCTTCTCCAGCTGTTCCTGGACGAGCGTCGGCTCCCAGATCAGCTGCCACTGGTCGTCGCGGCCCTGCCGCAGCCGCACCGGCCGGTCGTACGCCCAGGTGGTGTCCCCGGGCAGCTTCCACTCCACCCGGATCTTCGCGGTGGCGATGTCCTTGGTGATCTCGGGCTCGCCGGTGCGGCGCAGGGTGGGCGGGGTGGCGGCCAACTCGCCGGAGAGTTCCTTGATCTCCTTCGTGACGTCGGCGGCGGGCAGCCGCGCCCCGGTCGGGTCGATGAAGCCGACCGCGTTCAGGTCCCCCGAGCGCCAGCCGTCGAGGAAGGCGTCCACGGTCCGCTCCGGCCCGTCCCCGTCGGAACACCCGACGAGCACGCCGGCCAGCAGCGCGGTGACGGCCAGCGCCGAGAGTGTCGGACGGGGACGCGTGCGCAAACGGCGGTACGGGTACGACAGGGTCATGAAGCCTTACTCCTCCGCGGTCACGGTGCCGCTTCGCACGCTAGTACGGTCCGGCCCGCCGCACCGACCCGCGCGGCCGCACGCTGCGTGAACAGGCTCCCGCGGCAGTGTGATGAACATCGCGAGTCGGGGTACTCCGCGACCGGCCGACCACGCGTCTGCAACGGGTGAAAGGACAGAGTCCCGAACCGGACGTCCGGCCGGTGGTCCGCCGACGAACGGACAGAGCGGCAGGGCCTAGGCTGGGCGGCAGAGTGACCCACAACGCGGTGGGTCGAGGGGAGTGGCACCGATGGACCGGCGTCCGGCGATCAAACCGGGACCCGACCTCCGGCAGGCTGACACCGGCCGGGACGACAGCTTCGATTCGGCGACCGACGGGGACGGCTTCGGCCGACTCGACACAGGAGTGACCGGGATGACCGGTTCGAGTATCGACACCCTCTACGAGCTGGGACTGCCCATGGAGGCGCTCGGCGACGAGGCGGAGGACACCGAACTCGACGAGCCGGTGCCCAACGCGGAACGCCTGGTGGCGCAGGCGGTGGCGCTGGCCGGCGACGACCACGACGCGGCGACACTGGTGGGCCGGTTCTGGCGCTTCGCGCCGGACGAGGAGCTGATCGGGTTCACCGCGGAGGAGATGCTCGACGCGGCCCGCGCGCACCGGGACCTCGCCCAGCAACGGGTGCCGGGCGAGTTGAAGTTGCGGATCCACGAGCCCGACGCCGAGCAGCACCACACGGTCATCGAGATCGTCACGGACGACATGCCGTTCCTGGTCGATTCGGTGACCGCGTTGCTGAACTCCCACCACCTGGACGTGCACCTGCTGGTGCACCCGCTGGTCGTGGTGCGACGGGAGCCGCTCGGCCGGCTGACCGAGGTCTCCGCCGACGTGGAGCCGGACGACGCGATCGCCGGCGACCTGGTCGAGAGCTGGATGCGGATCGAGATCGACCCGGTGCGCGACCCGGACGAGCGGGAGAAGCTGCGTCGCGAGTTGCAGCGGGTGCTCACCGATGTGCGTGAGGCCGTGGAGGACTGGCCGAAGATGCGCCAGCGGGCGCTGGCGCTCGCCGACGAGCTGGCCGCCGCCCGGACCTCCGACAACCGCCCGCCGGTGCCGGAGAAGGACATCACCGACTCGGTGGAGCTGCTGCGCTGGCTGGCCCACGACCACTTCACCTTCCTCGGCTACCGGGAGTACCGGCTGGTCGACGGCGACGGGCGGGGCCCGGGGCTGGAGGCGGTGCTCGGCACCGGCCTGGGCATCCTGCGGTCGGACTCGCCGGAGGCCCGGTCGCTGTCGTCGATGACCCCCGAGGCGCACGAGAAGGTGATGGAGAAGCGGCTGCTGATCATCACCAAGGCGAACTCGCGGGCCACCGTGCACCGCTCGGCGTACCTCGACTACATCGGTTTCAAGATCTTCGACGAGGCCGGCCAGGTGGTCGGCGAGCGGCGCTTCCTGGGTCTGTTCTCCACCGCCGCGTACCGGACCAGTGTGCAGGAGCTGCCGGTGGTCCGGCGCAAGGTCGCCGAGGTGCTGGACCGCTCCGGCCTGAGCCTGCGCAGCCACTCCGGCAAGGACCTGCTGCAGATCCTGGAGACCTACCCGCGCGACGAGCTGTTCCAGATCAAGACCGACGACCTGTACCACGCGGTGACCGGGGTGCTGCGCATGGCGGGTCGCCGCCAGCTGCGGGTGTTCCTGCGCCGGGACGCGTACGGGCGGTTCATCTCCTGCCTGATCTACCTGCCCCGGGACCGGTTCACCACCCAGAACCGGCTGCGCATGCAGGACATCCTGCTGCGGGAGCTGAACGGTGTCGGGGTGGACTACACCACCCGGGTCACCGAGTCGATGCTGGCCCGGGTGCACTTCATCGTCCGGACCGACCCGACCAACCCGCCCGGGGACATCGACGCCGACCTGCTCGCCGAGGAGCTGGCCGACGCGACCCGGCTCTGGGACGACGACTACCGGCTGGTGCTGGAGCGCAAGCTCGGCGACGAGCAGGCCAAGCACCTGTTCGCCCGGTACGCCGACGCCTTCCCGGAGGGCTACAAGGACGGGCACACGCCGTACGAGGCGATGAAGGACCTGGCCAAGCTGGAGCTGCTGGAGGAGCCCGGCCAGCTGGAGATGCACCTGTTCCGCAAGCAGCTCGCCCCACGGGCGGGCGGCGACGGCGCCGTCGACGACACGATGGACGTCCGGTTCAAGGTCTACCGGTACGGCGAGCCGATGATGCTCTCCGCCGTGCTGCCGGTGCTGCACTCGCTGGGCGTGCGGGTGGTCGACGAGCACCCGTACGAGGTGGACCGGATCGACGGCCGGGTCTTCCTGTACGACTTCGGCCTCCAGCTGCCCGAGGGGCACCAGGAGCTGGCCGAGGTGCGCCCGCACGTGGAGAACGCCTTCGCCGCCGCCTGGCGGGGCGAGGCCGAGGTGGACGGCTTCAACGAGCTGGTGCTGCGCGGCGGCCTCACCTGGCGGCAGGTGGTGGTGCTGCGGGCGTACGCGAAGTACCTGCGGCAGGCCGGCGCGGTGTACTCCCAGGAGTACATGGAGCACACCTTCATCGCGTACCCGCGGATCGCGGCGCTGCTGGTGGAGCTCTTCGAGAGCCGGTTCGCCCCGGGCGGGCTGACCGCGCAGGAGCGCCGGCAGCGCAGCGGCGAGCTGGTCACCGCGATCGGCGAGGCGCTGGACGACGTGGCCAGCCTCGACCAGGACCGGATCCTGCGGTCGTACCTGACGCTGATCCAGGCCACCCTGCGGACCAGCTTCTACCAGAAGCGCGCCGGTGGGCGGCCGAAGTCGTACGTGGCGTTCAAGCTGGACCCGCAGGCCATTCCGGACCTGCCGGCCCCGCGACCGAAGTTCGAGATCTTCGTCTACTCGCCCCGGTTCGAGGGCGTGCACCTGCGGTTCGGGCCGGTGGCCCGGGGCGGGTTGCGCTGGTCCGACCGGCGGGAGGACTTCCGTACCGAGGTGCTCGGCCTGGTCAAGGCGCAGATGGTGAAGAACGCCGTGATCGTGCCGGTGGGCGCCAAGGGCGGCTTCGTGCTCAAGCAGAAGCCGGGCGACCGGGACGAGGCGGTGGCCTGCTACAAGGAGTTCATCTCCGCGCTGCTCGACGTCACGGACAACATCGTCAGCGGTGAGATCGTGCCGCCGGAGGACGTGGTCCGGCACGACGGCGACGACCCGTACATGGTGGTCGCGGCGGACAAGGGGACGGCCACCTTCTCCGACATCGCCAACGAGATCTCCACCGCGCACCAGTTCTGGCTGGGCGACGCGTTCGCCTCCGGCGGCTCGGCCGGCTACGACCACAAGAAGATGGGCATCACCGCCCGGGGCGCCTGGGAGTCGGTCAAGCGGCACTTCCGGGAGATGGGGCACGACACCCAGACCCAGGACTTCACCGTGGTCGGCGTCGGCGACATGTCCGGCGACGTGTTCGGCAACGGGATGCTGCTGTCGAAGCACATCCGGCTGGTGGCCGCCTTCGACCACCGGCACATCTTCCTCGATCCGGACCCGGACGCGGCCACCTCGTGGGACGAGCGCAAGCGCCTGTTCGATCTGCCCCGGTCGTCCTGGGAGGACTACGACCGGAGCCTGATCAGCGAAGGTGGCGGCATCTACCCGCGGACCGCCAAGTCGGTGCCGGTCTCGCCGCAGGTCCGCGCGGTGCTCGGCCTCGACGACGAGGTCACGCAACTCAGCCCGCAGGAGCTGATGAAGGCGATCCTGACCGCGCCGGTCGACCTGTTCTGGAACGGCGGCATCGGCACGTACGTGAAGGCCAGCAGCCAGACCAACGCGGAGGTGGGCGACAAGTCCAACGACGCGATCCGGGTGGACGGCAAGAGCCTGCGGTGCCGGGTGGTCGGCGAGGGCGGCAACCTGGGCTGCACCCAGCTCGGCCGGATCGAGTACGCCCTGACCGGCGGCCGGATCTACACCGACTTCATCGACAACGCGGCCGGGGTGGACTGCTCCGACCACGAGGTGAACATCAAGATCCTGCTCAACACCGCGGTCGCCGACGGGGCGCTGGACGTCGCCCAGCGCGACGAGCTGCTCGCCCAGATGACCGACGAGGTCGCCGAGCTGGTGCTGCGGGACAACTACGACCAGGCGCGGGCGATCAACAACGCCCAGGCCCAGGCGGCCAGCCTGCTCCCGGTGCACCGCCGGATGATCAACGAGTTGGAGCGGGCGGGCCAGATCGACCGGGCCCTGGAGGCGCTGCCGCCGGACGAGGAACTGGCGGTGCGCAGCGAGTCCGGGCTGACCGCGCCGGAGTTCGCGGTGCTGCTCGCGTACGTCAAGATCGTCCTGGAGCGGGAGATCCTGGCGGAGGGGCTCGCGGACGAGGAGTGGACGACCGAGGTCCTGGTCAACTACTTCCCGACGCCGATGCGCCAGCGCTTCGCCGACCGGATGGCCCAGCACCGGCTGCGCCGCGACATCGTGACCACGGTGCTGGTCAACGAGGCGATCAACCGGGGCGGCATCTCGTTCGTCTTCCGGGTGGTCGAGGAGACCGCCGCCTCGGCGGCGGACGTGATCCGGGCGTACGTGGTGGTGCGGGAGGTCTTCGGCCTGCGCGAGCTGTGGGACGCGGTCGAGGCGCTGGACAACAAGGTCTCGCCCGAGTTGCAGACCACCGTCTACCTGGACACCCGGCGGCTGCTCGACCGGGCCGTGCGCTGGCTGGTCACCAACCGGCGCTCGCCGATCGACGTGCCGGCGGAGATCGCCCGGCTGCGCGCCGGGGTGGCCCGGCTCCTGCCCGACCTGGAGACCCGTTTCCACGGCAGCGAGCGCGAGTCGCTGGCCGCGCACATCGACACCATGACCGAGCGCGGGCTGCCGCGTGGGCTGGCCGAGCAGGCCACCCGGCTGATGTACAGCTTCGGTCTGCTGGACGTGGTGGAGACGGCGGCGGCGAGCGGGCGCGACGTCGACGAGGTGGCCTCGGTCTACTTCGTTCTGTCCGACCTGTTCCGGGTGGACTCCCTGCTGTCGAAGATCTCCCTGCTGCCGCGGGAGGACCGCTGGCAGACGCTGGCCCGGATGGCGCTGCGCTACGACCTGTACGCCGCGCTCGCCGCGCTCACCGCCGAGGTGCTCGACTCCACCGCGGACAGCCTCTCCGCGCAGGAGCGGGTGCAGGAGTGGGAGCAGTCGAACGCCACCTCCATCCACCGGGCCCGCCGGGCGATGGGGGAGTTCGACGAGTCGCGGGCCGACCTGGCCGCCCTGTCGGTGCTGCTGCGCCAGATCCGCACGCTGGTGCGGACCTCCGCCGCGGCCTGACGCGTCCGACGCGCCTGCGGCGGGACCCGACGGTCCCGCCGCAGGCGCGTCCGCGTCCGGACCTCAGGAGGTCATCGTGGCGAAGACGATGACGTTGTCGGTGTAGCTGCCGGCCGTCTGGTCGAACACGCCGCCGCAGGTCACCACCCGCAGAGCGGGCCGCTCGTTCGGGCCGAAGACCAGCTCGTGGGGGAACTCCGCCTTCGGGTACGACCGCACGTCGGCGACGGTGAAGGTGGCCGTCGTCCCGTCGTCCCGGGCGACGGTGATGGTGTCGCCCCGGCTCAGGGAGCCCAGCTGGAAGAAGACGGCCGGGCCGAGCTTCGCCGAGTCGACGTGCCCCACGATCACCGCGTTGCCGGCCTCACCCGGGCTGGCGCCGGGGGAGTACCAGCCGGCGCGTTGGGCCTGGTCCAGCGGGGGGACCTGGACGGTGCCGTCCGGGTTGGTGCCCAGCGACATGACCTCGGCGTCGACGCCGATGCGCGGGATCGAGACGGTGACGGGGGCCGAGCGGGGCAGGGGGGTGGGCACCGCCGCCTCGTCGATCCCGCCGGCGTCCGGGTCGGTCCGGGCGTCCGGGGCGGCCTGGGCGATCGGCTGCGGTGGGCGGGGTGGCGGCTCGGTCCGCAGCGACGCGCCGATCATGCCGGCGCCCGCGACGGCCAGCAGGACGACGACGGCCGCGCCGGCGGCGCGCCACGGTCTCCCGTGACGGCCGCCGGCCCGTGTCGCCGTCTGGTCAGACGAGCCCATCGGCCCGCCGCCGGCGCATCAGCACGATGCCACCCAGGGCGGCCGCGCCGATCATGCCCGCCCCGCCCAGCGCCAGCTCGCGGTCGGTGCCGGTGGTGGTCATGCCACCGTCACCGCCGTCCACGTGGCCGCGGGGGAGGACCACCAGCTTGCCCTCGCCGCACGAGCCCTTGAGCTCGTACGTGCCCGGGGCGGCGTCCGGAGCGACCTGGGCCTCGCCGTAGTAGACGAAGTCCTTCTTGTGCTCCCAGCCGCGCTCCGCGCCGGCGGCCGCCTCGTCCTCGCCGTACTTGCCGTGGCCCTTCCAGCCGTACTCGGCCTCGGCCCCGGCGGCGTCCTCGGCGTACTCGGCGCCGTGGCCCTTCCAGGCGTCGGCGCCGGCCTCGGCGTCCTGGCCGTACGAGCCGCGCTCGCCGCCGTACGAGTCGGACCCGCTGCCGTACGAGCCGCGCTCGCTGCCGTACGAGTCGGACCCGCTGCCGTACGAGCCGCGCTCGCTGCCGTACGAGTCGGACCCGCTGCCGTACGAGCCGCGCTCGCTGCCGTACGAGTCGGACTCGCCGCCCTTCCACGAGTCGGACCCGCCGCCGTACGAGCCGGACCCGCTGCCGTACGAGTCGGACCCGCCGCCGTACGAGCCGGAGTCGCCGCCCTTCCACGAGCGCTCGCCCTCGGCGCCGGCCTCCTGGCCGTACTCGTGGCCCTTCCAGTGGTGCTTGCCGTGCTCGCGGCCCGCCCCGGCCCGCTCGTCCTCGTGGGCCTTGCCGTCCCGCCCCGGCGCGACGTCCGCGGCGAAGCCGCCGCCCCAACCGCCCGCCGGCGGCTGGGCGCCCCCGGCCGGGGGCTGGCCACCGTTGGCCGGCGGCTGCGGCTGCTTGCCGTCGTCACCCTTGTCGCCGCCCTTGTCGCCGCCCCACGAGCCGCCCTGGTCGCCTTCCCAGGAGCCGCCCTTGTCGCCTTCCCAGGAGCCGCCCTTGTCCTTGCCGTCGTGCTCGCCGCGGCCCTCACCGGCCGGCTTGAGCTTCACCTTGCCGGTGACCTTCGACCAGACGTAGGCGTGTTCCTGCGGCGTCGGGCAGATCTCCAGGAGCTTGACCTTCTCGCCGGGCTTGACGGCGTGCGGCTTGGCGATGACCTTGCCCTCACGGTCCCCGCCGGGCTGGGCACCGTCCGCGAACGCGATCCCCGGCGTGAACACCAGGAGGGACGCGCCGCCGAGCGCGGCACCCGCGACGACCTTCCCGAGCATCTTGTTAGCCATGACCTGCGTCACTCCATCCCTGTTGTCCTGAGCCCGACGTCAGTCGAGCTATGACCGACGTTAGACCGTTTCGCGACTTATCCGGGGAAAGATTCGTGTTTTAGAGTTTGCGGACGATCAGGGCTTTGGCGGTGCTAGGCGGCTTGTGTCGGGGTTCCGGGCCTTCCGGCGGTGGCGCGCCCTCTGGTGGCCCCCGGGGCGTAGCCGCTCGCCGGGGGCGAATGTCCCGGCCTTGTCGCCACGCCCGCCCCGTGTCGGAACGCTTCGGCCGGGTATCGAGGCATTGCCATGGAAGCGCTCCCATGCAAGAATCGCTGCACGCGGTACGGGGAGCTACAACCGCGACGGCAGGCGTCGAGGGCAACCGGTGAGAGCCGGACGACGTGGGCCACCCGACCGGTCCGGTGGACCGGTCACCCCCACCACCACGCCCGTCCGGGTCGGGCGCACCCCCCCGAAATCCCGTTGGCGCCGAGGGCCGTCCTGTACAGGGCGTGCCGCCGGGCCACGTGCCGGGCCGTAACACGGATCCGGTCTCGCCCAAGGAGTTCAGTGGCATGAATCTGTGGAGAAACCTGTCCGGCAGGCGCCGGGCGGTCGCACTCGCCGGTGCGAGCGCCCTGGTGGCCGGCGGGCTGGTGACCATTCCGGTCACCGCGGCGCAGGCCGCGACCCAGTGCAGCGTCGACTACACCACCAACGACTGGCCCGGTGGCTTCACCGCCACCGTCGTCATCAAGAACCTCGGTGACCCGGTCAGTTCGTGGAACCTCGGCTTCACCTTCCCGAACAGCAGCCAGCGTGTGCAGCAGGGCTGGTCGGCGAAGTGGTCGCAGAGCGGTCAGAACGTCACCGCGACGAACGAGTCGTACAACGGATCGCTCGCCTCGGGCGCCAGCACCAGCATCGGGTTCAACGGCGCGTGGAGCGGCAGCAACCCGAAGCCGACCTCGTTCACCCTGAACGGCGTGGTCTGCAACGGCGGCACCCCCACCACCCCGCCGCCGTCGACCCCGCCGCCCACCACGCCCCCGCCCACCACGCCTCCGCCCACCACGCCTCCGCCCACCACGCCCCCGCCGACGACGCCGCCGCCGGGACAGCGGGTGGACAACCCGTACCTGAACGCCAAGGGGTACGTGAACCCGGAGTGGAAGGCCAAGGCCGAGTCCGTCGCGGGCGGCAACCGGGTGTCGAACAACCCGACCGCCGTGTGGATCGACCGGATCGCCGCCATCAACGGCACCCCGGACAGCAGCTCCAACGGCGCCATGGGCGTGCGTGACCACCTGAACAAGGCGCTCGAGCAGGGGGCGAACTACATCCAGTTCGTCATCTACAACCTGCCCGGCCGCGACTGCGCGGCGCTCGCCTCCAACGGCGAGCTGGGCCCGGACGAGCTGCCCCGCTACAAGGCCGAGTACATCGACCCGATCGCCGCGATCCAGGGCGACGCGAAGTACAAGGACCTGCGGATCATCAACATCATCGAGATCGACTCGCTGCCGAACCTGGTGACCAACACCTCCGGCAAGCCGGGCGGCACGGCGATGTGCGACACGGTCAAGGCCAACGGCGCGTACGTCAACGGTGTCGGCTACGCCCTGAACAAGCTGGGCGCGATCGGCAACGTCTACAACTACATCGACGCCGCGCACCACGGCTGGATCGGCTGGGACAGCAACTTCAGCCCCACCGCCCAGATCCTGAAGGACGCCGCGGTGGCCTCCGGCAGCACGGTGAACAACGTGCACGGCTTCATCGTCAACACCGCGAACTACTCGGCTCTCAAGGAGACGAACTTCAAGGTGACCGACTCGGTGAACGGCACCACGGTGCGGCAGTCGAAGTGGGTCGACTGGAACTTCTACGTCGACGAGCTGTCGTTCGCCCAGGCGTTCCGCAACGAGCTGGTCTCCAAGGGCTTCGACCCGAAGATCGGCATGCTGATCGACACCTCCCGCAACGGTTGGGGCGGCACCGCCCGGCCCACCGGCCCCGGCCCGATGACCAGCGTCGACGCCTACGTCGACGGTGGCCGTATCGACCGGCGGATCCACGCCGGCAACTGGTGCAACCAGGCCGGTGCGGGTCTGGGTGAGCGGCCGAAGGCCGCGCCGGAGCCCGGCATCGACGCCTACGTCTGGGTCAAGCCCCCGGGTGAGTCGGACGGCTCCAGCAAGGAGATCCCGAACAACGAGGGCAAGGGCTTCGACCGGATGTGCGACCCGACCTACACCGGTAACGCCCGCAACGGCAACAGCATGAGCGGCGCCCTGCCGGACGCCCCGATCTCGGGCGCCTGGTTCCCGGCGCAGTTCGCCCAGCTGATGCAGAACGCCTACCCGCCGCTCTCCTGACCAGGCGGACGGCCAACCCGCCGCGGCAGGAGTGAGGCACTGTCGCGGCAGGTTCCCCAGGGCCCCTGGTCCGACCGGTTCACCGGTCGGGCCAGGGGCCCCCGCCGGGTCGGGCGGACGGCCGGTGACCGGTCAGGGCACGGTCTTCTCGATGGCCGCCTGCCCCAGCTCGGCCAGGTCGCGGCGGGCCCGCTCCAGGTTCTCCGGGGTGACGTCCTGCCCCCGGGCCATCACCAGGTCCTCCGGCTCCCAGGGCTGCTCCGCGCCGGTACGGATGTTGTCCCCGGCCGCGCCGGTGCCGGTGCCGGTCGCGCCGGTGCCCGCGGCGTACGGGTCGCCCAGCAGGTCCTCGGTCTCGTCCGGGCCCCCGCCCGGCTCGGCGGAGAACGGGTTGTCCCGGTCGGTGCCGCCGCCCGTGGCGAGCTGCGGCACGGTGGTCTCGTCGTCCACCGCGGCGGCCACCTCCGGGCTCTCCTCCAGCGGCCGCCCGCGGTTGGGGTCACGATCCGTCATGGTGCCCTCCTGTCCCAGACTCTCCGATCTCGCGTACCCCGCTGGGACGGGCCCATGCCGGTCGAGGTCAGACCTCCCGGGCCTCCTCGGCGGTGGGCGGCTCGACCGGGCGCAGCCACTGCCAGGCGAGCATGACCAGCCCGAAGAGCAGCATCACCAGCCCGGCCCAGAGGTTGATCCGGACTCCCTGCGCCTTGTCGATCTCCGACTGCCCGTCGAAGAGCCCGACCAACCCGACGATCAGCCCGTACGCGACGAACAGCCCACCGATCACCCGGCGGATGTCGAAGAGCCGGGCCGCGGCGGACCGGGCCCGCTCCTGTTCGGTCTCCTCGACCAGCGGGTCGTGCGCCCGTTCGCTGTGCTGGTGCTCCATGGCGTCAGCCTCCCTCGGCTAGCGGAACCGGCTCAGAAGACCGGGATGTAGAGGACCACGGCCAGGACCAGGGCGATCGCGCCGAGCAGCACCGGGGAGCGCCACCAGACCCGGTCCCCGGCCAGCACGCCGGCCTTGAGGTCCACTCCACCCATGCCGTAGACCAGGCCGGCCAGCTCCTCGTCGCGCTTGGGCCGGGTGAGCGGGGTGACCACCACGGCGACGACCGCGACGGTCACGAAGGCGATGCCCGCGCCCCAGAAGCTCTCCTCCAGGTCGGAGTTGAAGGCGACCACCCCGGCCTTGTAGAGCAGGTACGTGGCCAGCGCCGCCAGCGTGCCCGACAGCAGCGACCAGAAGCCGGCCAGCGGGCTCATCCGCTTCCAGAACATCCCGATGATGAAGGTCGCGAAGAGCGGGGCGTTGAACAGCGAGAAGAGCGCCTGGATGTAGTTCATGATGTTGCTGAACCCGGCGGCGATGAACGCCGTGCCGATGCCGACCAGCACCCCGCCGACGGTGGCGAGCCGACCCACCCGGATGTAGTACTCGTCGGAGCGGTCCTGACGCACGTACGCCTGCCAGATGTCGTACGTGAACACGGTGTTGAAGCCGCTGACGTTGGCCGCCATGCCGGCCATGAACGAGGCGACCAGGCCGGTCACCGCCACCCCGAGCACCCCGTTGGGGAGCAGGTCGCGCATCAGCAGCGGGATCGCGTTGTTGTAGACCAGGTCGCCGGACTCGGCGCCCAGCCCCTTCACCGTCACCAGGGCGATCAGGCCGGGGACCACGGTGACCACCGGGATCACCAGCTTCGGGTACGCCGCGATGATCGGGGTACGCCGGGCGGCGCTCATGTTCCGTGCCGACAGGGCCCGCTGCACCTCGGCGAAGTTGGTGGTCCAGTAGCCGAAGGAGAGCACGAAGCCGAGCCCGAAGACGATGCCGAGCCAGTGCGCGCCGAGCGGGTTGTCGGTGCTGCCGGTGCCCTGCCAGGCGTGCAGCCCCGCCTCACCCAGCTCGGAGCCGCGGACCGCCTCCATCAGGCCGGACCAGCCGCCGACCTTGACCAGCCCGATCACCGTGATCGGCACCAGTCCGGCGATGATCACGAAGAACTGGAGCACCTCGTTGTAGATCGCGCCGGAGAGCCCGCCGACGGTGATGTAGGCCAGCACGATCAGCGCGCCGACCACGATCGCCAGCCAGAGCGGCCAGCCGAGCAGCGCCTGCATGATCAGCGCCAGCGCGTACAGGTTCACGCCGGCGATCAGCACCTGGGCCAGGGCGAAGCTGATCGCGTTGAGCAGGTGGGTCGGGCGGTTGAAGCGCAGCCGCAGGTACTCGGGGACGCTGCGGACCCGCGACCCGTAGTAGAAGGGCATCATCACGATGCCGAGGAAGACCATCGCGGGGACCGCGCCGATCCAGTAGTAGTGCACCGTCATCGCGCCGTACTGGGCGCCGTTGGCGGCCATCCCGATGATCTCCAGCGCGCCCAGGTTCGCCGAGACGAACGCCAGGCCGGTCACCCAGGCCGGCAGGGACCGCCCGGACAGGAAGAAGTCGACGCTGGTCCGGATGGCCCGGCGGGCGGCGAAGCCGACCCCGAGCACGGTGACGAAGTAGAGCGCGAGGATCCCGTAGTCCAGCAGGTTCATGTTCAGCCGGAGGCCGTCACCGTCCATCCCCGTCACCTCTCGTCGCGCCCGCGTGGCGCGTTGTTACCCGGAAGTCGGCGCTTCATGTCCGTCCGTCCGGTGCGCACACGTACGCCCCGATCGCCGTCCGACCGGGGCGTACGTGTGCGGATCGTCAGCGGCCGAGGACCCGATCCAGGAAGTCCCGGTACTGCCGAACCGCCACCCGGAGCTGCTCGGTGTCGGCCGACCCGGCGTCCTGCCAGCCCCCGAGCTGCCGCTTCTGCGCCGAGAGTGCGGCCGAGAGCGCCTGGATGGCCTCCTCGACCAGCGACTGGGCCTCACCGGCGGCCGCACGCGGGTCGTCGACGAAGCGCAGCTGCACGTCGCGCCAGCGGTCCCGGAAGCCCTGCGCCGTCCCCGCGTCGAACAGCGTCGCCGCGTGGGTGGGGACGTTGGCCCCGGCCGGGCTCGTCGCGCCGGCCGCCGCGACCGTGTCGACGCCGGCGCCTCGACTCGCCTCGGTGTCCGGGTCGACCATGGTCGGCGCGGCGCTGCCGTACCCGGCGGCGCCGGCGGCCGGCGCGTCGCCGTCGCGGCGTCCCGGCCCCGGGGCCCCCTCGTGCGTCGCGTCCCACCGGTGCGGGTCGTGGATCCGGTCGGCCGCCGTCGGGTCGGCCCGCTCGTCGTCGAACGGCTCGGTGCGCCCCGGCGCGCCGTCGCCCGGCATCGCGGTGTCCTCCCGTCGGGCGTCCCGCTCGTCCTCGGGTCGCCCGCTGGCCAGCGCGGACGCGGCGACCGCGTCGCCCACGGTGGCCGCGCCGAAGGCGGTGGGCAGCGGGGCCGGCTCGTGGAACTCGGGCCCGCCGTCGCGGTCTCCCGCGCGCCCGTCGTACGGGCGGGTGTCGTCGAGGTCGTCGGCCGGTCGCCCGCCGGCCACCGTCGGGTCGTCGAAGGTGCCCCGGTCCTCGAGGATGTCCTCGGGGACGTCGGCCCGGCCGTCCGGCTCGTGCCGGGGCGTCCCGTTCGCGGGTGCGCCGCCCGACGGCGGCACGGGCACCGGCGCGGAACGCACCGCCTCCGGGTGGTCCTGGCTGGCCTGCTGCTCTTCCCTGCGCATGGCGGCTCTCCTCAGCGGGTGGTGACGTCGTGCGGGCTGTCCGGGTGGCGCTGCTCCGGGGGCCGGTGCCCGACCGGCTCCTCGCCGAGCAGGTCGGCGAAGAGGGCGCGGTAGTGCACGAGGGCCTGGCGCAGCTCCTCGGTGCTGGCCTCGCCCCGCTCGTTGCGCAGCCGGATCTCGTGCGCGTCCCGGTAGTGGGTCAGGGTGCGGGCGTGCTCGACGGAGAGGTGGGCGATCTGGTCCGAGAAGTCCCCGGTGGGGTAACCCCGGTCGGCGATGAGCCGGCTGACCAGTTCGTCGGCGTCACCGACCGTCTCGGCGGGGGAGTCGACGAAGCGGACCTGGAGTTCCTCCCACGCGGCGGCGTACCGGGCGCGGGCCTCCGGGGTCAGCGGGGTGAGTTCGAGCTCCGCGTGCCGGCGTTCCCGGTCGCGCAGCTCCCGTTCGGCGGCGGTGCGGCTGTCCTTCTCCGCCACGGCCCGGTCGTACTCGGGGCCGAAGCGGCGCTTGAGCGCGCGGCGACGGCCGGCCACGACGGCCACGGCGACCAGCGCCGCGACCACCAGCACGACGAGAACCACAACGATTACCTGCGTGGGCGACATGGCTCCTCCTTCGCCATCCGGTATTCCCTCCGTCCGGTGATCGCCAATCCCGATCCCGCGGACTTTCCTGCCGGATCCGTGTCCGGAACCGGATGCCGACAGGGCGACACCCACACGGCGGGCCACCGCCGAAACTCGACTCATTCCAGATGAATGGCCTCAGGTGGGGTGATACGGATGGCCGGCGGTCCGAACCAGGGCCGTGGTCCGACCCCTCGGCCACCGCCCCGGGAAAGGACTTCCCCTACCTGCCGGTCGGCATCGCCGGTCGGGCGGACGTTCTCCTACTCGGACACCCGGCGCCACCGGGTCGGCCCGGACCACCTGCAACTGCCGCTCCACGCCCCGCGCCCGGACGCGGTGGTCGGCACCGACCGGACCGGCGGCGCCAGGTCGTACGGGGTGGACAACCCGGGCCGCGAACCCGCAGATCACCTTCGAGCCGTCCTCGGTGGCCGGACTGCGCGAGGCCGGCGAGTCCTACCCGGAGTGCCGCCCGTGCGACGCGGGACAGGTCACTTCGTCGTACCCCGGAGTCCACAACGGAGTCCGGTGGGGGACGGACGGTAGTGCTCGGGGCCGCCATTACGTATCCTGCCCAAGGCGCCCGTGCCGGTGCCCGGCACGTGGCCGGGCGCTGCCCGGCCGGTGCCGGCGCCACCGCTGCCACCCTTCGGGCGAGGACTCATGGACACCCGCGACTGGTCGATCCGCGCCAAGCTGACCGCCCTGGTCGTGACCCCGGTCGCTGCCCTGCTGGCGCTCTGGATCTTCACCACCACGCTCACCCTCGGCCCCGCGCTGGACCTGCTCGTCGCGCGCACCTACCTCGACGAACTCGGCCGCCCCGGCGGCGTGGTCGTCGACCAGCTGCAACGCGAGCGCCGGCTGTCGGTGGTGGCGCTGGCCGGCGGGGACGTACGGCCGGCCCTGGCCGCGCAGCGGCAGCGCACCGACTCCGCGGTGACCGAGCTGCGCCGGCGGATCGGCGGGGAGCGGCTGCGTGACGCCGCCGGCGACCTGCTCGACGACCGCCTGGACAAGCTGGGCGCCGCCCTCGACACCCTCTCGGCCGGGCGCTCCCTGATCGACCGCGGGCTGGTCGACCGGGCCGCCGCGAGCGGCCTCTACACGGGCCTCGTCGGCTCGGTCTTCCAGTCCTTCTCCGCGATGGCCGCCGCTGGACCCGATGCGGAGCTCAACCGGCACGCGCTGGCGCTCACCTCGCTCGGCCGCTCCCGCGAGCTGCTCGGCCAGACCGACGCGCTCGTGGCCGGTGCGCTCGCCGGTGGGCGGTTCGCCGAGGGGGAGCACCTGCGGCTGGCACAGGCCATCGGCAACGAGCGGCTGCTGGTCGAGACCGCCGTCGCGGACCTGCCGCCCGGGGGCCGGGAGGCCTACCAGCGACTGGTGGCCGGGGACGACATCGTCCGGCTGCGCGCCATGCAGGAGGCGCTGCTGCGCGCCGACCCGTCCGGTCGCCCGCCGGTGGACCCCCGCGCCTGGGCGACCAGTCACGAGACCGTCCAGCGGCAGCTGCTCGACTTCGAGCTGGCCCAGGCCGACGTGCTGGCCGAACGCTCCGTCCCGGTGGCGGTCGGCATCCTGGTCCGGCTCGGCGTCGCCGCCCTGCTCGGCCTGGCGGCGGTCGTCGTGTCGGTCCTGGTCGCGGTCCGGGTCGGGCGAACTTTGGTACGCCGGCTGACCGGCGTGCGGACCGCCGCGCTGGAGATGGCCGAGCAGCGGCTGCCGGACGTGGTGGCCCGGCTGCGCCGGGGCGAACAGGTCGACGTGGCCCGGGAGGCGCCACCGCTGGAGTACGGCGCCGACGAGATCGGCGAGGTCGGCCGCGCCTTCAACGAGGTCCGGCGCACCGCCGTCCGCGCCGCCGTCGACGAGGTCACCCTCCGCCGCGGCCTCAACGAGGTCTTCCTCAACCTCGCCCGCCGCAGCCAGGGCCTGGTGCACCGCCAGCTCGCCCTGCTCGACCGGATGGAGCGCCGCGCCGAGGACCCGGACGAGCTGGCCGACCTGTTCCGGGTCGACCACCTGGCCACCCGGCTCCGCCGGCACGCCGAGGACCTGGTCATCCTCGCCGGGGCGGCGCCCGGGCGGGGCTGGCGGCAGCCGGTCGCCGTGCTGGACGTGGTCCGCGGCGCGGTCTCCGAGGTCGAGGCGTACGACCGGGTGGACATCGGGGACGTGCAGCCCGCCGGGGTGGTGGGCCGGGCCGTCGCCGACGTCATCCACCTGCTCGCCGAGCTGATCGAGAACGCCACCGTCTTCTCCCCGCCGGAGACCCGGGTCGAGGTCTGCGGGCAGCAGGTCCCCAAGGGGTACGTCCTCGAGATCACCGACCACGGCCTGGGCATGTCCCCGCGCGCCGTGGAGGAGGCCAACCGCCGCCTCGCCGACCCGCCGGAGTTCGACCCGGCCGACAGCGCCCGGCTGGGCCTGTTCGTGGTGGCCCGCCTCGCCGCCCGGCACGGCGTCATGGTCACCCTGCGCCCCCGGGTGCCGGGCGGCACGACCGCCGTGGTGCTCGTACCGGTGGATCTGGTCACCGACGAGCCGCCGGCGCCGCCGGTCCCGGCGCGGCACCCGGCCGCCTCGGTCACCCGGCTGGACGCCCTGCCCCGCGGCCGGTCCGGCCGGATCACCCGGGAGCGCCCCGAGCAGACCGTGCTGCCGTTCGCGCCGGCGCGCACCTCGTCGGTGGAGGCCGCCCCGGACGGTGACGGCCTGCCCCGCCGGGTCCGTCGCCGGGGGCCGGCCCGGTCCCGGCCGCAGGCCGCGGAGGCGCCCGCCCCGCGCTCGCCGGAGGAGGTACGCCGGCAGATGTCCGCGCTCCAGGCGGGCACCGCCCGGGGCCGGCGCGAAGGCGCCACCCTCCACCCACTGCCCCCGGGCCGGCCCGGGGGGCCGGTGGCGGGCCGCACCGACCAGCGGATCGACCACCCCGAGTCGTCCCCGTCGCCACGCGAGCCGGCGACGACCCCCGAATCCCCGACCGCGACTGAGAGGGACGCCTAGTGGTGCACACGACGAGGCAGAGCGCCGATCTCGGCTGGTTGCTCGACGAACTGGTGGAGCGGGTGCCCGCCGCCCGGGAGGCGGTGGTCCTCTCCGCCGACGGGCTGCTGCTGGGCGCGTCCGCCGACCTGGACCGGTCCGCCGCCGAGCACCTCTCCGCCCTGGCGTCCGGCTTCTCCAGCCTGGCCAAGGGCGCCAGCCGGCACCTCGCCGGTGGCGGGGTCCGGCAGACCGTGGTGGAGATGGAGTCCGCGTACCTCTTCGTCACCGCCGCCGGGCAGGGGGCCTGCCTGGCCGTGGTCTGCGAGGCCGACGCGGACATCGGCTTCGTGGCGTACGAGATGGCGATGCTGGTGATCCGGGTGGGTGAGAACCTGACCGCACCCGCCCGCGTGACGGTGGGAGCCGCCGATGCGGGCTGAGCCGCCGGGCCCCCAGCACGAGTGGCTGGACGGCGCGGCCGGCCCGGTGGTCCGCCCGTACACCCTCACCGGCGGCCGGGTGCGCCCGGCCGTCGACGGTTTCGACCTGGTCGCGTTCGTGTTGGCCGGCCCGGGTGTGGACCCGTCCGGCCGGGCCGGGCTCCAGCCGGAGCACCGACGCCTGGTCGAGCTGGCCCGCCGCCCGGTCGCGGTGGCCGACCTCGCCGCCGACCTGGACCTCGCCGTGGGCGTGGTACGGGTCCTCCTCGGCGACCTCCTCGCCCGGGGGTTGGTCTCGGTGCACGAGCCGCCGACCGCCGGAATTCCCGACAACGACATCCTCAAGGCGGTGGTCAGTGGACTACGTGCGCTCTGACCGGGGCTCCTCCGGACCCCGGTTGCCGCTGGCTCTCAAGATCCTCATCGCCGGTGGCTTCGGCGCGGGCAAGACGACGCTGGTCAGCGCCCTGAGTGAGGTCCGCCCGCTGCAGACCGAGGAGGTGTTGACCAGCGTCGGCATCGGCACCGACGACGTCTCCGGGGTGGAGGCGAAGACGACCACCACGGTGGCGATGGACTTCGGTCGGATCACCATCAACGAGGACCTCCAGGTCTACCTGTTCGGCACGCCCGGGCAGGACCGCTTCTGGTTCCTCTGGGACGAGCTGGCCTTCGGCGCGCTCGGCGCGGTGGTGCTCGCCGACACCCGCCGCCTCGCCGACTGCTTCCCGTCGATCGACTACTTCGAGCAGCGGGGCATCCCGTTCGTGGTCGGGGTGAACTGCTTCGACGGGTCCCGCCGGTTCGGCATCGAGGCGGTGCGCCAGGCGCTGGACCTCGACCCGGAGGTCCCGATGGTGCTCTGCGACGCCCGGGACCGCCAGTCCGCCAAGCTGGTGCTGATCTCGCTGGTCGAGCACGTCGCCCGGCAGCGGGGCGAACCGGTCCCGGTGGCCTGACCCGGCCGGCCCCGACCCGTCGCCGGGCCCGGGTCGACCCGGTCACGCTCCTCGGCGTCGCCGGGTCGACCCGGCCGCGCCCGCCGGGGTGGGCCAGAAAATCCGGCGAGAACAGGGCTAACGCCCGGGCCCACCGGGAAGGCTCTGGTGGGATCGACGACAGGATCGGCGGAGGGTGGACCGGTGACGAGCGAGATCGTCCACGTGGGGGGATACACGGCGGCCAGTGGCGGGCGGGGTGACGGCATCGTCGCCGCCCACCGGGACCCGGTCTCGGGCGCGCTGACCCCGCTCGGCACGGTCGCGGTCACCGACTCGCCGTCCTTCCTCGTCCGGCACCCCGCCCTGCCGGTGCTCTACGCGGTCAACGAGCTGGCCGAGGGGCAGGTCAGCGCGTTCGAGGTGGGGGAGCGGGGCGAACTCACCCCGCTCGCCGTCCGGTCCAGCGGCGGCGCGGAGCCCTGCCACCTGGCGGTCGCGCCCGACGGCGGGCACCTCTTCGTGGCCAACTACGGCGGCGGCAGCGTGGCGGTCCTCCCGCTCGACGGGCGCGGCGTGCCCGGCGAGCGCAGCGACCTCGTCGTGCACGAGGGCCACGGTCCGGACCCCGAGCGCCAGGAGACGGCGCACTGCCACATGGTCTCCCCGGACCCCGGGGGCGGCCCGTTGCTCGCCGTCGACCTCGGCACCGACTCCATCTACCGCTACGACCTGGACGCCGGGTCGGGCCGGCTGGTGCCCCGGGCGCCGCGGGTGCGTACCGCCGCCGGCACCGGCCCGCGTCACCTGGCCCGGCACCCGGACGGGCGGCGCTGCTGGGTGGCCGGCGAACTGGACGCCACCGTCACGGCCTACGAGCTGACCGCGGAGGGGGCGCTGCACCAGCGCGGCCGGGTCGACGCCAGCGGGCGGGCCGGTCACGTCCAGCCGTCCGAGATCACCGTCGGGCCCGACGGCCGGTTCCTCTACGTCGGCAACCGGGGAGTGGGCACGGTCGCGGTCTTCGCGCTCGACGCCGAGCTGCCCCGGCTGGTGGCCGAGGTGGAGACGGGCGGCGAGTGGCCGCGGCACTTCGTGCCGGTCGGGCAGCACCTCTACGTCGCGGACGAACGGGCCGACATGGTCCGGGTGTTCCGGATCGACCCCGGCTCGGGGGTGCCGGAGCCGGTCGGCGAGCCGGTCGAGGTGCCGAGCCCCACCTGCGTCCTGCCCTGAGGCGGGGCGGTCAGGGTCGTTCCGCGCAACAGGTCGAGATTGACTGATTACTCAGTGTGGTAAAAGTGCGATCAACTGTTTCTCCTGCGTAACTTTCGTCCGAACGGTTGTGGCGGTAACCGAACGAGCTACGCAAGATGGTCAGCGTGTCTGGCCGCCATCGCATGCGTTCAAGTATCCGTGGAGCAGGAGCCGCCGCAGCGGCGACCGCGCTCGCCGTCGTGGTCGCGGGATCCTGGTTCGGTTACCAGCAGTTGGCCGGCCCGTCCTGCTCGGGTGAGATCCAACTGGCCGTCGCCGCGGCGCCCGAGCTCGCCCCCGCGGTACAGGACGCCGCCGCGCAGTGGGTCGCCGACGGCGCGGCCGTGGGTGGCACCTGCATCGCGGTGAACGTGACCGCCTCCGAGCCGGTCGACGTGGCCGCCGCCGTCGCCAGCAAGCACGGCGCCGTCCTCGCCGGCGTGGGCCAGGCCAGCGGCACCGTGGTCACCCCGGACGTGTGGGTCCCGGACTCCTCCACCTGGCTGCTGCGGCTGAAGAACAACGGTGCGACGGCGTTCGCCCCGGGCAACGGCGCGTCGATCGCCCGCAGCCCGGTCGTGGTCGCCATGCCGGAGCCGGTCGCCTCCCGGTTGGGCTGGCCGGACAAGAAGCTCAGCTGGACCGACCTGCTCCGCGCGGTCAGCAGCGACAAGCCGCTGCGCGCCGGGATCGTCGAGCCGACGCAGGACGCGGCCGGCCTCTCCGGCCTGCTCTCCCTGACCGCCGCCGCGAGCGCCTCCGGCGGCGACACGCAGAAGGCCACCACCGGCGCGCTGCGGGCCCTGGCCACCGGCCGGTCCGCGTTGCGGCAGGACCTGCTCGCCCGCTTCCCGCGCTCCAACGACCCGACGTCCATCGCCTCCGCGCTCGGCGCCGCCGCGCTGTCCGAGGAAGACGTCATGGCGTACAACAACACCAAGCCGCCGATCCCGCTGGCCGCGCTCTACCTGGAGCCGTCGCCGATGCCGCTGGACTACCCGTACGCGGTGCTGCCCGGCATCGAGCCGGCCAAGGCGTCCGCGGCGAAGGTGCTCTACGAGCTGCTGACCACGCAGGGCTTCAAGAACCGGCTGGCCGCCCGGTCGCTGCGGGCCCCGGACGGCAACTGGGGTGACGGTTTCAAGGCGCTGCAGGGTGCGCCGAGCCCGGCCGGTGGCCAGGCGGCCGTCCCGCCGGCCGGTGTGGGCGCGGCGGGTGGCCTGGACCCCGTCGCCATAGACCGTGCGGTCTCCGGCTGGTCCATCGCGACCCAGTCCGGCCGGATGCTCTGCGTCATCGACGTGTCGGGCTCCATGAAGACCGAGGTCCCCTCCGCCAACAACGCCAGCCGTGAGCAGGTGACCGTGGCGGCGGCGAGCCGGGGCCTGAACCTCTTCGACGACTCCTGGTCGATCGGCCTGTGGACCTTCTCCACCAAGCTGGAGGGGTCGCGGGACTGGCGGCAGCTCGTGCCGATCAACCCCCTCTCCACCAACCGGGGCAAGCTGGAGCAGGGTCTCGCCGGGATCCGCCCGTCGAACGGCAACACCGGCCTGTACGACACCATGCTGGAGGCGTACAAGACGGTGCAGGAGAACTGGGAGCCGGGCCGGGTCAACTCGATCGTGCTCTTCACCGACGGCAAGAACGAGGACGACGACGGCATCTCCCAGAACAAGCTGCTCGCCGAGCTGAAGACGCTGGCCGACCCGGAGCGTCCGGTGCAGGTCGTCATCATCGGTATCGGCAACGACGTCTCCAAGGCCGAGCTGCAGTCGATCACCGACGTCACCGGGGGCGGCACCTTCGTCACCGAGGACCCGACCAAGATCGGTGACATCTTCCTGAAGGCGATCGCGCTGCGCCCGAACGCGCCGCGCTGAGCCGCGACACAGTGACCGCGGGCCGCCGCACCGGTGAATCCGGTGCGGCGGTTCGCATTCCGGGCCCGGAAAACTGACGGTAATACGTCCGAAGCAATCGGTGACCATCATTGTCAGGCAGGATGTCGGGTGGCTCCGGCGTCGCTTCCCCACCCGGGGACGGTGGCCGGTCGGGGCCGACACGCGCGATGTGGGGAGGCTGGGTGAGCTCGGCGACGCTGTCCACGCCGGTCCGGGTCCCGCCGGCGGCGAGCGGCCGCCCGACCGGGCCGGTCGCCCGCGCCGACCAGCGGGCGTACGTGCGGCTCCTGGTGGTGCTCGACACCGCCGTCCTGTGCGTCGCCGTGCTCGCCGGGTACGCCGCCCGGTTCGGTGACCACACACCGATCGGCTCGGAGATCCCGTACGTGCTGGTGGCCCCCGGGCTGGTCCTCACCTGGCTGGTCTCCCTCAAGGCCCTGCGCTGCTACGACGACCGGGTGCTCGGCTACGGCGCCGACGAGTACCGGCGGGTCGGCACCGCCAGCCTGCGTCTGGCCGGGGGCATCGCGATCGCCGGCTACATCGCCGACGTCGGCGTCTCCCGGGGATTCCTCGGCATCTCCTTCGCCTTCGGCACGCTGGCGTTGGTGGTGACCCGGTTCGCCGCCCGCAAGCGGCTGCACCTCGCCCGATACCGGGGCGACGGCTGGTCCCGCCGGGTGCTGGTGGTCGGCGACACCGCCCACGTGCTGGAACTCGTGCACACCCTGCGCCGCGAGCCGTACGCCGGCTACCAGGTGGTCGGCGCCTGCATCCCGGACGCGTTGCTCGCCCCGGTGCCGCAGCGGCTCAGCGACGTGCCGGTGGTCGGCTCGCTGCGCGGCGTGCCGGAGGCGGCGAGCGCCATCGGCGCGGACACCGTCGCGGTCACCGCCTCCGGCGAGCTGACCGCCGCCCGGCTGCGCCGGCTGGGCTGGCAGTTGGAGGGCACCGGGATCGACCTGGTGGTGGCCCCGGCGCTGACCGACGTCGCCGGTCCGCGCATCCACACCCGCCCGGTCGCCGGCCTGCCGCTGATCCACGTCGAGGCCCCGGAGTTCCGGGGCGCGCGCAAGCTGGTCAAGGAGCTGGTCGACCGGACGGCCGCCGCGCTGGCGCTGCTGCTGGCCCTGCCGGTGCTGGCGGTGCTCGCGCTGGCCATCCGGCTGGACAGCCGGGGGCCGGTGCTGTTCCGGCAGACCCGGGTCGGGCAGGGCGGCCGTGAGTTCGGCGTGCTGAAGTTCCGCACCATGGTGGTCAACGCCGACGCGCTCCGCGCCGAGCTGGCCGCCCGCAACGAAACCGACGGGCTGATGTTCAAGATGCGCGCGGACCCCCGGGTGACCCGGGTGGGCCGGCTGCTGCGCAAGTACTCGCTGGACGAGCTGCCCCAGCTGGTCAACGTGCTGCTCGGCCAGATGAGCCTGGTCGGCCCCCGGCCGCCGCTGCCGTCCGAGGTGGCCCGCTACGACGGCGACGTGGCCCGCCGGCTGCTGGTCAAGCCCGGCATGACCGGGCTCTGGCAGGTCAGCGGCCGCTCCGACCTGAGCTGGGAGGACGGCATCCGGCTCGACCTGTACTACGTCGAGAACTGGTCACTCGCCGCCGACCTGACCATCCTGTGGAAGACCTTCGGCGCGGTGGTCCGGGGGCGCGGGGCGTACTGAGCGCGACGCGGGCGTCAGGGCTGCGGCCCGGTCCAGTCCAGGCAGACCACCACCGCGTCGTCGATCAGGTCGCCGGCCACGAAGGCGCGCAGGTCGCCGATCAGCGACCGTACGGCGTCCAGCGGCGCCATCGGGCCGGTCCGGCGCAGGAAGCGGTCCAGCGCGGTCTCCCCGTACCGGACGTCGCCGCCGGTCGCGTCGATCACCCCGTCGCTGACCACGAAGAGCCGGTCGCCGCGGGCCAGCTCGAAGTGCTGCTCCTGGTAGTCCGTCCCCTCGAACATGCCGAGCGGGAACTGCTTCTCCAACATCTGCTCGTCGACCTCGCCGTCGCGCAGCCGCAGCAGCCGGGGCGAGCCGGCGTCGACCACGGTCAGCCGGCCGGAGGCCAGGTCCAGCTCCATCAGCAGGGCGGAGAGGTGCTGCTCGCCCCCGTGCAGGGCGTAGATCGCCTGGTCGGCGAGGGCGGCCTGGTCGGCCAGGGCCAACCCGCCCCGCCGGGCGTTGCGCAGCGCGTGGGTGGCCAGCGCGGTGAGCATCGAGGCGGCCACCCCCTCGCCGGTGCCGTTGATGGTGGAGAGCCAGAGCCGGTGCCCGTCGTCGGACCAGTCGAAGCTGTCGCCGCGCACCGCGTACGCCGGTTCCAGCTGCCCGGCCAGGCTGAACGAGGGGCGGACCCGGCTCCGCCCGGGCAGCAGCTCCCACTGCATCTCCGCGGCCAGGGTGAGCCGGCGGGTCCGGCGGGCGGCCCGGTACACGTCGGTGCCCGCGGAGACGGCGGCCAGTTCGTGCCCGAGCGCGGTGGCGGCGGCGGCGAGCTGGTCGACGGCGTCCGATTCCGTCGGCGCCGGGGTGAGCCGGAGCACCCCGCGCCGCTCGCCGCGCATCCCCACCGGGAACCAGCCGGCGCCGCCCGCGACGATCGGCTCCTGGTGGTCGAAGCAGCGCCACGCCGGGTGGCCGGGCCCGGTGAGGGGCTCCCCGTCGCCCAGCGGCAGCAGCGCGGAGAGCCGGTAGTCGACCTGGTACAGCTCGATCTCGGTGATGCCGAAGTCGCGGGCCAGCTCGTCGCCCAGCCGGTCGAGCAGGAGATCGGCCGGCGCCTCGATCAACACCCGCCGGACCCGGTCCGCCGGTCCGCTCATTGTCACTCCTCTTGACAGGGGCCGAGCACCGGGTCCCCGGGGTAGTCTCGTGCCCACCATGGCCGAAGAAAACGGTCCTCGCGGACCAGACGTGAGTATGGCCGCCGAGTTGGACGCCGCGGCCGGTGCCCTCCTGTCCGTGTGGGAGGCGGCGCGCGAGCGTACGACGAGCCGTCTCTCCGGTCCTCAGCTCCGCGCCGTCATGGTGGTGGAGCGGCACGACGGGATCAACCTCCGCCGGCTCGCGGCGCTGCTGGACATGCTGCTCTCGTCGGCCAGCCGGCTCTGCGACCGGCTGGTCGCCGCCGGGATGCTGGAGCGGGAGCCGGGCCGCCTCGACCGCCGGGAGATCGCCCTGCACCTGACCCCGGAGGCCCGCCGGCTCCTCACCGAGCTGCGCCAGGACCGCCGCCGGCGGTTGGCCGACGTGCTCGCCGGCATGAGCGGCGAGGGGCGTGACGCGCTGCTGCGCGGCATCCGGGAGTTCGACCGGGTGGCCCGGGAGCGAGAGAGCACGGCGGCGCGGGCGGCCGAGCGGCCGGTGCTCGCGCCACCGTCGGCCCGCGGGGCCGTCGACGACCCGGTCGCCCGCTCGGCCTGAGCGCGGGTCACCGGTCGGCCGGGTCCGTCAGGGCGGCCCGGGCCCGGCGCAGGTAGTCGCCGGAGTGCGGGTGCTCGGCCAGCACCCGGGCGCAGCTGTCCAGCACGACGTCCAGCAGCGGCCGGCGTCCGCCCCGGGCGGCGAGCACCCCGCCCTGCCAGCCGGCGAAGTCCACCAGCAGCTGCGGGTCGCCGACCCGGATCGCCGCGGCCAGCGAGTCCACCAGGTGCGCGACGGCGGCGCCGAAGTCCTCGGCGCGCTCGTCGGGCAGGTCCGCCTCGGCGACGGCGAGCCGGACGATGTCGCGCCGGCGGTGCAGCACCGCCACGTACTCGTCGGCGCCGGCGGGCGGCGGCGGTCCGGTGTGCGCCGCCGCGTGCAGCGGCCCGTCCAGCAGCCGGGCCGCGTCCCGGGCGGTGGCGCCCCAGGCCGCCGCGCCGATCGGGGCCGCCCAGCGGCCGTCCGTGCCGAAGCCCGGCCCGCCGGCGACCACCGGCACCCCGGCCGCCCGGCACGCCTCCACCATCCGGGCGGCCCGGATCAGCCGGCTGGGCTGCACACAGCTCAGCAGCACCGCGTCCGGTCCGCTCTGGTGCAGGTACGAGACCAGGTGCCGGGACGGCACGCTGGCGCCGAGGAAGGTGACCCGCCAGCCCGCGTCCCGGACCACCTCGGCGACGATCCGGGCGGCCAGCGCGTGCCACTCGCCCTCGACGCAGGCCGTCACCACGTGCCCGCGCGGCGCGCGCCGGCCGGTCCGGGCGGCGACCGCGTCCACCACCTGTTCGCTGACGTGGGTCGCGGCGTGCTCCTGGGCGACGCTCCACCGCCCGGTCAGCCAGCGCAGGCCGACCTCGCGCTGGGCGGCGGCGACGAGGTCCACCAGCACGTCGGCGACCGAGGCCCCGGCGGCCAGCAGGTCGGTCGCGACCCGGGCGGCGGCCACCGGGTCGGCCCGGTCCAGGCAGTCGAGGTACGCCGCGACGTCGGCCGGCGTCACCGCCGGGGCGCGCGGTTCGTCCCCGCTCACCCGGGGCTCGAGGCGCGTACGGCGAGCATGGCGATGTCGTCGTGGGCCTGCCCGTCCAGCCATTCGTCGACCAGTTGGAGCAGCCGCTCGACCAGCGCGGCCGGTGGCAGCCCGGCCGCCGAAGCGAGCGCCTGGAGCAGTCGCCGCTCACCGAACATCTCCATCGCGGTCGGACCTCCGCGCGCCTCGGTCACCCCGTCGGTGTACGCCAGCAGCAGCTCACCCGGGGCCAGCCGGACCTCCTCCTGGCGGAACGTCGCGCCGGCGAACGCGCCGATCGGCATCCCGCCCACCGGCACCCGGGTGACGCTGCCGTCGGCGCGGACGACCAGCGGGGACGGGTGCCCGCCGCCGGCGATCCGGGCCCTGGCCCCGCCGTCGGGCTCGGGGTCGACGGTGCCGAGCAGCAGGGTGGTGAACTGGGCGCGGCCGCTGGCGTCCGGTACGTCGAACAGGGCCCGGTTGAGCAGCCCCATCAGTTCCAGCGGGCGCTGCTCGACCAGTCGGAGGGTCTGCAGGGACTGGCGGACCCGCCCGGTGAGCACGGCCGCCCCGACGCCCTTGCCGCAGACGTCGCCGAGGGCGAACATCCCGCCGGAGGCGGTGGGGAACACCTCGTAGAAGTCGCCGCCGATGCGCAGGCTGTCCCCGGCGGCCCGGTAGCCGCCGGCCAGGGTGAGACCGGGCAGCGGCGGCAGTGTCGGCGGCAGGAGGCTGTTCTGCAGCACCCGCGCCAGGTGGGCCTGCTCGCCGTAGAGCTCGGCGGTGGCGATCGCGGCGCCGGCCCGGGCGGCGAACTCGCGGGCCAGTTCGATGTCGCGCCGGTCGAACCCGGGGCGCCCGGCCCGGCGGATCAGGATCAGGGCCCCGGCGGGGCCGCCGGCGGCGAGCATCGGGCTGATCAGCACGGTGCCGGGGCGGCCGAAGTCGGCCGGCAGCACGTCGGCCAGGTCGGCCAGTTCGGCGTCGAGCCACGGGCTGGGGTCGGTGGCGTCGCCGTGCAGGGCGTCCGCGAGGCCGGGGACCGAGCCGGTGAACGTCCAGGGGGCGGTCCCGGTCACCGGGGCGGGATCGCCCTCGGCGTACCGGATCCAGTGCGGCAGGTTCTCGGCGGGCGGGGGTGGGTGGTGCACGACCAGCGCGGCGTCGGCCAGGTACGGCACCGGCAGGGTGGTGGCCGCGCGCAGGGTCTGGTCGCGGTGCAGGGAGAGGCCGAGGCGGCTGCCGGCCTGGGCGAGGAAGGCGGTGCGGGACCGCTCGGCGAGCAGCGCGTCGGTGCGCGCCTGCTCCTCGGTGACGTCCCGGACGTACCAGGCGCACCGGCCGGCGGCGAGCCGACGGCAGACGCCACGCAGCCGGCGGCCCCGGTGTTCGGTGTCGAAGGTCCGGCTCTCCTGCGCCACCGCGGCGGCCAGCGCCGGCACGGCGCAGCCCGCGAGGTCGGTGCCGGGCGTCAGTTCGGGGAGCAGGTCGCCGGCCATCGCGTTGACCAGGGTGACCACTCCGGCGTGGTCGGTGGTGACCACGGCCTCGGCCAGCCCGTCCAGCAGTTCGCGGGCGAGCCGGGGGTCGGCGGGCAGCGGCGCCTCCGGCGACGGCCGGGGTCCCGGCCGGGACACCTGCCCACCGCCGCTGACCGGCCCGGCGTGTCCGCCCCGGCGGGTCGTCGTCACCGCCGGGCGCCGGGCGCTTCGGCCGGTCGACCTCTGCGCATGCTGGTCGTGCACTCCTCGGATGGGGGTTCGTTGCCTGACGGAAAGGGTACCGAGGCGGAGGCGCGATCGCCCATCCAGGAAGCCCGGGTCACTCCCGGCGGCCGAGCCAATCGGACGGTCGGGTGATGATCCGGCGGAGCACCGCGCCGGCGCCGCCGACGACGGCGGACTCCGGTCCGAGGGCCGCCGCCCGGACGGTGACCGGGGACCAGGCGGCGGTGAGCACCCGGTCGGCCAGTTCGGCGGCGACCGGCGGGCGGAGCCAGGGGGCGAGTGTCGCGTATCCGCCGCCGAGGACCACGGTGTCCAGGTCGAGCAGGTTCACCACGCCGGAGACCGCCACTCCGAGGGCGGTGCCGGCGGCCCGCAGCGCGTCGAGGGTCGCCGGGTCGCCCGCCCCGGCGAGGTCGGCCAGCCGCCGGGCGGCGGTGTCCGCCGGGAGGTCCGCGCCGGAGAGTCCGGCCGCGGCGAGGACGGCCTCCTGTCCGGCGTACGTCTCCAGGCAGCCCCGGGCGCCGCACCGGCAGCGCGGTCCGGTCGGGTCGACCGGCACGTGGCCCAGTTCCCCGCTCCAGCCCCGTACGCCCCGGAACAGCGCGCCGTCGAGCACGATCCCGGCGCCGATGCCGATCTCGCCGGAGACGTGCAGGAAGCTCGCCGTGCCGGGGGTGGCGTGCAGTTCGCCGAGGGCGGCCAGGTTGGCCTCGTTGTCGACGGTCAGCGCCGGGCCGGCGACCGTCCCGGTCAGCGGGGGGTGCCCGGCGAGCAGGGCGGGCACGTCCACCTCGCGCCAGCCGAGGTTGGGCGCGAGCCGGACCAGCCCGTGGGCGTCGACCAGGCCGGGCACCGCCAGCGTCGCGCCGGCCAGGGTCAACCCGTGCCGGTCGGCGGTGGCCCGGGCCCGCCCGGCCAGCTCGACCAGGCGGGCGAGGGCGTCGGCGGGGGAGAGGGGCCGCAGGTCGGCGCGGTGCACCTCGTGGTGGCGGACCTGACCGGTCAGGTCGACCACGCAGGCGGCGAGGTAGTCGACGTTGACCTCCAGGCCGAGCCCGGCGGGTCCGTCGGCGGCGAGCCGCAGCCCACGGGCGGGCCGGCCGGCCCCGGCGCGTGGCTCCGGTGCGGCCTCGACCACCAGCCGGCCGGCGATCAGGTCGTCGACGACGGCGGAGACGGTGGCCCGGGTCAGGCCGGTGTCGGCGGCGATCGCGGCCCGGGAGGGCGGTCGGTCGGCGGCGGCGATCCGGCCGAGCACCACGGCGAGGTTGAGCTCGCGCAGGCTGCCCTGGCGGACCGCGCCGGCGGTGCTGGCGCTGGTCACCGCTTGACACTGCCACACCGGGGTCATTTAATTCAACCACTGAACAAATAGCGGACGACACCACCGGAGGTCTGCCATGGCACCCCGTCCCACCCCCGCCGACAAGTTCTCCTTCGGGCTCTGGACGGTGGGCTGGCCGGCCCGTGACCCGTTCGGCGACGCCACCCGGGGGGAGCTGGACCCGGTCGAGGCCGTGCACCGCCTCGCCGAGCTGGGCGCGTACGGCATCACCTTCCACGACGACGACGTGGTGCCCTTCGGCGCGGACGCCGCCACCCGCGACGCCCACCTGGCCCGGTTCCGCAAGGCCCTCGACGAGACCGGCCTGGTCGTCCCGATGGTCACCACCAACCTCTTCCAGCACCCCGTCTTCAAGGACGGCGGCTTCACCAGCAACGACCGCGACGTCCGCCGGTACGCGCTGCGCAAGGTGCTGCGCAACGTCGACCTCGCCGCCGAACTGGGCGCCCGCACCTTCGTGATGTGGGGCGGCCGGGAGGGCGCCGAGTACGACCTGGCCAAGGACGTCCGCGCGGCGCTGGACCGCTACCGCGAGGCGGTCGACCTGCTCTGCCAGTACGTCGTCGACTCCGGCTACGACCTGCGCTTCGCCCTGGAGCCCAAGCCGAACGAGCCGCGTGGCGACATCCTGCTGCCCACCATCGGTCACGCGCTGGGCTTCATCTCCACCCTCGCCCACCCGGAACTGGTCGGCCTCAACCCGGAGGTCGGCCACGAGCAGATGGCCGGGCTGAACTTCGCGCACGGCATCGCCCAGGCGCTCTGGCAGGGCAAGCTGTTCCACATCGACCTCAACGGCCAGCGGGGCATCAAGTACGACCAGGACCTCGTCTTCGGCCACGGCGACCTGCTCAACGCGTTCGCCCTGGTGGACCTGCTGGAGCACGGCGGTCCCGGGGGCGCCCCCGCGTACGACGGGCCCCGGCACTTCGACTACAAGCCGTCCCGTACCGAGGACTTCACCGGGGTGTGGGCCTCGGCCGAGGCGAACATGCGCACGTACCTGCTGCTCAAGGAGCGGGCCGCGGCGTTCCGGGCCGACCCGGAGGTGGCCGAGGCGCTCGCCGCCAGCCGGGTCGCCGAGCTGTCCACCCCGACGCTGAACCCCGGCGAGACCTACGCCGACCTGCTCGCCGACTCCTCCGCCTTCGAGGAGTTCGATGTCGATGCGGCCGGGGCGAAGGGCTTCGGCTTCGTCCGGCTCAACCAGCTCGCCGTCGAGCACCTGCTCGGCGCGCGCTGAGGAGGGCCGCCATGCCGCTCGTCGCCGGGGTCGACTCGTCCACCCAGTCCTGCAAGGTCGTCGTCCGGGACGCGGAGACCGGCGCGCTGGTCCGGCAGGGCCGCGCGCCGCACCCGGACGGCACCGAGGTCGACCCCGAGGCCTGGTGGGACGCGCTGCGCGCGGCGATCGACGCCGCCGGTGGGCTGACCGACGTCGCGGCCGTCTCGGTCGCCGGCCAGCAGCACGGCATGGTCTGCCTGGACGACGCCGGCCGGGTGGTCCGACCCGCCCTGCTCTGGAACGACACCCGCTCCGCCGACGCCGCCGCCGACCTGATCGCCGAGGCCGGTGGCGGCGAGGCGGGCCGTCGCTCGTGGGCGGAGGCGACCGGCAGCGTGCCGGTGGCCAGCTTCACCGCCACCAAGCTGCGCTGGCTGGCCCGGCACGAGCCGGACCGGGCCGCCCGGGTCGCGGCGGTGTGCCTGCCGCACGACTGGCTCACCTGGCGGCTGGCCGGCGCGCCCGGCCTGGACGCGCTGCGCACCGACCGGGGCGACGCCAGCGGCACCGGCTACTGGTCGCCGCGCACCGGCGCGTACCGCTTCGACCTGCTGGAGCAGGCGTTCGGTCGGCGACTGCGGGTGCCGACGGTGCTCGGCCCGGCCGACGCCGCCGGCACCCTGGACCGGTCCGTCCTGGCCGGTCCGGGCGGCTCACCGGCGGCTTCGACCGGCACGGCGACCGGCGGCGGAGCGACGCCGGCACCGGCCGGCGGGACCGTGCTGCTCGGCCCCGGCACCGGCGACAACGCCGCCGCCGCGCTCGGCGTCGGGGCCGGCCCGGGGGACGTGGTCGTCTCCATCGGCACCTCCGGCACGGTCTTCGCGGTCTCCGACGCCCCGGCCGCGGACCCGGGCGGCGCGGTCGCCGGGTTCGCCGACGCCACCGGCCGGTTCCTGCCGCTGGTCTGCACGCTCAACGCGGCCCGGGTGCTCGACGCCGCGGCGGCGATGCTCGGGGTCGGCCTCGACGAGCTGTCCGACCTGGCGCTGGCCGCCCCGCCCGGGGCCGACGGGCTGGTGCTGGTGCCCTACCTGGAGGGGGAGCGGACCCCGGTCCGGCCACTGTCCACCGGGGCGCTGCACGGGCTCACCCTGCACACCGCGACCCCGGCGCACCTGGCCCGGGCCGCCGTCGAGGGGATGCTCTGCGCGCTCGCCGACGGCCTGGACGCGCTCACCGCGCAGGGGGCGCGGGCCGACCGGATCGTCCTGGTCGGCGGTGGCGCCCGCGCGGCCGCGGTCCGCCGGATCGCCCCGCAGGTCTTCGGCCGGCCGGTGCTCGTGCCGCCGCCGGGGGAGTACGTCGCCGACGGCGCCGCCCGCCAGGCCGCCTGGGTCGCCCTGGGCGGCGCGACGCCGCCCGCCTGGCCGGTCACCGGCACGCAGGAGTACGCCGCCGAGCCGGTCCCCGCCGTCCGCCGGCGGTACGCCGCCGCCCGGGACCTCACCGTCGACCGGAGCGACGCCACGCCGTAGGACGGGTGTCGAAGTCCCGGACGTCGCCTCGGCTCGGCCGGGACTTCGACGCCACGCCCTAATGCGCTGTACGCGGCGGCCCCGGGTGGCGATGATCGGGCGATGCGCAGCACCCCCGAACCGTCCGGCGCGCCGACCGGCGTCGACCTGCCCGCGACCCTGCAGTACGACGACGCGGACACCCCGTGCGACGTGGTGGACGCCCTGATGCTGGCCGACTTCGTCACCGGCCGCCACCCGTGGTCGCGCACCGTGCGGCTCTCCCGGGTCCGCCCCGAGGCGTCGCTGACGGTCCCCGACGGGCGGCTGCTGCGGACCGCCATCGAGAACCGGCAGCGCTCCCGGCTGCTCGCCGGCGACGGCTGGACCGCGCGCGTGGTGACCTGGAAGGGGCGCGGCGCCGAGGTGACCGTGACGGCGGTCGACGACGAGGTGGGCCAGTCCGCCCTGGACCGGATCGTCGACGGGGCCGCCGAGCCGGAGGCCCCGGACACCGCCCGGATCGGCTTCTGGCACCAGAACCCGCGCCGGGGCGCGCAGCGTGATCTGCGGTCCATCGTCGCCCCGGAGTGGGCCACCATCCGGCCCAACTACAGCGCGTCGGCCGGCGCGGCCCTGGACGCGCTGATGGCGGTCACCCCGCAGACCGTCGCCGGTCGGCTGATCCTGCTGCACGGCGCGCCCGGCACCGGCAAGACCACCGCGCTGCGGGCGCTGACCCGGCACTGGCGTGACTGGTGCCAGGTCGACTGCGTCCTCGACCCGGACGTGCTCTTCGGGGACACCGCCTACCTGTCGGAGGTGGCGGTCGGCGAGGAGGACGACGGGGACAGCGGCACCACCCGCAAGTGGCGGCTGCTGATCCTGGAGGACTGCGACGAGCTGATCCGGGGCGAGGCCAAGCAGGCGGCCGGGCAGGCGCTGTCCCGGCTGCTCAACCTCACCGACGGGCTGCTCGGGCAGGGCCGGGACGTGCTGGTGGCGATCACCACGAACGAGGACCTGTCCCGGCTGCACCCGGCGGTGGTCCGTCCCGGCCGGTGCCTGGCCCGGGTCGAGGTGGGGCCGCTGTCGTACGCGGAGGCGACCGGGTGGCTCGGCACCTCGGCCGGGGTGCCGCCGCAGGGGGCGACCCTCGCCGAGCTGTACGCGCTGCGGTCCGGGGCGGTCCCGACCACCGTCGTGCCGGTGGAGATCGGCGGGTACCTCTGAGCCGGCCGGTCCGGGTGGGGCCGGTCACCGGAACGTGATCCGCACCTGATTTGCTGCCGGTCATGGCTGGCACCAGGAACGCCCGGCGGGGGAACGCGGCGCACCGCCTCTACAGCGTCGTGGTGTTCGTGGTGCTCGCCTCGCTGGACAACGTGGCGATCGGCCTGGTGCCCCCGCTGTACGGGCCGATCTCCGGGGCGCTCGACGTGCCGCAGCGGCTGCTCGGCCTGGTCACCGCGGTCAGCTTCCTGGTCAGCGCGGTGGCCGCGGTGGCCTGGGCGTACGTGGGCGACCGGACGAACCGCAAACCGCTGCTCATGGTCGGCACGCTGATCTGGGCCGCCGGCACCGGCGGCAGCGCGCTGGCCCAGGACTACCCGACCTTCCTGGCCGCCCAGCTCGTCGCCGCGATCGGGCTGGGCGCGGTCGGCTCGGTCGGCTTCTCCGTGGTCACCGACCTGATCTCACCGCGCCGCCGGGGCCTGGTGATGAGCTTCTGGGGCCTGTCGCAGGGCGTCGGCACACTGGCCGGGACGCTCACCGGCGGCCTGCTCGGCAGCACCGACTGGCGGCGTCCGTTCCTGGCGCTCACCGTGGTCGGGCTGGCCGCCACCGCCGCCTACCTCTTCACGTACGACATCCGGCGCGGGCAGAGCGAGCCCGAGCTGGCCGGCGCGATCGACGCCGGCCACGAGTACGACTACCGGATCACCCGCGCCGACCTGCCCCGCATCCTGGCCCGCCGGACCAACCGTTGGCTGATCCTGCAGGGGCTGACCGCGCAGGCCGCGTTCGGCTCGCTGGTCTGGCTGCCGGTGCTCTTCTCCGAACGGGCCGAGGACCAGGGCTACTCGCCGGCCACCGCGGTGATGGTGGGCAGTGTCTTCGCCACCCTGTTCCAGCTCGGCGGGGTGCTCTCCATCGTGGGCGGGCTGGCCGGCGACGCGCTGCAACGGCGTACGCCGAGAGGGCGGGCCCTGGTCGCGGCGCTGGGCATCCTCGCGGCCGTGCCGTTCTACCTGGTGCTGTTCCTGGTCCCGGTGCGCATCGTGGTGCCCGACGGCGCGAGCGGCGCGGCGGTGGTCCGGGCGGTGCTGGCCAGCGTGGTCACCGAGCCGACGGTCGGGCTGAGCCTGCTCACCGCCGTCGTCGCGCTGGCCCTGACCTCGGCCAACTCGCCGAACTGGTTCGCCCTGATCGCCGACGTCAACCCGCCCGAGCACCGGGGCACCGTCTACAGCCTGGGCAACCTGGTCAACGGGGTGGGACGGGCGGCGGGCAACGGCCTGGTCGGGGTGGCCTTCCACGGCCTGCGCGCGGCGTTCCCGCCGCCGCTGAACTACGCCGTCGGGCTGGCCGTCTTCCAGCTCTTCTTCATCCCCACCGGGGTCATGTACTGGCTCGCCTCGCGTACCTCGCCCGGTGACATCGACTCCGTGCACGAGCTGCTGCACGCTCGCGCCGACCGGCTCTGAGCAGCGCTCCGTCGGCCGGCGCGGGTGGGCGCCGCGTCGCGGCTCGTCGGGGCCGCGCACGGCGGCGACGGGCGTGGGCGCCGCGCCGCGCGGACGGAACGGTCCCGCCGGCTCCCGGACCGGCGCCGGGAGTCGGCGGGACCGAACGGCGTCAGCCGCGGACCCAGACCGTGACGTCGGTCGGGACCCGGCCGTCCTCGTCGAGCGGAGCGCTGCTGCACAGCAGCTCACCGGCCGGGACCGGGACGGCCGCCGCGCCGAAGTTGGTCAGCACGGTCAGCCCGCCGTTGCGGAAGGCCAGCACCTCGTCGCCGGTGGAGAGCCACGCCAGCGGCCCTCGGGCGAGCCCGTGCTCGCGGCGCAGCCGCAGCGCGGTGCGGTACATCTCGTACGTCGAGCCGGGCACGTCGCGCTGCCGGTCCAGGGCGTACTCGGCCCAGGACGGCGGCTGCGGCAGCCAGCTCGCGTCGGTCGGCCCGAAGCCGTACGACGGGGCGTCGGCCTCCCACGGGATCGGCACCCGGCAGCCGTCCCGGCCGCGCTGGGTGTGCCCGCTGCGCTCCCAGGTCGGGTCCTGCCGGGCCTCGTCCGGCAGCGTGGTGTGCTCGGGCAGGCCCAACTCCTCGCCCTGGTAGAGGTAGGCGGAGCCGGGCAGGGCCAGCATGAGCAGGCTGGCCGCCCGGGCCCGGCGCAGCCCCAGCGCGGCGTCCGGCTGCGGGTCGCCGATCCCGACGCCGTTGAGCCGGCCGCCGTCGGCGGTGAGGCCCAGCCGGGACGCGTGCCGGACCACGTCGTGGTTCGACAGCACCCACGTCGTCGGCGCGCCCACCGCGTCGGTGGCCTCCAGGGACCGGGTGACGACCGCGTACTGGGCCGGCGCGCTCCACGCGGCGAGCAGGTACTCGAAGTTGAACGCCTGGTGCATCTCGTCGGGGCGCACGTAGCGGGCCAGCCGCTCGGCCGGCTCCACCCACGCCTCGGCCACCAGGATCCGCTCCCCGGGGTACGTGTCGAGCAGTCGGCGCCACTCCCGGTAGATCTCGTGCACGCCGTCCTGGTCCCACATCGGGGGCCGGGGCTTGTCCACGTCGTTGCCGGAGAGGATCTCCTGCGGCTCCTGCCAGTTCGCCAGGTCGGCCTGCTTGACGAGGCCGTGCGCGACGTCCACCCGGAAGCCGTCCACGCCCCGGTCCAGCCAGAAGCGCAGCACGTCGAGGAACTCCTCGCGGACCTCCGGGTTGTCCCAGTTGAGGTCGGGCTGCCCGGGGTCGAAGAGGTGCAGGTACCACTGGCCGGGCCGGCCGTCCGGCTCGGTCACCCGGGTCCAGGCGGGGCCGCCGAAGACGCTCTGCCAGTCGTTTGGCGGCTGGTCGCCGTCCGGGCCCAGGCCGTCGCGGAAGACGTACCGGGCGCGCTCCGGGCTGCCCGGGCCGGCGACCAGCGCGGTCCGGAACCAGCGGTGCGCGGAGGAGGTGTGGTTCGGCACCAGGTCGACGATGACCCGCAGCCCCTTGGCGCGGGCCTCGGCGATCAGCGCGTCGGCGTCCGAGAGCTTGCCGAAGAGCGGGTCGACGTCCCGGTAGTCGGCCACGTCGTACCCGGCGTCGGCCTGCGGCGACGGGTAGAACGGGGACAGCCAGACCGCGTCGACGCCCAGCTCGGCGAGGTGGCCGAGGCGGGCCGTGATGCCCGGCAGGTCGCCCATGCCGTCGCCGTCGGAATCGGCGAAGGAGCGCGGGTAGATCTGGTAGATGACGGCCTCGGTCCACCACCCGCCGGCCGGGCCACCGGGCTGTTCCTGCTGCGTCGCGTCGGTGTTCAGAGCTTCTCCCTGGGTCGTGCGGGTGTCGAATCCGTTCAGTTTGCCCGCGGTGGCGCGGTCGATTCACGCACCACCAGCCGAGTGGGCAGGATCACCGGTTGACCCGGCGGGTCGCCCGGGTCGTCGGTGACGCGCTGCTCCGGAACCCGGGTGGCGTACGGGTCGGCGGTCCGGGTGCGCAGCGGGTCGAGGAGCAGCCGGACGGCGAGCCGCCCCTGCTCGGCGGCGGGCTGGGCGATGGTGCTCAGCCCCAGCACCCCGGCCAGGTCGTGGTTGTCGACGCCGATCACGCTGACGTCCTGCGGCACCCGCAGCCCGGCGTCGCGCAGCGCGCTGATCGCCCCCATCGCCATCTCGTCGCAGGCCGCGAAGATCGCCGTCGGCGGCTCGCCCCGGGCGAGCAGTTCGGCGGTGGCCCGGGTGCCCCCGTCGATGGTGAACTGCGACTCCACGTCCAGGCTCGGGTCGGGGTCGATGCCGGCCGCGCGCAGTGCCTCCCGGTAGCCGCGGCGGCGGTCCAGGTGGGTGGTGAAGGCCAGCTCGTCGTCCGGGTCGCCGGAGATGTGCGCGATCCGGCGGTGGCCGAGGTCGAGCAGGTGCCGGGTGGCCGTCCGGGCGGCGGCCACGTCGTCGATGCGCACGCAGGGCCAGCCCGGCACGTGGCTGCCGGAGCTGATGGTGATGCCGGGCAGCTCCAGCCGGGCCAGCGCGGTCAGGTCGGCCGGGCGCAGCGGGGTGGCGACCAGCATGATCGCGTCCACCCGCTTGTGCAGGTTGGCGGTGCGCAGCACCCGCTGCCGGATCTGTTCGCGCCCGCCGAGGTTGTACAGCAGCAGGTCGTACCCGGCCTGGTGGAGGTGGTCCTCGACCGCCTCGACGACGGTGCCGAAGAACCACCGGGTGATCCGGGGGACCACCACGGCCACCGTCCCGGTCCGGCCGCCGGCCAGCCGGGAGGCGCTCGGCGAGACCGCGTACTCCAGTTGCTCGGCGGCGGCGAGCACCCGCCGGCGCGTCGCGGCCGACACCGTCGGCAGCCCGCGCAGCGCGCGGGAGACGGTGGCGGTCGAGACCCCGGCGAGCCGGGCGACGTCATCAATCCTGGTCACGATGTTCCCCCGCTCCACGACGGCGCCGCCGCCGCCCGGCAGGCGGGCGGCGGCGGACCGGCGTCAGCCCTTGACGCTGCCGGCGAGCAGACCCCGCACGAAGTAGCGCTGCAGGGACAGGAACACGATCAGCGGTACGACGATCGAGACGAACGCACCGGCGGTGAGGCGCTGCCACTCGTTGCCCCGGGTGCCGGCCATCTCGGCCAGCCGGACGGTGAGCGGGGCGGTCTCGTTGCCGCCCCCGGCGAAGATCAGCGCGACCAGCAGGTCGTTCCAGACCCAGAGGAACTGGAAGATGCCGAAGGCCGCCAGGGCCGGGGTGATCAGCGGCAGGACGATGGTGCGGAAGATCTTGGGGTGGGTGGCCCCGTCGACCCGGGCCGCCTCCATCAGGTCCTTGGGCAGCTGCGAGATGAAGTTGTGCAGCAGGAACACCGCGAAGGGCAGGGCGAAGCAGGTGTGCGCGAACCACACCTGGGCGAACTTCTGCTCGTCCACCAGGTCCCAGGCCGGCATCAGGGTGACGCCCGCGACCGTGACGCCGGTGGAGAAGAACTTCAGCAGCGGCACCAGGGCCATCTGCAACGGCACGATCTGCATCGCGAAGATCGCGATGTAGAGCCAGTCCCGCCCCCGGAAGTTGATCCAGGCCAGCGCGTACGCGGCCAGCGAGGCGAAGGCGAGCGGGAAGAGCACCGACGGGATGGTGATCGCCAACGAGTTGATGAAGTAGCTGGCGAGCTGCCCCGACGACGAACTGCTGCCGAAGAGCACTTCCTGGTAGTTCTCCAGGGTGAACTGGGGGTCGGTGAAGAACGTCCACCAGCCGCTGCTCTTGATCTGGTCCTCCGGCCGGAAGGACGAGACGAACAGGCCGAAGGTCGGGATCGTCCAGAACAGCGCGATGACGATCGAGATCAGGGTGGCGGCACGGGTGTTCAGCCGCTTGCGGACGCGGCCCGCGGTCGTGGTCTTACCCACGGCCTGGGTGCCGGCTCCGACGGTGGGCGTGGCGGTGGTCATCTCAGCCCTCCCGCTGCTGACGCAGGTTGCGGATCTGGTAGATCACGATCGGGATGACCAGGATGAACAGGAAGACCGCAAGGGCGGAGCCCTGCCCGTTCTGGCCGTACCGGAACGCCTGGTTGTACATCTCGTTGGCGATCACGCTGGTGTCGTAGTTGCCGTTGGTCGCGGTGCGGACGATGTCGAAGACCTTGAGGGTGGCGATCGACAGCGTCACCACCACGACGATCAGCGCCGGCCGGATGCTCGGCATGGTGATCTGCCAGAACATCTGCCAGGGGCTGACCCCGTCGAGGCGGGCGGCCTCCACGATGTCGGCGGGGATCGCCTTGATGGCGGCGGAGAGCACCACCATCGCGAAACCGGCCTGGATCCACACCATGATCACGATGAGCAGGAACGTGTTCAGCGGCGACTCCAGCAGCCACTGCTTCGGCTCGCCGCCGAGGCTGACCACGATCTGGTTGAGCAGACCGATCTGCTCCTGCCCGTCACCGCGGTACGCGTAGACGAACTTCCAGATGATGCTCGCGCCGACGAACGAGATCGCCATCGGCAGGAAGATCAGCGACTTGGCGATCGCCTCGAACCGGGCCTTGTCCACCATCACGGCGTAGAGCAGGCCGAACGAGGTGGCCACCAGCGGGACCAGCAGCACCCAGATCAGCGTGTTGATCAGGACTCGGACGATCGAGTCCTCGGAGAACATCCACCCGTAGTTGCGCAGCCCCACCCAGTCGTTGCTGCCGGCGTCCATGAAGGAGAGCAGCGTGGTGCGGATGGCCGGCACCACCAGGCCGACGCCGAGCAGCAGCAGCGTCGGCAGCAGGAAGAACAGGGCGAAGAGCCCCTCCCGCTGCTTCGGCCGGCGGGGCAGCGCCGCGCCGCTCGCCGAGGCGGCGACCAGTTGCGCCTCGCGACGGCGGGCGAACCAGGACGGCACCACGTCGAGGAGCAGGAGCAGACCGCCCACCACCACGACGAAGGCGAGCAGCCCGTAGCCGAGCATGAAGAACTTGGGCTGTTCCTCCAGCCAGTCGAACTCCATCGACCCTCCTTCAAGGGTTCGGTCGTGGACCGGTGGCCCGGCCCCCGCGGGGGCCGGGCCACCGGCTCAGATCACTTCCAGCTGCCCTCGATACCGTCGAGCACGGTCTTGGTGTCCTTGCCGTTCACCCAGTCGACCATGCCCTTCCAGAAGGTGCCCGCGCCGACCGCGGCCGGCATCAGGTCCGAGCCGTCGAAGCGGAAGACCGTCTTCGGGTCCTGGAGGATGCCGACGGAGAGCTTGTCCACCGGGTTCGGCACGTTGGCGATGTCGAGCTTCTTGTTCGCCGACACCCAGTCACCGATCTTGGCGCGGGAGTTGGCGTACTCGCCGGAGGCCAGGTAGGTCTGCACCGCCTGGACCTCGGGACGGTCGGCGAAGGCCGCGACGAACTCGCCGCCGCCCAGCACCGGCTTGCCCTTGGCCGGGTCGATCGCCGGGAAGTAGAACGCGAAGACGTCGCCGTCCTCGGCCACCTTGGTGCCCTGCGGCCACTGGTTGGCGTAGAAGGACGCCTGGCGGTGCAGGGCGCACTTGCCGGTGGTGATCGGCACGCCGGCCTCCTGGAAGGAGGTGGTGGCGATGCTCTTCACGCCGCCGAAGCCGCCGTTGACGTACTTCTCGTTCTTGAGGATGGTGCCGGCGCGGTCGAGGGCGTCGGCGACCTTCGGGTCGTTGAACGGGATGCCGTGGGTGGTCCACTGGTCGTAGACCTCGGGACCGCCGGTGCGCAGCAGCACGTCCTCGATCCAGTCGGTGGCCGGCCAGCCGGTGGCGTCACCGGACTCGATGCCCGCGCACCACGGCTTGGTGCCGCTGGCCGCGATGGTGTCGCTGAGCTTGACCAGCTCGTCCCACGTGGTCGGGACGGTCCAGCCCTTCTCCTTGAAGGTCTTCGGCGAGTACCACACGAAGGACTTGACGTTCGAGCCCAGCGGGGCACCGTAGAGCTGGCCGTTGACGGTGCTGTACTTCAGCCAGTCGGGGGAGTAGTTGGCCTCGGCCTCGGCCTTGGTCTGGGCGCCGACCGGCTTGAGCTTGCCGGAGTCGACGAACCGCTTCAGCAGACCGGGCTGCGGGATGAAGGCCAGGTCGGGGGCGTTGCCGCCGTCGACGCGGACACCGAGCTGGGCCTCGAACTCGCCGGAGCCCTCGTGGTCGATCTCGATGCCGGTGCAGTCCTCGAACTGCTTCCAGGACTGCTCGAGGCGGTCGGCCTCGATGTCCCGGATGGACGAGTAGATGCTGACCTTCTTGCCGTCGTTGTCGCCGTACTTCTCGTATGCGGCGCACTCCGCGGAGCCCGCGTTGCTGCTCTTCTTGTCGTTGCCGGTGCCGCAGGCGGTGGCGCCGAGCGCCAGCCCCAGCACGCCGGCGATCGCGAGAGCCTGGCGTGATCTGGCAAACGCCATGCCGTTCTCCTTCCTTGCCGGCGCGTGGAGGGATCGAACCCGCGCCGGTCCGATGGTCGTCCCCACATGTAAGCGCTTGCATCTCGATTGGTCCACCCCTGTTCGGACACGGCCCGGTAACAATGCCGAAACCTGCTCACCAGCCGTGGGCTCGCTCCCACGGACGGATCGGCGCAGGTTGGGGCTGGTTTCGGGGTGGGCATCTCTTCCCATCGATGGAGGTTTCTGTCACTCTCATCTCAGGCATCGAAGAATCTCTACACGGTGAGGTGGTGTGCGATGCGCAGACGGTGGTGGAGCCTGGCGGCGGCCGCGCTGCTCTCGGTGGGTGCCCTGGTGGTGCCGGCGAGCCCGGCGATGGCGGCCCCGACCTTCAAGGTCCCCTTCCCCTGTAACCAGTCCTGGACCGGGCAGACCCGGACCAACCACAGCCCGCCGTACTCGATCGACTTCAACCGCACCGACGACCTCGGCGACCCGGTGGTGGCCAGCGCGCCCGGGACCGTCGACCGGGTGACCGACCTCGGCGGCACCAGCTACGGCAAGTACGTCCGGATCAACCACGGCGGCGGCTACACCACCTACTACGCCCACCTCAACGGCTTCAACGTCTCGGTCGGCCAGACCGTCGGCTACGGCAAGGTGATCGGCTGGGTCGGCAGCACCGGCGGCTCGACCGGCCCGCACCTGCACTACGAGCAGCGGCTCAACGGCAACGACATCCAGATCCGGTTCAACGGCGCGCTCGCGCTCTACTGGGGCTCGAAGACGTACACCAGCGACAACGGTTGCTCCGGATCGACGGGTTCCGGCACGGTCAACACCGCGGGCGCCAACCTCACCGTCCGCTCCGGCCCCGGCACCGGCTACGACGCGGTCGGCACGGTGGCCGACGGCACCCGGGTGACCATCTACTGCCAGACCACCGGCACCACCGTCACCGGCACCTACGGCACCAGCAACATCTGGGACCGGATCGGCAGTGGGCGCTACATCGCCGACGCCTACGTGCACACCGGGTACGACGGCTTCATCCCGAACGTGCCGCGCTGCTGACGCCCGTCGGCGGTGTGGGTTCCGGCCCACACCGCCGACGCCGCGCGGTCAGGTGTTGAGCTGCCAGATGGAGAAGTTGAGCGCGGCGGCGAAGGTCACCCAGGCCCAGTAGGGCAGCATCAGCGCCGCCGCCGGGCGGGAGATCCGCCAGAAGAGCGCCACCGTCACGGCGATGGCCAGCCACATCAGCACGATCTCGGCGAACGCCAGGCCGTACTGTCCGGCGCCGAAGAAGAGCGGGGTCCAGATCGCGTTCAGCACCAGCTGCGCGATCCAGGCCCAGAGCGCCGGGCCGAAGCCGACCTTCCGCCAGACCAGCCAGCCGGCGAGCGCGATCAGCGCGTACAGGACGGTCCAGACCGGGCCGAACAGCCAGGAGGGCGGCGCCCAGTCCGGCTGCCGCAGGGCGGCGTACTCGTCGGTGGTGCCCTGCACCCCCAGGCCGCCGATCGCGGCGGCGACCGTCACGGCCGCGCCGAAGCCGAGCAGCGCCCACCAGGTGCGCGCGCCGTGAGTGCGCGTGGTGCTCCGAGTTATCTCCATGGTCGAGATGTTTCCGCCGGAGCGGCCCGACAAACCACCCCGGACAGCACAGCGCCGGGGCCGTCGGTTCCGGATCTCCAGGTCTGGGAGGACGGAGAGGTGGAATCGACGACCCCGGCGGGTCCGGTGGTGTGAACCGGCGTCAACTGAAGATGCTGACGCCACCCGGGCCGACCAGCAGGCCGACCACGATGAGGACGATGCCCCACAGGATCTGCCGGCGGAACAGCGCGAGGATGCCGGCGACCACGAGTACCACTGCGAGAATCCAGAGAATCAGCTCCATGGCTGCTGAATACCCGTCGTCGGCGGCCAGGAAACCTGGTCAGCCGACCAGATGATCTCCGAGGTGGAAGACGCTGTACGCCTGCTTGATGACCGGGTGGGCGACGTTGCGCACGCGTACTCCGCCGGGTGTGGTGCCCCGCTCGGTGCCGTGGTGCGCGTGCCCGTGCAGGGCCAGCGCGGTCGGCGCCGAGTCGATCGCCTGACCCAACTGGTACGACCCGAGGAACGGGTAGATCTCCAGCGGCTCGCCGGCGAGGGTGTCGGGCACGGGGGAGTAGTGGGTGAGCGCGACCAGCAGGTCGCAGTCCAGCTCGCGCAGCGCCCGGCCGAGCGCGTCGGCGCTCTCGTTGGTCGTCCGGACGAACGCCTTCATCTCCGGCTCGCCGAAGTCGCTGGCGCACCGCCCGGCGAAACCACCGCCGAAGCCCTTCACCCCCGCCACGCCGAGCCGACCACCCGGGGTCTCCAGCACGACGCCGGTGCCCTCCAGCACCGTGATGCCGGCGTCCTCCAGCACCTTCACCACCTGCGGCACCTGGTCGCACTGGTGGTCGTGGTTGCCGAGCACGGTGACCACCGGAACCCCGAGCCCGCCGAACTCCTGGGCCACGCAGCGGGCCTCGGACTCGGTGCCGTGCCGGGTCAGGTCACCGGCGAGCAGCAGCACGTCGGCGGAGCCGGGCAGTTCCTCCAGGGCCGGCCGGAAGCGGCCGACCACGTCCTCGTCCAGATGCACGTCGCCGACGGCGGCGATCCGGATCATCGTCGGGTCCTCCTCACGGCAGTTCCTCCGCCTGGGTCGGCGCCTGCGTGCGGATCACCCCGATGTCGCTGGTGACCGGCACGTCGGGGAAGCGCTCGGACACCCGGCGCAGGATCTCCTCCCGCCGGTGCGGGCTCTCCACCTCGCCGTAGAGGACCAGTCCGCGCTCGCGACGCACCACGGTGATCCCCTGCTCGGCGACGTCCGGGTCCTCGGCGAGCATCCGGTGGATCTCCGCCTCGACGTACTCGTCCGGCGGGCCGGCGCCATGCTCGGTCACGATGTCTCCTTCCCTTCGGGCGTACGGGCGTACGGCACCGGGGTGCCGGCGTACGGGACCACGTCCAGCCGGTCCAGCAGCACCAGGAACGCCTCGGCGTACGGCGAGTGCTGCGTCTCCTTCCGTACCCGTTCCCAGTCGATCTGTTCCCGCAGCGAGCGGGCCAGCGGCAGGCCCCGGGCGAAGTCGCAGTAGTGCTGGGAGAAGCTGAGCAGCTTGTGCACCATCAGCTGGGTGGCCGAGAGCACCGGCATGTGGATGGCGTCGACCGGCCGGACCACCGTGTCGGCGAAGGTCTCCCCGGTCACCGGGGTCTCGATCGGCCGGTGGATCAGGTCGACCATCCGCCCCTCGTCGTAGACCTTGACGAGCCAGTCCTCCGGCGGCCGTTCGGCGGTGAAGCCCTCGGCGGTGAGCGCCTCCAGGGACCGCTCGACGTCCTCCTCCCGGATCAGGAAGTCGACGTCGTGCTCGCTGGAGTGCCCGCCGTGCGCGTACACGGCGAAGCTGCCGCCCAGCGCGAAGGGGATCTCGTTCTGCTTGAGCACGGCGGCGACCCGCTTGAGGGTGTGCAACAGGCTCTCGTCCCCGCGCTCGGCCATCTGGTGCTCCCGTCGGTCGTGTGAAGGTGGACAGGCGGTCGGAAATGACATCGCGTACCCGGCAGGCCGCCCGCCCACACATCCGGTGGGTCGAGGGGTGGACGGCGAGGGACGAACCGGGACGAGTTTCCGGGAGATGAGCGTGGGTCGGATAGTCTGTGCAGGGTGGCCAGATCACTGCGGACGACCGGCGGCGCGGCCCGACTACGCCGGGTCGCCCTGATCGGCATCGACGGCTCGGGCAAGACCACCCAGGCGCACCGGCTCGCCGACGCCCTCACCCAGGCCGGTCGACCGGCCACCTATCACCGCAACGCCGGCGGCCGGCGCTGGCTGGGCCGGCTCGCCCACCGGCTGGGCCGCCCCGACGCGCAGCGCCTGATCGGGCGCAACGGCGTGCTCGCCGTGGAGTCCCTGCTGCGCTGGCTGGCCATCGCCGCCGCCCTGCTGAGCTGCCTGCTCACCGGGCGGGTGGCGGTGATGGACCGCTACGCCGCCTGCCAGTACGCCAGCATCCGGGCACACGGTGGGCAGCGCTGGGAGCGGCTGGCCCGGGTCGGCTACCGGGTCTTCCCCCGCCCGCAGGTCACCCTGCTGCTCACCGTCGACCCGACGGAGGCGTACCGGCGGATCGAACGGCGGGGCACCGACCACGAGACGATGGAGTGGCTGGCCGCCGCCGACACGGCCTACCGGACGCTGCCCGAGTACCCCACCTTCGTGGTGGTGGACGCCTCGGGGCCGCCGGACGAGGTGTCCCGGCGGATCCTGGCCCACCTCTCCGAGTGGCTGCCGTCCGGCGTCGTCACGCCGCCCCCGACACCGCCGGAGCGGGCGCCGTCGCCGGTCGTCGAACCGCCGGAGCGGCCGGCGCCGCCGGCCGTCGAACCGCCCCGGGAACCGGTGGTGGCTCAGGCCCGCCCGTAGACCGGGACGGCCGCGCCGCTGGTCGGGGCGGACTCGTCGGAGGCGAGGAAGCGGATCACCGGGGCGATCTCCGCCGGGCCGACCCAGCGACGGTGGTCGGCCCCCGGCTGGGCGGCCCGGTTGGCGGGGGTGTCGATCACGCTCGGCAGCACCGTGTTGCAGCGCACCCCGGAGCCCTTGTACTCGACCGCGACCGCGTTGGCGAAGGCGAGCACCGCCGCCTTGGCGGTGGCGTACCCGGCCGCGCCGGGGAAGGGGGCGAGCGCGGCGCGGGCCGAGACGCAGACGACCGCCCCACCGCCGGCCGCCATCAGGTGCGGCAGGGCCGCCTGGGTGACCAGGTAGGTCGGGCGCAGGTTGATCGCCAGCATCCGCTCGAACTCCTCGACCGGGGTCTCGTGCACCCGGCCGCCGCTGGCGTACCCGCCGACCAGGTTGACCACCGCGCGCAGCGGCGCGGCCGGGTCGCCGGCGGCCACCTCGACGGCCCGGGCCACCGCCACCGGGTCGAGCAGGTCCGCGGTGGGCCGGACCACGCCGTTGCCCGCCGGCCCCGCCGGGGGCCCGCTCTCCCGCTGCGGTACGACCACCCGCCAACCCGCCTGGCCGAAGGCGGCGGTCACCGCCCCGCCGAGTCCGCCCGTTCCCCCGGTGACCAGCACACTGCGATCCGCCATGGGGCACACCGTATCCCGGTCGATGCGCGGCCCGCGGACGAGGCGCGTCATGCTGCGGCGACGGCCGGTGCCGGGTCCCGGCACCGGAGGGGGATACTTCTGTCGGATACGCGTGGTGATGGTTGACGGTCGCGACTCATGAAAGTAAGTTTCATCCGTGGCGAAGAGTCCGAAGATTTCTGCGAGTCACGAGCCCGGTGGCCTGATCGTCCACATCAGTGGCCTGCTCCCCTCGCTGTCCCCCGCCGAGCAGCGGGTGGCCCGGCTGGTCGTCTCCGACCCGGCCGACGCCGCGCGGCGGACGATCACCGATCTCGCCACCGCCGCCGAGACATCCGAGGCCACCGTCATCCGGTTCTGCCGGTCGGTGGGCATGGACGGCTACCCGCAGTTGCGGATCCGGCTCGCCGCGGAGGCCGCCCGCCGGGTCGAGCCGCCGGACGCCCGGGTGGTCGGCGGCGACATCCCGCCCGGGGCCGACCTGGCGCAGATCATCGCCACCATCGCGTTCAACGACGCGCGGGCCGTCGAGGAGACCGCCGAGCAGCTCGACCCGGCGGTCTGCGAGCGGGTGGTGGACGCCATCGCCGCCGCCGGCCGCATCGACGTCTACGGCGCCGGGGCCAGCGGCTTCGTCGCCTCCGACTTCCAGCAGAAGCTGCACCGCATCGGCCGCACCGCCTTCTACTTCCCGGACGTGCACACCGCGCTGACCTCCGCCGCCCTGCTCGGCAAGGGCGACGTCGCGGTCGGCATCTCGCACACCGGCACCACCTCCGACGTCATCGAGGTGCTCGAACAGGCCCGGGCCCGGGGCGCCTCCACGGTGGCGCTGACCAACTTCCCCCGCTCGCCGATCACCGAGGTGGCCGACTTCGTGCTCACCACCGCGGCCCGCGAGACGACCTACCGTTCGGGCGCGACGGCCAGCCGCCTCGCCCAGCTGACCGTCGTCGACGTCCTCTTCGTCGGGGTGGCCGCCCGGAACCGGGCACGGGCCCGCAAGGCCCTGGAGGCGACCGCCGACGCGGTCCAGTCGCATCGGGTCGGTGCCGGGCGGAGGCGGGCATGACGGCCGGTCGGGTGGAGCCCGACGAGGCCGCGGTGGTCCGACCGGTGGTACGCGTCGGCGCCCCCACCGAGCGGCGCAACCCGCACAGCCTCGACCTCGACCTGATGTCGACCCGGGACGTGCTCACCGTCATCAACGAGGCCGACCGCCGGGTGCCGGACGCGGTCGCGGCGGTGCTCGACGAGATCGCCGCGACGGTCGACCTCGCGGTGGCCGCGCTGCGCGGCGGGCACCGGGTGCACTACTTCGGCGCCGGCACGTCCGGCCGGCTGGGAGTGCTCGACGCCGCCGAGCTGGCCCCGACGTTCAACTCCCCGCGTGACTGGTTCTGCGCCCACCTGGCCGGCGGCCCGGACGCCATGTGGCGCGCCGTCGAGGACGCCGAGGACGACGACCGGGGCGGTGCCGCCGAGGCGGCCGACTGCGTCCGCGCCGGTGACCTGGTGGTCGGCCTGGCGGCCAGCGGACGCACCCCGTACGTGCTCGGGGCGCTCGCCGCAGCCCGGGCGCAGGGCGCCTCGACCGTGCTGCTCTGCGCGAACCCGGAGGCGTCGGCCGCCGGCGTGGTCGACGTGTTCATCGGGGTGGACACCGGACCGGAGGTGGTCACCGGCTCGACCCGGATGAAGGCGGGCACCGCGCAGAAGCTGGTGCTGAACACCTTCTCCACGGCCGTGATGGTGCGACTCGGCCGGGTCTACTCCAACCTCATGATCGACATGGTCGCCACCAACGCCAAGCTCCGGGGCCGGATGATCTCGATCCTGATGGAGGCCACCGGCTGCTCCGAGGAGATCTCCCGTCGCGCGCTGCACGAGGCCGACGGCGACCTCAAGACCGCCCTGGTCTCGCTCGTCTCCGGCGCGGAGGTGCCCGCCGCGCGGGCCGCGCTGGCCCGGTGCGCGCACCAGGTGCGCGGCGCGCTGGCCCTGCTCGCCTCCTGAGCCGCCCCGTCACCCGAGGGTGAGACGCGGAACACGTCGTGGACGGGACGTCCGACGGCGGACGGATTGTTGTCCAGGGCGTGGGGTAATCCTACTTCCGTGAATGAACCGGCCGGTCCACCGACGCGTATCTGGCAGTGACCAGGATCGCAGCCCGGCGGTGACCAGGGTCGCTGCGTCATCAGGCGTCGCAATGGTGCGATGTGTGCTGGCGCAGGGCCATCTTCCCTGATCCGCCGGCCCGTTCGAGATGCGTGGCCAGTGAGCCCGAATGGGTGCTGACAGCAAACGTGGACCGAGCTTTCAGCTGATACTCAGGCATTCGTGACACTTTCGACTCACGACATGGAATCCCCGACACGTCTCATCTGTTGTGTAGGTGTCAGCACCGACGGGCACAGCGGAGGTTACGGGGGAGGGCTGATGGACGTGGGGATGGCAAGGAACCGGGCAACCGGCGCGAGCGAGGGGACCGTGGGCAACGTGGACAAGAACATCGGCATGCGGACCGACGAGGTCGCCGAGGAGCGCGACCTGGTCGGCGTCTACCTTCACGAGATCTCCCGGACGCCGCTGCTGGACGCCGCCAAGGAGGTCGATCTCTCCAAGGCCATCGAGGCCGGCCTCTACGCCGAGCACCTGCTCGGTGAGGACCGCGTCCCCGCCGGCGTCGACCGGGAGGACCTGGAGCGCCTCGTCGTCGAGGGCGAGCGGGCCAAGGACCTGTTCATCCGGGCCAACCTGCGGCTGGTCGTCTCCATCGCCCGCCGCTACGTGCGCTCCGGGATGCCCATGCTGGACCTGATCCAGGAGGGCAACACCGGCCTGGTCCGGGCGGTCGAGAAGTTCGACTACGAGCGCGGCTACAAGTTCTCCACCTACGCCACCTGGTGGATCCGTCAGGCGATCAGCCGGGCGATCGCGCAGCAGGAGCGCACCGTCCGACTGCCCGTGCACCTGGTGGAGGACGTCAACCGGATGCGCAACGTGGCCCGGCAGCTCACCCGTGAGCTGGGCAGCGACCCGGAGCCGGAGCAGATCGCGGCGGCCCTCGGCGTCACCGTCGAGCGGGTCAACGAGCTGGTCCGCTGGTCGCAGGACACCGTGTCGCTGGACACCCCGGTGGGCGACGACGGCGACACCAACCTCGGTGACCTGGTCGCCGACAGCGACGCCCCGTCGCCGGAGGAGATCGTGCTCACCGGCCTGGAGCGGCAGCGCATCGAGGGTCTGCTCAACCACCTCGACGACCGGTCCGCCGGCATCATGCGGGCCCGGTACGGACTGGAGGACGGGCGGGAGCACTCGCTGACCGAGGTCGCGTCGCGCTTCTCGCTCTCTCGCGAGCGGATCCGCCAGCTGGAGATCCAGGCCCTCGGCCGGCTCCGTGAGCTGGCTCGGGCGGAGGGGCTTCAGGCCGCCTGACCTGGTAACAATTGACGGCGAACGGCCGGCGTCCGATAGGGGGACGCCGGCCGTTCGCCGTCTGCGGTCGGTGCTACCGGACGCGGCCGTAGCCCTGGATGGGCATGATGTCCATGTCCCGTTTCAGCACGTTGCGGCCGGCGCTGGGCGCGTCGATGATCTGCCCGCCGCCGACGTACATGCCCATGTGCCCGAGGCCGCTGTAGAAGACCAGGTCGCCCGGTCGTAGTTCGCTGCGGCTGATGTGCGCCACCACACCCCACTGCATCCGGGTGTTGTGCGGCAGGGACTTGCCGGCCGCCCGCCAGGCGGCGGAGGTCAGGCCCGAGCAGTCGTACCCGTCGGGGCCGTCGCCGCCCCAGACGTACGGCTTGCCGACCGCCCCGTACGCGTAGCGCACCGCGATGCCGGCCTTGCCGGAGACGGCGGGCGCGTCGTCCCGGCTCGACGAGGCCGGTCGTGGGGCGGGCGCCTCGGTGGCCCGGCCGTACGCCTGCCGGCGCAACTCGTAGAGCTTGGCCAGGTCCCGTTCGATGGTCCGCCTGGTGCCCGACATGGCCTTCGCCTGTGCGGCCTCCCGGGCCAGCGTCGCGTCCAGCCGGGCCTTCTGGTCGAGCAGCCGGCGCTGGCTGTCGGTGAACCCGGCGATCCGCTCCTGGCGCTGCCGGGTGAGGTGGTCCAGCGTGCTCAGCCGGTCCATCAGGGAGCCGGAGCCGCCCGGTTCGAGCAGCGCCTGGGCGGTGCGCAGCCCGCCGGTCTTGTACGCGGTCGCGGCCAGCTCGCCGACGTCGGCGCGGCTCTGCGCGGTCTGGGCCTCCAGCGGGCCGATCCGGGCGTGCAGCCGGGCCGCGGCCGCCTTGTTGGCCTTGATCTCCTCGTTGAGCTTGTTGTACGACTCGACGACCCGCTCCAGCTCGGTCGAGGACTTCTCGATCCGTGCGGTCAGCTCGGCGACGGACGGCTCGGCCCGAGCCACCGCCGACGGGGCGATCAGCGCGGCCGTGAGGCCGGCGACCGTGAGCGTTCGCACCAGCATCCGTAAGGACGACAAGAGCGGAATGCTCCTCTCCACCGGTCGCCGCGGGGTGCCACGCCTGCGGCGACACCGGCCCGGGGCCATCCGGACGGATGGCGGCCGACCGGGCCGACCCGCCCAACCTAACCCGGGACGGATGTCACCCGCAGGTGAAGCAGGGGCGAAAGTTGGCAAAGAGGCAGGAAAAGACGCTGTGCGTGGTGACCTCTCGTGACGCCGTTGTGACCGCCGGGTCTGCCGTTTCGTAACTTCCGGATGCTTCTGCGGCTTGCCGACCGATTCGTCCTTCCGGGCGGATGACGTGCCTCGTCGCGGCGTCGACTGCCCGACAAAACCGAAATGGCCGGCAGATCCCGGCGTCGCGACAGCCGTGGACCGGACCACCGGTGCCGATTTCGCCGCGCGCCCCTTGCCGACCGGCAACAGAATGGAGCCTCGAGGCCGGGAATCCCGTCGTACGCAGGCGCGTGGCGATGGGAGCACCGGCGCCGCCGGCCCGTGGGAGGACGCCGTGCAGGCACACCGATCCGCCACCCGCCCGCCCCGATCGTCGCGGCGGACCACACTCCTCTACGCCCGCCCCGGCATCGTGGTGACCACCGAGCGGTTCACCGTCGGCCGGAACACCTACGCGGTCGCCGACCTCACCCACCTGCGCACCTGCCGGGGCCCGCACGACCGCCTCGCCGTGCGGGTCGTCGCGGTCACCACCGCCCTGATCACCACGGTGGGCGTCCTGCTCGGCTTCACCGGCGGGTTGCAGCGGCTCACCGCCGGGGCGTACCTGACCCTGGGGCTGGTCTGGATGCTGCCGGTGCTGCTGGTGCTCGCCGGGGACCGCTGGCGGCCGCCCGCGTACGAGCTGTGGGGGCACTGCCAGGGTGTCGAGGCGCTGCTGTTCAGCAGCGACGACGCGGGGCAGTTCGACCAGGTCGTCGCGGCGCTGCGGAAGGCCCGCGAGGGACACCGCTACGTCGACGCCGAGCAGGCGCCCGACGCGGGCTACTGGCGGCCGGAGCGCTGAGCGGGGCTCAGCCGGCGGCGACCGGCTCCGGGGCCTGCTCGCCGAGCCGGGCCGCCAACTCCCGGGTGACCTTGCGCTCGGCGACGAAGGACACGAACGGGACCGTGCCGGCGAGCATCACCAGCAGCATCCGCTTCAACGGCCAGTGCACCCGGCGGCCCAGGTCGAAGGTGGCGGCCAGGTAGAGCATGTAGAGCCAGCCGTGCGCGGTGCCGACGACCTCCACCACGATCGGCTCGTCGGCCGCGTACTTCAGCGGCATGCCGATCAGCACCAGCACGACCAGCGCCACGCCCACGATCCAGGCGATCACGCGGTACCGGGTAAGGGCTCCGCCCACCGTCGTCCGTCCTTCCGCACCGGCCTCAGCCGGGATAGTCGCCGGGCTTCGCGCCCGGGTTGGCGTTCAACCATGTCAGGTAGCGGTTGTACTCGGCCAGGTCGGCGTCCTCCGGCCCGCCGCTCGTCGCCGGCACCCGGGTCACCCGCACCGGGCGGCGTACCGCCGGGGTGGGACCGGACGCGGCGTCACCGGGCGTGACCGGCTCGGTCGGCGCGGTGGCCGCCTCCGGCGCGGCGGCGGGCCGGCCGCGCAGCGTGTGCCGGACCTCGCGCCACCAGACGAAGACCACGAAGCCGGCGAAGATCGGCCACTCCACCGCGTAAGCCCAGCTGAGCGTGTTTCCCGAGGCGGCGCGGCTGATCTGCCACCAGCCCAGCGCCAGGAACCCGACGACCAGCACGACCATGGCCACGTGGCGGACGATCCACGCCGGTGTCCAGAGCCGTTTCATGGCGTCGAGCGTACCGGGGCGACCCGCCGTCTCCGACACGGTGTCGTAGGTGGGTTTGGTGACACCCGGTGTGGGCATCCGTCTAGTCGCCAGCCCAAACGAGCCCAGGGGGGCGACATGACCGAATCAGTACGCCAGACCGGAGCCAGCCCGGAGCAGCGGGTGACCGAGTGGGACGGCGACCACGCCGCCTCCGGCGCGTCCGGCGACCTCGACGGCGAGCTGCTCGGGGTGGACCCGGCGGAGCTGGGTGACGAGGACCTGATCCGGGAGCTGCAGAGCCTGCACCGCACCCGGCTGGACACCCTGCGGCACGCCTCGGACTCCGCCCTCGCCAACCACCTGCGCCGCACCGCCGAGTTGGAGACCGAGTACCTGGCCCGGCACCCGGGGCGCGAGATCGACCCGAGTCGGTTGCGGGACGCCTGATGGACGCGCGCGCCGAGCGGGGCATGTCCGCCCCACCCGAGGTGGTCTTCAGCACGGCGACCGACCCCGACCGGGTGTCGGCCTGGTTGCCGGAGCCGCTGCGGGTCGACGGCGGGGAACGCCCGCAGACCAGCGCCGAGCAGCTCCGGGCCCGGTGGAGCAGCGGCTCCGCCCCCGGCTGGTCGGCCGAGATCCAGGTGGAGCCCGCCGACGCCGGCGGATCCCGGGTCCGGCTCGACCTGTCCGGGGACGGGGCCGACGGCCTGGCCGACGAGACCCTGGCCAACCTCGCCCGTGAGGTGGCCGACAACCTGACCGCCGGATGAGCGGACCCTGACCAGCACGAGGAGGCCGGCTTGACCGGGACTGGCTTGAAGCAGAGGGTGGCGCGGCTGCGCCGCGCGTACGCGCCGGACGAGTACCGGCCGCTGGACGGCTACCTCAAGGCGATGGGCACCTACGCCACCGTCGCCGCGTCCCTGGCCGGGCTGGTGAAGGTCACCGGGCGGCCGGTGCCGGAGCGGCCCGCCACCGCCGACGTGGTGCTGCTCGGCATCGCCACGCACAAGCTGAGCCGGCTGCTCGCCAAGGACGCGGTGACCAGCCCGCTGCGGGCGCCGTTCACCCGCTACGACCACCCGATCGGCAGCGGCGAGGTGATGGAGCAGGTCCGCGACTCCGGCAGCCCGACCCGGCACGCCATCGGGGAGCTGCTGAGCTGCCCGTTCTGCCTCGCGGTCTGGGTCGCCACCGGCATGACCGCCGGTCTGGTGCTGGCGCCCCGGCTCACCCGCCTGGTCGCCACCGCGCTGACCGCGGTGGCCGCGTCGGACTTCCTCCAGATGGGGTACGCGGTCGCCCAGCAGGCCGCCGAGGGCGGACACCACGACGAGGACTGACCCGTACGCGCGAGCGAGGGGGCCGGCAGCGCTGCCGGCCCCCTCGCTCCGTGGCTGTTCGTCAGGTCGGCGTGCTGCCGCCGTTCTCGCCGGCCCAGCCGCGCGACGTCTCCGGCTCCCGTTCGTCCTCGCCGGTGATGATGTCCCGGTCGACCGCGGTGCGGTCGTGCTCGTTGGCGAAGTCCGGCTCGGGGAGGGTGTCCGTGCCCTCCGGCGGTTGGCCGAGCGCCGGCACCTTCTCGTGGCGCTCCTCGTGGTGGGACATTGCGGTCTCCTCTCGCCGGGGACTGCCGGGGGTCAGGTGACCGAGCCGCCGAGCAGGTCCGCCACCTCGTCCACCGCGTACTCGCCCTGGGGCAGGGCGGCGATCCGGGTGAGCAGCTGCGCGGGCAGTTCCGCCGCGACGGCCCGGCGGTAGATGTCCGCCTGGCTGATCCGCTCCTGGCCGTGGTACAGGTCCTCCAGCAGGTCGTCGAGGCGCCGGATGTCCGGCTCGTCGACGGCCGCGTCGGTGGTGGGCGCGTCGGTCACGGGAACGTCGTCGGTCACGCCGGCACACCTACCCGCCACCAAACCCCCCAAACCCACCCCCGGTCCCCGCCCCGCCGCCCGACCCCGGCCCCGCCCCGTTGATCAAGAGGTTTTGGTCATGACACGCCGGTGTGGGGAACCAAAACCTCTTGATCCACGGGGTGGGGGTCCGGGTGGGGCGGTCGGGGGAGGGGGAGGGGAGGGTCAGGCGGGGGTGGGGAGGGTGGCGCGGCGGGCGCGGACGGCGGAGGCCAGGTGGTCGAGGACGTCGGCGGTGGTGTCCCAGCCGATGCAGGCGTCGGTGACCGAGCGGCCGTAGGTCAGCTCGCGGGTCGGGTCCAGGTCCTGCCGGCCGTCGAGCAGGAAGCTCTCCAGCATGATGCCGACGATGCCGCGCTGGCCGGCGGCGAGCTGTTCCGCCACGTCGGCGGCCACCTTCGGCTGGTTGCGGTGGTCCTTGCCGCTGTTGGCGTGGCTGGCGTCCAGCACCACCCGCTCCGGCAGTCCGGCCTTGCGCAGCAGGTCCAGCGCGCCGGCCACCGACTCGGCGTCGTAGTTGGGCCGGCCGCCGCCGCCGCGCAGCACCAGGTGACCGTCGGCGTTGCCCCGGGTGTGCATGATCGCCGGGGTGCCGGAGACGTCGATGCCGGGGAAGACGTGCGGCACGCCGGCCGCCCGGATCGCGTCCACCGCCGTCGAGATGCTCCCGTCCGGGCGGTTCTTCATGCCGATCGGCATCGACAGGCCGGAGGCGAGCTGGCGGTGCACCTGGCTCTCCACCGTCCGGGCGCCGATCGCGCCCCAGGCCACCGTGTCGGCGATGTACTGCGGGGTGATCGGGTCGAGGAACTCGCAGCCGACCGGCAGGCCGAGGCGCAGCACGTCGAGCAGGAGCGCGCGGGCGGTGCGCAGCCCCCGGTTGACGTCGCCGGAGCCGTCCAGCGCCGGGTCGTTGATCAGGCCCTTCCAGCCCACCGTCGAGCGCGGCTTCTCGAAGTAGACCCGCATCACCACCAGCAGGTCCTCGGCGTGCCGGTCGGCGGCCTCCCGCAGCCGGTGGGCGTAGTCCAGGGCGGCGGCCGGGTCGTGCACCGAGCAGGGGCCGACCACCACCAGCAGGCGGTCGTCGGCATGGTCCAGCACCCGGCCGACCGCGCGTCGCCCGGCCAGCACGGCCGAGGTGAGCGGGGCGTCCAGGGGCAGTTCGTGCAGGAGCAGGGCGGGGGTGGTCAACGGCACGACGCGGTCGATCCGCTGGTCGATGACCGCGCCGGTCTCGGTGTCCGGGGTCGTCACGGTGGGCATCCTTCCGCCGACCGTGCCCCGGGGCCGGTACCCGGGTCGAGCCGGCTGCTCGTACGCAAAAGGGCAGGAACTTCAGCTCCTGCCCGGCCGGCTCGAACTCAGGTGACGTCAGCTCATGGTGAGGTCACCGGCGTCGGAGCCGGCTGCCTAAACCATCGATACGAGCGCGTCACGTCGACCAGCGTACCCGACCGGTCGGGGAGGGCTCACCGGGTCGTCCGGAAACCCTCGCCTGAAGTTTACCCACGTCGATGCCACCAGCGGTAACGTCCTCGACACCTACAGCAATCCGGGAGGTCTCGATGGACCGTCGTACCGTCCTGCGCGCCACCGTCGCCGGTGGCGCCGCCGCCTTCGCCGGCAGCCTCTGGTCCGGCGCCGCGTCGGCCGCCCCGGCCCAGCCCGGCGTCGGCCCGTACGGGCCGCTCGGCGCGGCCGACGCCAACGGGATCCAGCTGCCCGCCGGCTTCGCCAGCCGGGTGATCGCCCGCTCCCGGCAGGTCGTGCCCGGCACCTCGTACGCCTGGCACGACGCGCCCGACGGGGGCGCCTGCTTCACCGCCGGCACCGGCTGGATCTACGTCTCCAACTCGGAGATCTCCACCACCGGCGGGGCCTCGGCGGTGCGCTTCCGCGCCGACGGGACGATCGCCTCGGCGTACCGGATCCTGTCGAACACCAACCGCAACTGTGCCGGCGGCGCGACCCCGTGGGGGACCTGGCTCTCCTGCGAGGAGGTCAGCCGGGGCTACGTCTACGAGACGTACCCGCAGGGCGGCACCGCCGCGGTGCGGCGCGCGGCGATGGGGCGCTTCAACCACGAGGCGGCGGCGGCCGACCCGGACCGCAAGGTGATCTACCTGACCGAGGACGAGAGCAATGGCTGCTTCTACCGGTTCCGGCCGACGGTCTGGGGCGACCTGTCCAGCGGCACCCTGGAGGTGCTGGTCGCCGGCACCGCGACCAGCGGCCCGGTCAGCTGGGCGCGGGTCCCCGACCCGGACGGCTACCCGACGTCGACCCGCCAGCAGGTCTCCGGGGCGAAGCGGTTCAACGGCGGCGAGGGCTGCTGGTACGCCGACGGCACCTGCTGGTTCACCACCAAGGGCGACAACCGGGTGTGGGCGTACGACGCGGTCGCCCAGCGCATCGACCTGGCGTACGACGACTCGCTGGTCACCGGCGGCACCGCCCCGCTCACCGGCGTGGACAACATCACCGGCTCGACCCGGGGTGACCTGTACGTCGCCGAGGACGGCGGCAACATGGAGATCAACATGATCACCCCGGAGGGGGTGGTGACGCCGTTCCTGCGGATCAACGGCCAGTCGTCGTCCGAGATCTGCGGCCCGGCGTTCTCCCCGGACGGCAGCCGCTTCTACTTCTCGTCACAGCGCGGCACCTCCGGCTCGTCGTCCGGCGGGATCACCTACGAGGTGCGCGGCCCGTTCCGCTGACCGGGCTCGCATGGTCGCTGCCGGAGCTGACCGGCGGCCGGGAGCCTGCGGAGTGCGGGCGGGGCGGGCGGGGTAACACCACCGGCATGACCCACGAGCAGAGCGACCAGGAGCGGGTGGAGTCCCGTGCCCACCTGCTGCCCGAGGAGGCGGCGGTCGGCAGCGACGACCCGCAGGCCCAGGCCGACGCGATCCTCACCGAGTCGGACATCCGTGAGGAGGACCGCAACGCCGCCCCGGACACCGTGTTGGAACACCGCACCTCCGACCAGACCGTGACCCCGATCGAGCCCCCCGACTAGGACGTCGACGCGCCCCGCACCCGGCGGGAACCGGCGTAGGTCCGCTCGCGCAGCCAGGCGAGCGGGCCCGCCAGGCGCAGGTCGGGCGGCAGGTTGCCGACCGGGTCGAAGGCCAGTGCGGCGTCCGTCCGGGCGTCGAGCTTCTCGCCCAGGGCCACCTGACCGAACGGCCGCCACGGACCGACGGCGGACGCGACCGCGAGCACCAGGCGCGGCGCGTCCGCCGACCGGGCCGCCGCCGCCACCTCGCCCAGGCTGCGGCCCAGCTCGACCGAGTCCGGGTCGGCCAGCGCCGCCAGCCAGAGCCGCCGCGCGCCCGCCCGGTACGACATGATCGAGCTGTACGTCCCGGTGAAGCGCCGCCGGGGCAGCGGCAGGTGACGCAGCACCGGGGCCGCGCCGGCGGAGCTGACCAGCAGGTCGACCGGGCCTCCCTCGGCCCGGTGCAGCCGCACCGCCAGCCCCAGCACGTCCGGCCAGCTACCCGGGGTGGGCACCCCCTTGGACAGCCGCGCCGTGGCCCGGTACCGCCCCGGCGCGTCCAGCAGCGGCACGCCGGTCGGCGGACCCGGCGTACCCCAGATCGTCACCTCGGCGGCGAACGCGCGGCCGGCCGGATGCAGCAGGCGGCGGCCTCCGCCGCGCAGCCGGGTGAGCGCGGCGGCCCCGGCGGTGACGGCGGTGGCGAGACGGGAGGGCATGGCACCTCCGGTACCCGCCGCCGCCCACTCGATGCCCGCCGCGCCGCTTCGGCTCGTCGCGCGGCCACACGTCACCTTTCCGCCCCGGAGATCGGATAGCGTCGGGTCATGCCCGACAGCGGTTACCCCTGGCCCATCGAGACGACCCGACTGGACAACGGCCTGCGCGTGGTGGTGAGCGAGGACCGCACCGCGCCGGCGGTGGCGGTCAACCTCTGGTACGACGTGGGCTCCCGGCACGAGCCGGACGGGCAGACCGGCTTCGCCCACCTCTTCGAGCACCTGATGTTCGAGGGCTCGGTCAACGTCGCCAAGACCGAGCACATGAAGCTGATCCAGGGCTCCGGCGGCTCGCTCAACGCCACCACCAACCCGGACCGGACCAACTACTTCGAGACCGTCCCGGCCGAGCACCTGGAGCTGGCGCTCTGGCTGGAGGCCGACCGGATGGGCGGCCTCGTCCCGGCGCTGACCCAGGAGACCCTGGACAACCAGCGTGACGTGGTCAAGAACGAACGCCGCCAGCGCTACGAGAACGTCCCGTACGGCGACGCGTGGTTGCGGCTGCTGCCGCTGCTCTACCCGCCGGGGCACCCGTACCACCACGCGACGATCGGCTCGATGGCCGACCTGAACGCCGCCGACCTGGCCACCTTCCAGGCGTTCCACAGCACCTACTACGCGCCGAACAACGCGGTGCTCACCGTCGTCGGGGACACCTCCGCCGCCGAGGTCTTCGCGCTGGCCGACAAGTACTTCGGCGCGATCCCGGCCCGCGCGGACATCCCCGCCGCGCCGGACGGCCGGACCGTCCCGGTCACCGGGCGGGCCGCCGTCGAGACCGTCACCGCCGACGTGCCCGCCCCTCGGGTCTACGTCGCGCACCGCACCCACCCGTTCGGCACCCCCGGCAACGACGTGGCGACCGTGCTCGCCGCCGTGCTCGGCAGCGGCCGGGGCAGCCGGCTCTACCAGCGCCTCGCCGACGGGGAGCGGATCGCCCAGCCGGACAGCGTGGGCGCGTACGGGGTGGACCTGGCGCACGCCCCCGCGCCGCTCATCGTCACCGCCACCGCCCGCCCCGGGGTGAGCGCCGAGCGGCTGGCCGCCGGGGTCGCCGAGGTCGTCGACGAGCTGGCCACCGTGCCGGTCACCCACGCCGAGCTGGACCGGGCCAAGGCGCTGCTGAGCACCGCCTGGTGGCGGCAGATGTCCACGGTGGACGGCCGGGCGGACACCCTCGGCCGGTACGCCACCCAGTTCGGCGACCCGGCGAAGGCGGCCGAACGGCTGCCCGCCTGGCTCGCGGTGACCGCCGAACAGATCGCCGAACTGGCCGCCGAGGTGCTCGGCGCGACGGACCGGGTGACCCTGACCTACGTGCCGGAGGAGAAGACCGCATGACGTTGATCGCCGCCCGTCCCGGTGCCGGGGCCGCCCGCCCGTACCGGTTCCCGACGGTCGTCCGGCGCGACGTCGCCGGTGGCCGCGTCGTCGCCGCCCACCTGCCCGGGCAGAACCTCGCCGTCGCGGTGCTGCTGCTCGACGCGGGCGCCGGCCGCGAACCGGTCGGCAAGGAGGGGCTCGCCGGGGTGCTCGCCAAGGCCCTGGAGGAGGGCACCGCCCAACGGGACGCCACCGCGCTCGCGCTCGCCGTCGAGGGGCTCGGCACCGAACTGGTCACCGGGCTGGACTGGGACTCCTTCCAGGTCAGCGTCCAGGTGCCGGTCGACCGGCTGAGCGCCGCCGTCGAACTGCTCGCCGAGGCGGTCCGCACCCCCCGGCTCGACCCGGACGACGTACGCCGGGTCCGCGACGACGAGGCCACCGCGCTGCGGATGGACTGGGCCAACCCCGGTCCGCGCGCCGACGCCGTGCTCCGCGCCGACCTGTTCGGCGCCGACAACCGCTGGGGCCGCCCGATGTACGGCGACCCGGAGTCGGTGGCCGCGCTCGACGCCGAGGACGTCACCGTCTTCCACTCGGAGTGGTTCATCCGCCCCGGCACCCTGGTCGTCGCCGGTGACCTGGACCGTCTCGACCTGGACGCGCTGGGCGCGGCGGCGTTCGCCGGCACCGGCGGCGGCCCCGTCGACCGGGGCGGGCCGATCGAGGTGCCGGCCCGCGCGGAACGCCGGATCATCCTGGTGGACCGGCCCGGCTCGGTGCAGTCGACGCTGCGCCTCGGGCACCCGTCGCCGCACCGCGCCCACCCCGACCACGTGCCGATGACGCTGGCCGGCACGGTGCTCGGCGGGGCGTTCACCTCCCGGCTCAACCACCTGATCCGCGAGGTGCGCGGCTACACGTACGGCATCCGGGGCGACTTCGCCTCGTCCCGCCGGTTCGGCCGGTTCGCGGTCGCCTCCGGCGTACAGACCGCGGTGACCGCGCCGGCCCTGGTCGAGGCGGTCGGGGAGATCACCCGTACCCAGGTGACCGGGGTGACCGAGGACGAGCTGGCGGTGGCCCGCTCCTGGCGGGCCGGGCAGCTCTCGGTCGAGTTGCAGAGCCCTCGGGCGATCGCCTCCGCACTGACCACGCTGGTGGTGCACGACCTGCCGGACGACTACCACGCCCGGCTGCGCGAGTCGCTGCTTGCCGCAGACGTGGCGCAGGTCTCCGCGGCGGCGGCCACGCACCTGCGTCCGGAGGCGCTCACCCTCGTCGTCGAGGGCGACTCGGCGCTGATCCGGGACGACCTGGTGGCCGCCGGCCTCGGCGAGGTCACCGACCACGTCTGAGCTGCGACCCGCTCCATGCCGGTTCCGGCCCGCTCCGGTCCGGGCCGGTCCGCTGGCCGGTCCGCGCCGGTCCCGCCGGGATCTTGGTACGAATCGGCCCTTCCAGGGGTCACTTCGTACCAAGATCTCCGCGGGAGCGGGGAGAGGCGGGACAGGCAGGTGGGGGTGGGGGTGTGATTCTGGTCGCGTGGGGGTGGGGTCGGGAGTCCGTAGGGGCGGTAGCAAAGCTGCGGTCGCGGGCGCCGGCGGAGCCGGATCTTCCGGGATGGCGGGCTGCGGGGCGGAGTCGTTGCAGCTGACGGCCGGCTCCGTGGGACGGCGCGACCGCCCGGGCGGTGGGAAAGCGTTCCCGTCTGGGCCGCCGGGCTGGGTAGCCTCGCGGGCATGAGGATCGGCATTGTGGGGGCCACCGGCCAGGTCGGTGGCGTGATGCGGCAGGTGCTGGCGGCGCGGGACTTCCCGGCGGAGCAGGTGCGGTTGTTCGCCTCGGCGCGCTCGGCCGGGCGGACCCTGCCCTGGCGGGACGGCGAGGTGACCGTCGAGGACGCGGCGACCGCCGACTACGCCGGGCTGGACATCGTGCTCTTCTCGGCGGGCAAGGGCACCTCGAAGGAGCTCGCCCCCCGGGTGGCCGCCACCGGCGCCGTGGTCATCGACAACTCGTCGGCCTACCGGACGGACCCCGAGGTGCCGCTGGTCGTCGCCGAGGTCAACCCGCACGCGCTGGCCGACCGCCCCAAGGGCATCATCGCCAATCCGAACTGCACCACCATGGCCGCGATGCCGGTGCTGCGCCCGCTGCACGAGGAGGCCGGGTTGGTCAGCCTGGTCGTCTCCACGTACCAGGCGGTCTCCGGGGCGGGACTGGCCGGCGTCGCCGAGCTGGACGAGCAGGTGCGCAAGGTCGCCGAGAACGCCTCCGGGCTCGCCTTCGACGGCTCCGCCGTGGAGTTCCCGACGCCGCGCTCCTTCGCCCGGCCGATCGCCTTCAACGTGCTCCCGCTGGCCGGCTCGATCGTCGACGACGGCTCCTTCGAGACCGACGAGGAGCAGAAGCTGCGCAACGAGAGCCGCAAGATCCTGGAGATCCCGGAGCTGAAGGTCTCCGGCACCTGCGTACGGGTGCCCGTCTTCACCGGCCACTCGCTCCAGATCAACGCCCGCTTCGCCCGGGCGATCACCCCGCAGCGGGCCCGTGAGCTGCTCGACGGCGCCCCGGGCGTCGCCCTGTCGGACGTCCCCACCCCGCTGGAGGCCGCCGGTGCGGACCCGACCTACGTCGGGCGGATCCGCGCGGACGAGACCGTCGAGCACGGCCTGGCGCTGTTCTGCTCCAACGACAACCTGCGCAAGGGCGCCGCGCTCAACGCGGTGCAGCTCGCCGAGCTGGTCGCCGCCGAACTGCGCTGAACCACGCCGCCCGGCCCGGGCCGCCCGCACCTGCGGGCCGCCCGGGCCGTCGGCGTCGGTGGACCGGTCGCGCGGCGAGCGCCGGTGCGGTGGGATGGAGTCCGCAGCGACGTCGACCCGGGAGGACGCCATGGCGGACGAGAAGACCCAGCAGGCCCTGACCGCGCTCATCGCCGGCCGATGGCTCGGCGTGCTCGCCACCGTCAAGCGCGACGGGCGGCCGCAGCTGTCCACCGTGGTCTACTCCTTCGACCCCGACCCCGGGCTGATCCGCGTCTCGGTGACCGACGGCCGGGCCAAGACCGCCAACCTGCGCCGCGACCCCCGCGCCAGCTTCCACGTCGGCAGCGAGGACGGCTGGGCGTACGCGGTGGCGGAGGCGCGCGCCGAGCTGACCCCGGTGGCGCAGCGACCCGACGACCCGACCGTCGAGGAACTCATCGGGCTCTACCGGGCGGTGCAGGGCGAACACCCCGACTGGGACGACTACCGGGCCGCCATGGTCGCCGAGCGGCGGCTCGTGCTCCGGCTGCACGTCGAGCGCCTCTACGGGATGCCGCCGCGCGGCTGACCGGCGTTACCTGCTCCGGGGCGCCGGGTAGACGGCCGTGCCGACACCGAGAGGGGAGCACCATGACAACGGTCGGAGAGTTCATGACGACCCGGTTGGTGACGATGGACGGCGACGACACGCTCACCGCGGCGGCGCAGGAGATGCGCGACAGGGCCATCGGCGACGTGGTGGTGACGGCAGGTGACGACGTGATCGGCATCGTCACGGACCGGGATATCACGGTCCGTGGGGTGGCCGAGAGCATGAACCCGGACACCACCCGGCTCAAGCAGATCACCAGCCGGGACCTGGTGACCGTCAGCCAGTACGACGACGCGGTGGCCGCCGCCGACCTGATGCGGACGTACGCCGTCCGGCGGTTGCCGGTGATCGACGACGGCAAGCTCGTCGGCCTGGTCTCGATGGGGGACCTGGCGGTCGAGCGGGAGCCGCAGTCGGTGCTGGCGGACATCTCCGCCGACGAGCCGAACAACTGATCGTCCGCCGCGGGCGACGCGACGCCGGTCCTCTGCCCGAGGGCCGGCGTCGCGGCACGGTCAGGCCGGGTCGATCCGGACCGCCACGTCGGAGGCGCCCCGGGCGTCCCGTACCCGTTCGGCCTCGGCCTCGATCGACCGGCCGACCCGCTTCGGCGGCGCGGTGAACGGGCGGACGGTCAGCTCCAGTCGGCCGCCGACCTGCCGGACCCGCCAGGTGCCGGCGACGTCGCCGTCGACCAGCAGCGCGCCCGGGTTGCCGAGCACTCGCCACAGCTCCCGCTGCCGGGCCCGGTCGGGGACCAGCAGGTCACGATCCCGGGCCTGGAGGAACGGGTCACCGGGCGGCAGCAGCCGGACCCCCTCGACCGGCTCCGCGCCCCGCAGCGCGTCGAGGTGCTCCGCCGGCAGCCACGCGCGGCGGCCGTCCACGCGTACCTCGGCCAGGCCCTCGGGCCACACGGCGCGCAGTTCGGTCGCGGTCGTGCCCAGGAAGCCGGCCACGTCGGCGGGGGTGGCCGGGCCGAGCAGCCGCAGGTAGGCCAGGACGAGGGCGGTGGTGCCCGACGCCTGCTCGGGCGGTGTCGGCCGGACGGCCAGCGGCGCCAGCCGGGCCGCCCGGCCGGAGACCACCAGCCGTACGCCACCGGCGAGGCCGGCCTGCTGGAAGAGCGCGCCGGAGACGTGCCGCGCCCCGCACGGGCCGCACTCGTAGCTCAGCTCGGGCGGGATCCGCGCGGTCACCGCGCGGCTGGCCTCGCCCTTGTCGGTCGGGGCGGTGACCACCTCCCGGAACGCCTCGGCGGTGGCCCGGAACGCCGCCCGTCCCCGCTCGGCGCCCGCACGGATCTGGCCGGCGATCCGCCGGGTCGCGTCGGCGTCGCTCAACGGCCAGAGCGCGGCGGCCAGCGCCGGCAGCTCGGCCCGGCGGTGCAGGTGCGGTGCGCCGCGCACCGACCAGACCAGCTCCAGCCGGTCGTCGTCGAGGCCGTCCGCGCCCCGGGCGGCCAGCGCCTGCCGCGCCGAGCCGTACGGGGTGTCCTGCACGCCGAGATCCAGCACGGCCAGGTCGGCCGGGCGTGACCCGGGCCGGTCGAGCTGCTGCCGGACCGCGCGGTGGGCGAGCACCCGCCGCCGGTCCACCTCCGCCGCCATCCGCGCCCCCTTCCGTCCGGCACCGTACTGCGCCGGTACGACGTGTCGCGCGACGACTCACCCGATCCGGGCGAGGTTGACCGGCCGCCGGACGGGGACCCGGCCGAGGTACGTCACCAGGGAGTGCGACGACGGGGAGAGGACCTGATGGTGGACGCGACCACGAGGTTCTTCGAGGACCTCGACCGGCGAGGGTACGAGCCCGTGCTGGCCAAGACCTCCGGGACACTCCGGTTCGACCTGCACGAGGGGGCGCAGACCACCCACTGGCTGGTCGAGATCGACCGGGGCCGGGTCCGGGTCAGCCAGCAGGACCGCGAGGCGGACACCGTGATCGGGATCAGCCCGGCGCTCTTCGAGGAGATGGCCGCCGGCCGGGAGCACGGGCTCGCGGCGGTGCTGCGCGGCGACATGACGGTGACCGGTGACGCCCGGTTGGTGGTCCAGATCGAACGGATCTTCCCCGGGCCGCCGGACTCCAAGGGACCACGACGGCTCTTCCACGCGGAGGTGCACTGATGGGGCAGAGCAACACGATCCGGATCCTGGACGGCAACACCTTCGTCGTCTCGGAGGACACCGGCGACATCGAGGCCACCCCCAGCGAGCCGACCGGCCTGTTCTCCATCGACACCCGGTTCCTGTCCCGCTGGGTGCTGACCGTCAACGGCGAGCGCCTCAACGCCCTCTCGTACGACGACCTCCAGTACTACGAGGCCCGGTTCTTCCTCGTGCCCGGGATGGCCACCCACTACGTCGACGCCAAGTTGTCGATCATCCGGGAGCGGACGGTCGGCGCGAGCTTCCGGGAACAGGTCACCATCCTCAACCACGACGAGCGGCCGGTGGACCTGGAGATCCGGATGGACGCCGGCTCGGACTTCGCCGACCTGTTCCAGGTCAAGGACGAGATCCTGAACAAGAAGGGCGAGATCTACGCCGAGGTGGAGCCGGACCGGCTGCGGCTGGGCTACCGGCGGGGAAGCTTCATCCGGGAGACGGTCATCTCGTCGTCCGAGTCGGCCCGGTACGACCGCAACGGCTTCTCGTACAGCGTGCACCTGGAGCCGAACGAGCAGTGGGAGACCCGGATCGACGTGCAGACCCACGCGATCGGCCCGGGCGGACGCGACCTGCGGATCGGGCTGCGGGTGCACGGCACCGAACGGCTCGCCCTCCAGCACGACCTGGAGGAGTGGATCGCCAAGGCGCCCAAGGTGAACAGCGAGCACGAGGACCTGGCGGCCACCTACCGGCGCAGCCTGGTGGACCTCGCCGCGCTGCGCTTCTCGCCGCTGTCGCTCGGCGGCCAGACGCTGCCCGCGGCCGGCCTGCCCTGGTTCATGACGATGTTCGGGCGGGACAGCATCCTGACCTGCCTCCAGGTGCTGCCCTTCGCGCCGGAGATGTCCAAGACCACGCTGCGCATCCTGGCGTCGTTGCAGGGCACCCGGTTCGACGACTTCCGGGACGAGGACCCGGGCCGGATCCTGCACGAGATGCGCTACGGCGAGACGGCCGCCTTCGAGGAGCAGCCGCACTCGCCGTACTACGGCTCGGTGGACGCCACCCCGCTCTTCGTGATCCTGCTCGACGAGTACGAGAAGTGGAGCGGGGACGTCGCCCTGGTCCGGGAACTGGAGCAGGAGTGCCGGGCCGCGCTGAAGTGGATCGACGACTACGCCGACCTGGTCGGCAACGGCTACATCTGGTACGAGCGGCGCAACACCGACACCGGCCTGGAGAACCAGTGCTGGAAGGACTCCTGGGACTCGATCTCGTACCGGGACGGGACGCTGCCACCGTTCCCCCGCGCCACCTGCGAGGTGCAGGGGTACGCGTACGACGCGAAGGTGCGTGCCGCCCGGATGGCGCGGGAGTTCTGGGGCGACCCGGCGTACGCCGACCAGTTGGAGCGGGAGGCCGCGCAGCTCAAGGAGCGCTTCAACCGGGACTGGTGGGTCGAGGACGGGGAGTACTACGCGCTGGCCCTGGATCCCGAGGGCCGGCAGTGCGGCACCCTCAGCTCCAACATCGGGCACCTGCTGTGGAGCGGCATCGTCGACCACGACCGGGCCGAGAAGATCGCCCACCACCTGGTCGGGCCACGGCTCTTCACCGGCTGGGGCGTACGCACCCTCGCCGAGGGGGAGGTCCGGTACAACCCGATCGGTTACCACAACGGCACGATCTGGCCGTTCGACAACTCCTTCATCGCCTGGGGTCTGCGCCGGTACGGCTTCACCGAGGAGGCCGCCACCATCGCCAGCGGCATCCTCGACGCGGCCCGGTACTTCGACGGGCGGCTGCCGGAGGCGTTCGGCGGCTACCCCCGGGAGCAGACCAAGTTCCCGGTGGAGTACCCGACCGCGTGCAGCCCGCAGGCCTGGTCCACCGGCACCCCGTTGCTGCTGCTGCGGACGATGCTGGGGCTGGAGCCGCACGAGGGGCACCTGGCCGTGGAGCCGGTGCTGCCGGTGGGCATGGGTCGCATCGAGGTGCTCGACATCCCGGGCCGCTGGGGCCGGGTGGACGCCTTCGCCCGGGGCCGGCTCGACCTGCACAAACTCGCCGACTGACCGCGGGGCTGCTCCTCCGCCGGTTACCGGGCGGCGCCGGTCGCGGGGCCGGGGCGGACCGGCTCAGGACCGGTGGGGGAGCAGGCAGAACTCGTTGCCCTCCGGGTCGGCGAAGACGGTCCAGCGCGGCAGTTCGCGTACCACGGTGGCGCCGGCCTCCAGCACGGCGGCGCGTTCCTCGGCGTCGCCGACCAGGTCCAGGTGGATCCGGCCGGGCCGGGGCAGCTCGGCTCCGTCCTGCACCGGCGAGATCCAGACCTGGGGCCGGTGCCGGTGGTGCGGGTCGCGCAGCAGGACCGCCTCGCCCGGGGTGAGCGACTTCTCGGCCAGCTTGGCCTCGTCCTCCGGCGTCACCGGCAGGCCGGTGACCAGACTCCAGAACGGCGCCAGCAGGTACGGGTCGCGGCAGTGGATCACGATGGCGTGCAGCTCCGGCATGGGCCGACGGTATCCGTCCCGCCCCGCCCACCGGGGGCGTTCGGCCCCTACGGGACCGTAACCTACGCGGGGTAAAGTTACGGGATGCCGGAACTCGTGTACCCCCCCGTGATCACCGCCGCCAAGACCATGTTCCGGGTCCTCGACCTGCGACTGACCGTCGAGGGCAGCCACCACGTTCCCCGCACCGGCGGGGCGGTGCTGGCCAGCAACCACGTCAGCTACCTGGACTTCATCTTCTGCGGGTTCGGCGCGCACGAGTCCCGCCGGCTGGTCCGCTTCATGGCCAAGCACGAGGTGTTCGCGCACAGGATCTCCGGTCCGCTGATGCGCGGCATGAAGCACATCCCGGTGAACCGGGCGGCGGGCGCCGGGTCGTACAACACGGCGGTGGACGCGCTGCGGCGCGGCGAGGTGGTGGGAGTCTTCCCCGAGGCGACGATCAGCCGGTCGTTCACCGTCAAGGAGCTCAAGAGCGGCGCCGCCCGGATGGCGCAGGCGGCCGAGGTGCCGCTGCTGCCGGTGGCCCTCTGGGGCACCCAGCGGATGTGGACCAAGGGCCGGCCGAAGGACCTCACCCGCCGGCACACCCCGATCACCATCCTGGTCGGCGAGCCGATGAACCCGGCCGACTACCCGGACGCCAACGCCATGACGGCCGAGCTGAAGACCCGGCTCACCGCCCTGGTGGACCGCGCCCAGCAGGAGTACCCGGAGAAGCCCGCCGGCCCGGAGGACGCCTGGTGGCAGCCGGCGCACCTGGGCGGCACCGCGCCGACCCCCGCCGAGGCCGTCGAGCTGGACCGGCGGGGTCGCCGCACCGCCACCTCCTGACCCACCCCACGGCCGTCGGAACGGCCTCGGGCGGTGGCCCGGGGCCGACCGGGCCACGACGGTGGCCGGATCGTTCCGCAGCCGGGCATGATGGTGCCTGCCGCCTCGGCGTCCCCCCGGCCAGGATCTCTTCCATGAGCAGAGCAGCACTCGTCGTCATCGACGTCCAGGAGTCCTTCCGTCAGCGCCCGATCTGGGCCCACGGCTCGAACCCCGACATCGTCGGCCAGGTCGGCCGGCTGGTCGACGCCGCCCGCCGCCGTGGCGACCTGGTGGTCTGGGTCCTGCACGCCGAACCCGGCAGCGGGACGGTCTTCGACCCGGCGTCCGGGCACGTGCGGCTGATCGACGGGCTGGCCGCCCGGCCCGACGAGCCGACCCTGGTGAAGACCGCGCACAACGCCTTCACCACCACCAACCTCCAGCAGATCCTCACCACGGCGGGCGTACGTGACCTGACCGTCTGCGGCATCCGGACCGAGCAGTGCGTCGAGACGACCACCCGGGTCGGCTGCGACCTCGGCTACCGGATGACCTTCGTGACCGACGCGACGATGACCTTCCCGACCCCGCACCGGGACCTCCCCGCCGACGCGAGCCTGGCGGAGATCCTCGCCGACCCGCGCACCCTGTCCAACGAGGAGATGATCGCCCGCACCGAGTACGCGCTCGCCGGCCGGTTCGCCACCGTGCGGACCGTCGACGAGGTCACCGGCCTGGTGCCAGCCGGCGCGGGAGCCTGACGGCCGTGGCCCGGGTCGTCTTCCTGCTGGTGCCGCAGTTGCACCTGCTGGACCTCGCCGGCCCGGCCCAGGTCTTCTCCGCCGCCGCCGACCTCGGGTACGACTACCGGCTGCACTACGTCGCCGAGCGGGAGACGGTGCCGACCGTGCAGGGCGTACCGCTGGGGGCCGTCACCGAATGGCCGGAGCTGGCCGCCGACGACCTGGTGGTCGTACCCGGCTGGCGGGTCGGCGCGCACGGCCCGGCGGGGCCGGTCGGCCGGGACGACCTGCGGCGCCTGGCCGAGCACCACGGTCGCGGCGGCACCGTGGCCAGCATCTGTGCCGGCGCGTTCGCGCTCGGCCGGGCCGGTCTGCTCGCCGGCCGGCGCTGCACCACCCACCACGACGTCCAGGACCGGCTGGCCCGGGTCTTCCCGGCCGCCCGGGTGGTCCGCGACGTGCTCTACGTGGTGGACGACCGGGTGGTCACCTCCGCCGGCATCGCCAGCGGCATCGACGTGGCGCTGCACCTGGTGGCCACCCGGCACGGCCCGGCGGCGGCCGCCCGGATCGCCCGCACCCTCGTCGTCTACGCCCGGCGCAACGGCCACGAACAGCAGGCCAGCGCGATGATGCGGTACCGGTCGCACCTGTCCGACGCGGCCCACCGGGTGCAGGACCTGATCGACAGCCGGTTCTCCGAACCGCTGCCCCTGGCCGACCTGGCCGCCGCCTGCGGGGTCGCCGAACGCACCCTCACCCGGCTGTTCCGCCAGGCCACCGGGCTCACCCCGCTCGGCTACCAGCAACTGCTCCGCCTCGAACGGGCCGAGCACCTGATCGGGCACGGCGCGACCGTCGAGTCCGCCGCCCGGGCGGTCGGCTTCACCGACGCGCGGATGCTGCGCCGGCTCCGCGCCCGGGGTCACCCGCCGACCGCGTCCCACGTCGGCGGGGCCGGCGTCCGGTAGTAGTCGTCGCGGGAGAGGAACTCCACCGGCAGCGAGCCGGGCAGCGCGATCCGGGACTGCCCGGCCAACGGCACCGGCCCGGCCCGGCGGACCAGTTCGTCGCGCTCGGGCGGGGAGAGGTCCACCAGCTCCGGGCGGGTGATCCGGAACCGGGCCACCGCCCGGCGGACCAGCCGGGCCAGCTCCACCACCGTGGGGGACGGGCCGGCGAGGGCCAGCGCCGGCTGCTGGATGGTCCGTAGCGAGTCGCAGACCACCAGCACCTCCGGGTCGGACCGGCCCGGCACCGGCAGCTCCAACCGGGACGGCCACTGCCAGCGGATCTGCCCACTGACCAGGCGGGACGGCCAGAGCCCGCGCCGGTGCCGGGTGCCGCCGCCCCCGTCCCGCCCGGGCACCACGGACAGCTCCGCGCCGGCGCAGACGTAGGCCAACCGCCGGTCGGTGACCGTGACGGTGGCCGGCGCCGGCAGCACCCACTGCCGTCGGGTGCCGGTGGGACTGAGCAGGCAGCCCGCCACCGCCGCCCGGACCCGGCGGAGCACCTGCTCACCCGGCTCCGGGACCAGTTCGTCGTCGCGGTCCAGCATCGGCCGGCACTCGTCGTCCGGCGCGTCGAACCGGTGCGGCGCGATGAAGAACGGGGCCGCGTCCTCGCGCATCGGCATCACCTCCGGGCGGTTGGTCCGTGCCTGACGAGCCTGGTCGAACCGACCCGCGCTGTCATGACACCCGTTAGGGGGTCGGCCGGTCGGCCGACGCCTGCGACCGGTAGATACCGATCTCCTCCGGTCGGACGAGCCCGTCCTCGATCGCCCGGGCCAGTAACGCCGCCTTGGTGGCCGCCGGTCGCCCCGCCCGGGTGTACTTGATCCGCGCCCGGTCGACGTACTGCTTGACGGTGTGCTCGCTGATCCGCATCCGGCGGGCCACCGACGCCTTCGACATTGACTGGAACCACAGCAGCAGCGCCTCACGCTCCTTGTCGGACAGTGCCGGCCGGTCCGGACGCGGGTCACCGACCATCGCCCCGGCCAGCGTCGGCGGCACGTACGGGCGGTCGCTGGCGGCAGCCAGCACCGTCGCCACGCAGTGCTCCCGCCCCTCGTGCTTGGCCAGGAACGCCGTCGCCCCGGCGTCCAGCGCGGCCAGCATCGTCGCCGGGTCGGTGTGTTCGGAGTAGACCACCACCCGGTGCCCGGCGGCGCTCAGCTCGGCCAGCTTGTCCAGCACCATCCGCCCGTGCAGGCGCAGGTCCAGCAGGACCACGTCGGCCTCCGGCGCGGACCGCAGCACCTCGTCCGGGTCGTCCCCGGTGGCCAGCACCCGCAGCCTCGGCTCGGTGGCCAGCCAGGCGCGTACCCCGTCGACGACCACCGGGTGGTCGTCCACGATGGCCACCCCGACCGGCCGTGGGCCGTTCACGTCCTGCGCCACCGGGTCTGCGTCCACCTGATCTCCCCGTCCCGCTCGTCCGTGTGCTCCACCTGGCCGTCGTCGGCGGCGACCGGCGCCCCGACCGCCCCCGGGCCGGCCACCTCCGGCGTGACCAGGCTGACCGCCACCTCGTCCGGGCCGGCGACCACGGTCAACCGGGCCCACCCCGACGCCTCCGCCAGCGCGGCGGTGGGCGGGTCCACCAGCCGGCGGCGCACCTCCACCGGCAGCGGTGGGGGCGTGCCGACGGCGACCATCTCGATCGGCAGGCCGTTGCGCTCGGCCAGGTCGACGGCGGCGCGCAGCTCGTGCAGCAGCGGGTCCGGCACGTCGTCGGACTCGGCGATCAGCCGCCGCAGCCGGGCCGCCGCCAGCACGCAGCGGCGCTGCACCAGCGGGTCGGCCGGGTCGGCGCGCCCGTCGGCCAGCTCCGCCAGGACCGTCCCGGCGGCGCCGCCGGCCAGCGCGAGCCGCGCCCGCCGCTCCTGCCGGGCCCGCTCGGCCGCCTCCCGCTCCGCCGCCACCGCGAGGGCGGCCGCCGCCGCGTCGGCCCGGCCACGGGCCAGCGTGGCGATCACCGCCGCGCCGGCGAAGACCGCCACCGGCAGCGACGACGTGCCGTAGACGTACATGGCGTACCGGGTCAGGTCGGCGGGTGCGGTCGCGCCGTGGCCGAGCAGCGCCGCCAACGCGATCAGCGAGTGGCCGGCGAGCGGGACGAGCAGCCACCGGATCCGGCGTCCCCATGCCACCACCACGAAGAACCACCCGAGCGTGCCCCACACCCAGTTGGCCGCGGTGAACAGCTGCTGTGGCCCGGCCGCCGCGAAGACCGCCGCATCCACCACCAGCAGCAGCACGACCAGGGGCAGCGCCGGAGGGCGGGCGCCGCGCAGCAGGCGGGCTCCGGCGTACCCGCCGACCGCCGCGGTGACCAGCCAGCCGCCGGCCACCACCGCCGGGGCGGCCAGGTCGGCGCGGGCGCCGAGCAGCGCCGGCAACCCGATCGCCACGTGCCAGACCCCGGCGATCGCCACCGCCGCGATCCGGGCGCCCTGGTCGGAGGCCCGACCGACGTCCACCACCGGACCGCCGTCCGGCCGCGCCCGCGCCGCCCCGCGCGGGGGTACGACCGCCGCGGCGGCGGTGTCGAGGTCAGCGGACATACGGCCATTCCATCCGGATGCGGGTACCCCGACCAGGGGCGGAGGTCACCTCTGCCCGCCCGCCGACCTCGGCCGTCCGGGCCCGGATCGACTCGCGCAGCCCGTACCGGTGGGTGGGGACGGTGGCCGGGTCGAAGCCGGGACCGTCGTCGACCACCTCGACCAGCACGGTCTCCCCGGTCCGGGACAAACGGACGGTGACGGCCGCGTCGGGGGCGTGCCGGACGACGTTCGCCAGCGCGGCGGCGGTGGCGTCGGCCAGCGCCCGCGCCACCTCGGCCGGCGCGACGCACGGGGCCAGCTCGACCTGGGGTGACAGCTCCGTCCGGGCCTCGACGACCGCCCGCAGCCACGCGTCGAGCGAGACCGGGCCGGTGGGCGACGTGCCGTCGTCGCCGACGAGCCCGACGAGGGTACGCAGGTCCGCCGCGGCCCGGCGCCGCAACGCGGGGGAGTCGTCCGGCACCGCGCCCAGACCCACCATGGTCAACGTGGACAGCACGGTGTCGTGCAGGTCCCGGTTCTGCCGCCGCTCCGCCTCCCGGGCGGCCCGGGCGACCAGCGCCTCGCGGCGCAGCCGCTGGTAGTCGGCGAAGGCGTGGTCCGCCCGCCCGATCCACCGCCGCATCACCCAGGTCATCAGCGCCGCCAGGCCGGTCTGCCCCAGCAGGGTCGCCGCGTGCGCACCCGCCTCCGTCGGATCGCCCGCCGCCCACGACCCGGTGGCGTACCCGGCGGTGACGAGCAGGCCGGCCGGGACCGACCAGCGCGCCGGGGCGGTGGCCTGGGTGTTGATCACCGTGGTGCTGGCCAGCACCGCGATCCAGCTCCCCTCACCGGGCAGCACCTCCGGCGCGACCAGGACGGGCATGAGCAGGCAGGCGGCCACGGTGAGCGCGAGGTCCCCGGCGACCAGCCCGGCGCCGATCCCGACCCGGAACGCCCGGACCGCGTAGAGCACCGACCAGGCGGTGAGCAGCGCGACGACCGTGACCAGCAGCCCGGTGCGCACCGGCGGGGTACGCACCACCAGGGCGGCCACCGCACCGGCCAGTCCGCAGGTGAGCCGCAGCAGCGCCGGCAGGGTGGTGAAGATGAGGTGGAACGCGCCCTCGGCCGGCCGATCCGGCAGCGACGGCGGCGAGGTCGGAGCGGGTACGGCCGACATCGGGGGGAGGCGTCCTTCGGGCAGCGGCCCGTCCAGGCCCGCGCGACAGTGGATCGACGCAGGAGAATACCACGAGGAGAGCGCTGTCGTGACCGACGGTACGCGTCACGTCGCCCACGGCTGTGCCCGCGCGCCCCGTGCCCCACCCCCGCCGCCGACCAGGTCCACCGTGCCGACCCCCGCCATGTGACACCGGGGCCGCTGCCGGCGCTGAGGGGCACGGAAGGTGTTGATCCGGAAGGCGCCCCGGATCCCGCCGCCACTCCGTCGCCCCCAGAACCGGAGATGTCCATGCTCGAGACCGCCCTGGCGAAGCTGCTCACCCTGAAGGCCGGTGCCACGGTGCTCGCCGTGACCGCCACCGGCGGGGTCGCGGTCGCCGCCGCGAACGGCGCCCTGCCCCACCCGCTCACCGAGGCCGGCGCGAAGCCGTCCGCGCACGCCACCGGCGCCCCCGCCGACAAGGGGACGACAACCGGCTCGACCGGCGCGAAGGGCACCCCCTCGCCGTCGCTGGTCGGCCTCTGCCGGGCGTACGTCGCCAAGGCCGCCGACAACCCCGGCAAGGCACTGGAGAACCCCGCCTTCACCGTGCTGGTCACCACCGCCGGTGACCGGGAGAAGGTCGCCGCGTACTGCGACAGCCTGCTCGCCGCCGAGAAGGGCAAGCCCTCCGGTCGTCCCTCGACGCGCTCCTCGGTCACCCCGAGCCGGCCGGCCGGCAAGCCGGACGTCCGGCCCGGCGCCCCGGAGAGCCCCCGTACCGAGCACCCGGGTGGCGGCCACCGGCCGAGCACACCACCCACCACCTGAACTCCGACGCCGAGGGCGGGGCACCTCCCCACACTCCCCCCCCTCGCCCCGCCCCGGCGTCGGCCAGGCCGCGTCGCACCGGTCGGCACCCACCCCCCGGGCCGACCGAGCGACGCGTGCCGACCCTGTGCCCCTACGGGCACGCCGGGGCGGCGGCCGGTCCCGCGGCCGCCGCCCCGCTGACCTCTCAGCCGGCGCGGTGGCGGAGCCACTCCAGGGCGGCCTCGCTGTCGTTCAGCACCGAGATGTGCCCGTCCTGCGGGCCCAGCCGCAGCTCGGCGGAGGGGCACCGGCGGGCCAGCCAGACACTGTGGGCCGCCGGCACCAGCCGGTCCCGCTCCCCGTGCAGCAGCAGCACCGGGGCGGTGACCTGGGCCGGGTCGAAGCCCCACGGCGTCACGTAGGCGATGTCGTCGTCGACCAGCCCACCCGGGCCACCCTGCACGGCCGGGCCGACCACACTCTCCAACCAGGACCACGGGCCCCGCAGCGCGGCCAGGTCTGTCGGAGTGAACTCCGGGTCGTACTCGACGCCGGAGGTCTCGTACCGCTCCTTGGCCGCGCGCCCCTCGGTGGCCGCCCGCAGCGACGCCACCCCGGAGGGGATCATGCCGGCGAACCAGTCCAACCCCTCGGCGTCGTACGGCGCCAGGCCCGCCCCGCTCACCACCGCGAGCACCCGGTCCGGCAGCAGCGCCGCGCAGGCCAGGGCGTGCGGCGCGCCGCCGGAGTGGCCCATGGCGGCGAACCGTGCGATGCCCAGCGCGTCGGCGACCCGGGCGGTGAACCCCGCCGCCGAGGCCACGTCCCGCCCCGGGCGGCGGGTCGACCCGCCGTAGCCGGGCCGGTCGTACGACACCCAGCGCAGGCCCAGCCGGTCGGCGGCGGCGAAGAGCGGCGCCGGTGGGGCGCCGACGTTCGGCGTGCCGTGGTGCCAGAAGATTGCGAGCCGGTCGCCGGAGTCGTCGCCGGTGTCGTAGACGTGCAGGGTGTCCCCGCCGGGCAGGGCGAGGTCGGTCTGCGTCACCATGCGGCCGAGCCTAGGGCGCGGCACCGACAGCCGGGACCCGACCGGTCGCGGCCCGTCACTCCTCCGGCCAGCCCGCCGGGTTGCTGACCGACTCCCGGGAGATGCCCGAGCCCGTGTCGGGCCAGTCGCCGAAGCGCTCGGCGTGCAGGTGCGCGAAGAAGTAGCACATCCGCTCGCAGTCGGCGTCCAGCACGGCCATCGCCGGGTCGGCGCGCACCGCCTCGTAGAACTCGCGGCCGAGGGCGACGATCCACCCCCGGCAGTAGAGGAACCCGTCGTCGGAGCCGTCGGTCACGTCGTGGACGTCCTGCCGGTCGATGTCGTACAGCTTGCGCTCCACCACCCGGTCGAGGTCGGTCAGCTCGCGACTGGACAGGTCGGCGCAGAGGGCGCGGAGCCGAGCGAGGAACGGGTCCAGCCAGGCGTCCAGGGCGTACGGGTCGACGTCGTCGGCCTCCGGGTCCCGGGCGGTCACGGCCCGGCGCAGTGCCGCCGGCTCCGGCCCGAGCGACGCCCAGGCCGCCTCCACCAGGGCCCAGAACCGGGCCTCGTCCTCGGTCGTCGGCACTCGCGCCAGGTCAGCAGTCTCGGTCACGCGGCGGAGGGTAGCGAGCCGGACCGACACGATCGGGACGGCTGCGTGGTGGGCGTCGTCCGGTCCTCGGTGGGGAGGGTGCGCCCGGCAGGATTCGAACCTGCGGCCTTGGGATTAGAAGTCCCCTGCTCTATCCGCTGAGCTACGGGCGCGCAACATGCAACTCGCGCCAAGAGGGTACCGCCGCACCCCCGCCCGGCGGGGGAACGGGTGGCCGTCCCGGCACGGTGATCAGCGTCGCACGCCACCGCCGCCGTGGTCACCAGGGTTCCGCTGCAGCTCGGTGACGAGGGCCCGTCAGCCGCAGCCGGGTCCCGCCCGCCCCGTACCCTCGGTGCCGTGCTGCTGGAACCGGATGCCGAGAACGAGGTCGCCTACGAGCTGTGCCAGTTGCTCGGGCGGGCGATCCTGCCGATCCGTCCGGCCGGTGACGGCCCGGCCGGCACGGCGTTCCTCTTCGACCATCCGACCGGGGAGTACCTGCTCACGGCGGCGGACGTGCTGACGTACGCCGAGGTCGCGGAGATCGGGTTGCGGCCGAGCGTCACCGAGCCGGCGGGGGTGGCCGCCGATGTGCTGGCCCTGCCCGGCGCGTGGTGGTCGCGCCGGCCGGAGGGCGGGGTGGCGGTGCTGCCCACCAGCGGGCTGCACGACCGGGCGGCGCGGGAGGGCTGGCGCTGGCGTACCCAGTCGGTGCCGGACGCGATCGCGGCCCGCGCGGACGACGTGACCCGGATCGGCGCGGAGCCGGTCTCGGCGATCGTCCTCGCGCTCGGTGTCCGCGACGACGGGTCCCGGCCGCTGGAAGTGGCGGTCGAGCGGGCGGTCCGCGCGGGTGACGGGCTGCGGCTCACCGGCGAGCTGCCGGCCGGCTACGTCGGCGCGCCGGTCTTCGGCGTCGGGGCCGACGCGGCGGGCGAGGTCGGGCTGCGCTGCCTGGGCGTGGTGCTGCCCGGCGAGGGCGGCCACCCGGTGGCCGCCCTCGACCGGGTCGTCACGGGCTGACTCAGCCGCCGTGCGTGGCCCGGGCGGGCTCGTCCGCGTCGGCCGGGGGTCGGCTGCCGGGCACCGTCGCGGGCGCGGTCGGGCCGGCGTCCGTCGGGCCCGCGCCGAGGAAGGCCTCGGCCCACCGCCCGACCTCGGCGAAGACCTGCTGGCGTACGGCGGGGCCGGAGAGTGTCAGGTCGTGCATGCCGCCGTCGAAGCGGGCCAGGGTGACGTGCCGGCCGAGCCGGGGCGCCCAGCGGACCATGTGCTCGACGTCGAGCACGGCGTCGGCGAGGGCCGCCGAGTCGTGCCACTTCGTGCCCTTGAAGCTGCGGGTCGAGCAGGCCAGCAGCACCGGTACGGGGATGTCCAGCCCGGCGTGCAGCTGCCGCTGGGCGGCGCGGATCGCGCGCAGCCAGCCGGCCCGGACGGGGAACCCGGCCAGCGGCTTCCAGCTCAGGTCGTACGTCCAGCTGCCGCGATGCTCGGCGTGCAGGCTCTCGCCGTACACGGTGTTGAGGCCGAAGGGGAGGACGCGGTGCGGCGCGCGACGGCCCAGGCGGGCGACGGCGGCCGCGAGGGGTCGACGGATGACCCAGGGGGCGTTGATGTCGAAGAAGGGGCTGTTCAGGAAGAGCCCGTCGACCAGGCCGGCGTCGCGTCGGGCGTGCGCCCAGAGCGAGATGATCAGGCCGCCGGTGGAGTGCCCCATGGCGAGCACGGTGTCGTGGCCGTCGTCCTCGCGGATGATCTTCGCGGCGGCGTCCAGTTCCGGGAAGTAGTCGCTCAGGTCCCGGCAGAAGTTCGGGGTCTGGTGCGCCAGCAGGCTGCGGCCGTACTTGCGCAGGTCGAGGGCGTAGAAGTCCCACCCGCGCTCGGCGAAGAAGTCGGCCAGGTGGGTCTGGAAGAAGTAGTCGACGTAGCCGTGCACGTAGAGCACGGCCCGCCGGGTGGGGCGCTCGGCACGCCGCCGCACCAGGGTGGCGACCACCGCGCCCTCGTCGTCGGTGCCCAGGTCGATCGTCTGCCGCTCGTACGGCGGCCCCAGCACGTCCGGTTCCACGAGGGCGACGGTACGCCCGGAAGCTACCGGGCGGTAGCCCCCGGGTCCGTCCCCGTCCGCCCGCACCGGACGAACGGGGACGAATCGCGTGTCACTCAGGCCGTCTCGGCGTCGACCCGGTCGAGGTCGGCGTCGGTGTCGGCCACCTGACCCGGACCGGGCTGGCCGATCTCCCGGATGTGCTTGTTGTGCCGGGGCTCCTGCTTCGTCTTGGCGTCGTTGAGCCGCCGACGCAGGTCGTCCCGGGCGTCGTTGAGCGCCGCGCGCAGGTCCTCCTCGCTGGAGGTGGTCACGATCTTCTGCCGGCCGGCGATCCAGCACTCCAGCGTGACCTTCTGCCCCCGCGCCTCGCGGTCCTTGACCGACACCTCCAGCTCGGTGGCGTCGGCGTGGAACGCGGCCAGCCGCGCGTCCAGGGTCGCGAACTGCTCCACGATCCAGTTCCGGTCGCCCTGGGAGAAGCCGGCGCCGACGCGCAGGCACTCGGCGACGGTCGCCGGGTTGGTCACCGCGCTCATCGCCGCACCTCCCGCTCGGTACGGACGGAGCCGGTCGTACGCGGGCTGAGAATCATCTCGCTGACCTTTCTCATCTGACCGCGAGCCGTGCGGCGCTCGGTCGACGTGCCGTGGTGGCCGTGGTGGTGGCCGTCTCTGGTTGATCAATTCCATACCCAGCCGGGATCCTCCTCACTCCCGGTGATCCCGCACCTCGATCTTGGTCGCCCCCTGCGCCCGCCACCCAGGGTCGGTCGGCCCTAGCAGACCGGGACCTTGATCAGGTCCTTGTCCACAGGCGGCCCGGTCGTCCACAGGGCGGCCGGATGGTGCTGCGCCCGGACCTCCGTACCGGCCAGGCTCGGCGGCGAGTCGACTCACCACGGCAGGCCCTCAACCCCTGGGAGGGGACGATGTTCGATACGTACGTGACCATTGTCGGTAATGTGCTGACCGCTCCGGAGTGGCGTCGCACCACGCAGAGCAACACCCTGGTCGCCAACTTCAAGGTCGCCTCGACCGCCCGCCGGCTCGACCGGGACAGCGGCCGGTGGGTGGACGGCAACAGCCTCCGCGTCCGGGTCAACTGCTGGCGCAAGCTGGCCGAGGGGGTGGCCGCCTCGGTGATGGTCGGCGACCCGGTGGTGGTGGCCGGCCGCCTCTACACCCGCGACTGGACCGACGACGCGGGCAACCACCGCACCCTCTACGAGCTGGAGGCGGTCGCGGTCGGGCACGACCTGTCCCGGGGCCGGGCCCGCTTCCTGCGCAACCGCCCCACGCTGACCACCAGCGCCGTGGAGGACGCCGAGGCGGCCGTCCGGGTGCACGGCGAGCCGACGGAGCCGGTGCCGCACGAGCAGGCCCCCGCCTCGCCGGAGGACCGGCCGTTCGACGAGGACTTCGCGTTCGCCGGGTTCGCCGTGCCGCACGCCGGCCACGGGCTGCCCGACGGTCCCGGCTCGCCCGGCGACGACCTGTCCGGCGACGACCTGTCCGGCGACGACCTGTCCGGTGACGTCGGCGGCCCGGCCGGCGACGGGCTGGTGGGCTCGGCCGACCCGTTCGACGACGACGAGGACGGCCGGGCCCACGACGACGACCTCGACCCGGCGCCGGATGACCGGCGCGACGACGACACCGACGCGGGGGAGCCGGGCGACCTCGACCCGGCGCCGGCACAGGCCGCCGTCGCCCGGTCCGGCCGTGGACGGCGCACCCGGGGCCGGGTGCCGGTGCCGGCCTGAGAGCCGGTGGACCCGAGCCCGGGTGACGTGCGCGGTCGTGGCACGGGCGATCCGGGTCGGACGACGCGGGACGGAGGGCGGGGTGGCGACGGCGACGTGGCCACCCCGCGTACGGCTAGGCTGGCCGGCCGGAGGTGGTGACAGGTGCGTCAGGCGACCGCCGTGGCGAACGCGACCGGACTGCTGGCGGGGTACGCCCTGGACAGCCTGCTCGGCGACCCCGCCCGCTGGCACCCGGTGGCCGGGTTCGGCCGGGCCGCCGGTGCGCTGGAGCGGCGCATCCATCGCCCCGACCGTGCCGCCGGGGCGGTCTTCACCGCACTCGCGGTGGGCGCCCCGGTCCTGCTCGGCGCGGCGGCCACCGTGGCCACCCGACGCCGTCCGCTGGCCCGCGCCCTGCTGGTCGCGGCCGGCACCTGGACGGTGCTCGGCGGGCGCACCCTGCGCCGCGAGGCCGAGCTGATGGGGGCCGCCCTGCGCGGCGGCGACCTGCCCGCGGCCCGCGGCCGGCTGGGCAACCTCTGCGGCCGGGACCCGTCCGCCCTCGACGAGCCCGAACTGGCCCGGGCCACCGTCGAGTCGGTCGCCGAGAACACCTCCGACGCCGTGGTCGCGCCCCTGCTCTGGGGAGCGGTCGCCGGCCTGCCCGGCCTGCTCGGCTACCGGGCGGCCAACACCCTCGACGCCATGGTCGGCCACCGGTCCCCCCGGTACGCCCGCTTCGGCACCCCGTCGGCCCGCCTCGACGACCTGCTCAACCTGGCGCCCGCCCGACTGACCGGCCTGCTCACCATCGCCGTCGCCCCGGTGGCCCACGGCGACCGGGGCCGGGCCTGGCGTGTCTGGCGACGGGACCGCGACGACCACCCCAGCCCGAACGCCGGTCAGTGCGAGGCGGCCATGGCCGGCGCCCTCGGCGTCCGGCTCGGCGGACGCAACGTCTACTTCGGCCGCTCCGAGGTGCGCCCGTACCTCGGCGACGGGCCCCGCCCCGAGGCGCGGCACCTCAAGCGGGCCGCCCGGATCTCCGGCGCGGTCGGCCTCGCCGCGCTCGGCATCGCGGCGGCCTGGCCGCTCACCGGGGGCAGGCTGGTGGGCGCCGTGGGCCGGCGCGGATCGGCCGCCCTGGCCGCCACCGTCGCCACGGCCGTCGGTGCGCGGCGGGGGAGGGGCCGGTGAGCGGCGGTCTGCTGGTCGCGGGCACCACCTCCGACGCCGGCAAGAGCGTGCTCACCGCCGGCATCTGTCGCTGGCTGTACCGGCGCGGGGTCAAGGTCGCGCCGTTCAAGGCGCAGAACATGTCGAACAACTCCGCCGTGGTGGTCGGCCCGGACGGTCGGGGCGGCGAGATCGGCCGGGCCCAGGCGATGCAGGCGGCGGCCTGCGGCCTCACCCCGGACCTGCGGTTCAACCCGGTGCTGCTCAAGCCGGGCAGCGACCTGGCCAGCCAGGTGGTGCTCCTCGGCGAGGCCGTCGACACCGTCACCGCCGGCAACTTCCGCCAACTGCGCCCCCGACTCGCCGAGACCGCGTACGCGGCGCTGGCCGACCTGCGCGCCGCGTACGACGTGGTGATCTGCGAGGGCGCGGGCAGCCCGGCCGAGATCAACCTGCGCGCCGGTGACTACGTCAACATGGGGTTGGCCCGGCACGCCGGCCTGCCCACGATCGTGGTCGGCGACATCGACCGGGGCGGGGTGTTCGCCTCGATGTTCGGCACGGTGGCCCTGCTCGACCCGGCCGACCAGGCGCTGATCGCCGGCTTCGTGATCAACAAGTTCCGGGGCGACCTCGGTCTGCTCCAGCCGGGGCTGGACATGCTGCACCGGGTGACCGGGCGGCCCACGTACGGGGTGCTGCCCTGGCACCTCGACCTCTGGCTCGACGCCGAGGACTCGCTGGCGTACGGGCGGGTGCTCGGCCGGCCCGCCGCCCCGCACGGCACCGACTGGCTGGACGTCGCCGTCGTCCGGCTGCCCCGGATCAGCAACGCCACCGACGTCGAGGCGCTCGCCACCGAGCCCGGCGTCCGGGTCCGGCTGACCGTCGAGCCCGCCGAACTGGCCGCCGCCGACCTGGTCGTCCTGCCCGGATCCAAGTCCACCGTCGCCGACCTGGCCTGGCTGCGGGAGACCGGGCTGGCCGACGCCGTCACCGCGCACGCGGCGGCCGGTAGGCCGCTGCTCGGCATCTGCGGCGGCTTCCAGATGCTCGCCCGGGCCATCCACGACCCGGTGGAGAGCCGCCGGGGCAGCGTCCCCGGCCTCGGCCTGCTCCCCGTGGAGATCACCTTCGACCCGCGCAAGACCGTCCGGCAGGCCGTCGGCACCGCCGCCGACGTCGTCCCGGTCCGCGGCTACGAGATCCACCACGGGCACGTCTCCGCCGCCGACCCGACCCTGACCCCGCTGCTCAGGTACGCCGACGGCGGCGGCGAGGGCGCCCGGCTCGGCGCCGTGTACGGCACCCACTGGCACGGGGCGTTCGAGTCCGACGAGTTCCGCCGGCACTTCCTCACCGAGGTGGCCCGCACGGCGGGGCGGCACGGGTTCCGGGTCGCCCCGGACACCGCCTTCGCCGCCGCCCGGGAACGCTCATTGGACCTGCTCGGCGACCTGGTCGAGGAGCACCTGGACACCGACGCCCTGTGGCGGCTGATCGAGTCGGGGCCGCCGGCCGACCTGCCGTTCATCCCACCCGGCGCCCCACCGGCCGCCTGAGCCGGCCGCTGGCCGCCCGTCGGTCAGGGGCGGACGTCGGCGGGGCCGTCGTTGAGCGGCAGTCCCGCCTCCCGCCAGCCCTCCACCCCACCGATCATGTCCGTAGCGTTGCGCAACCCCAGCGCCTGCAGGCTCGCGGCGGCCAGGCTGGAGCTGTACCCGTGTCGGCACACCACGACGATCTCCCGGTCGTAGCCGGTCGCCTCGGGGATGCGCCACTCGCTGGCCGGGTCGAGCCGCCACTCCAGCACGGTCCGCTCGATGACGATCGCGCCGGGCAGTTCGCCCTGCTCGCGGCGCTGTGCCTCGGTGCGGGTGTCGACCAGCAACGCGCCCGCCCGTACCGCCTCGACGGTCTCCAGCGGGCTCAGCCGGCGCAGCCCGGCACGAGCCTGTTCCAGCAGGGCGTCCACGCCCGGACTCATCACGTCATTGAGCACGTCCAGATCATGCCGGTCGCCGGCACCGGCCCACCGGCGAACGTCGCCACCAGCGGCGGAACCCAACTCACGGGGGACACCCACTAGCGTCACGTCCGTGACGGTGGCGGTGGTCGAGGCGTACGCGACGCTGGCGCGGCGGGTGCTGGCCCGGCCGGCGCGGCTCGGGCGTACCCGACTGGTGGCCGTCGACGGGCCGAGCGGCGCGGGCAAGAGCGTCTTCGCCGCGCGCCTCGCGGACGCCCTCGCCGACCTGCCGGGCGGCGCGCGCCCACCGGTGGTGCACACCGACGACCTGCTCGACGGCTGGGACGACCAGCTCACCTTCTGGCCCCGGCTGGTCGACGGCGTGCTGGCGCCGCTGCGGGCCGGCCGGCCCGGCGCGTACCACCGGTACAGCTGGGTGCGGCGGGCCTTCCTGCCCCGGGCGGTGCCGGTGCCGGTCGCGCCGGTGCTGCTGGTGGAGGGGGTGAGCGCGGCGCGGGCGGCGATCCGGCCGGAGCTGAGCCTCGCCGTCTTCGTCACCGCGCCCGCCGGCCTGCGGTCGACCCGCGCGGTGGCCCGGGACGGGGCCGAGATCCTGCCCGAGCTGCGCCGCTGGCACGCCGGCGAGCGCGCGCACTTCGCCGCCGACGCCACCGCCGCGCACGTCGACCTGGTGGTCGACGGCGCGCCCTCGCTGCCGCACGACGACCGCCGCTACTACGTGCGGTTGACCGGCCCGGACGCGGGCTCGGACGGTACGACCCGGTAAGGCCGGCATACGATGCCGGTCATGACCACTCCGATCATGTCCGAGTCCGAGATCCGGGCCGCCGTCGAGCGGGAGCTGCCCGGAGTCCGCGCCGACCTGGAACGCCTCGTCCGCATCCCCGGCATCGCCTTCGAGGGCTTCGACCACTCGCACGTGGAGCGGTCCGCCGAGGCGGTCGCCGAGCTGCTGCGCGGGTGCGGCCTGGACACGAGGATCGTGCGCTCCGGCGGCCAGCCCGCCGTGATCGGGACGAAGCCGGCCCCGCCCGGCGCGCCGACCGTCCTGATGTACGCGCACCACGACGTGCAGCCGGTCGGGGACCTGTCGCTGTGGGAGTCCGACCCGTTCGAGCCGGTGGAGCGCGACGGCCGGCTCTACGGCCGGGGCGCCGCCGACGACAAGGCCGGCATCATGGCGCACGTGGCCGCGCTGCGCGCCTTCGGCGACCAACTCCCGGTCGGTGTGGTCCTGTTCATCGAGGGCGAGGAGGAGTACGGCTCCGACTCCCTGGAGCGGTTGCTCGCCGAGCACCGCGAGGAGATCGCCTCCGACGTCATCGTGATCGCCGACTCCACCAACTGGGACGTCGGCGTGCCCGCGCTGACCACCTCGCTGCGCGGCATCGTCAACTGCTTCGTCGAGGTCCGCACCCTGGACCACGCCGTGCACAGCGGGATGTTCGGCGGCGCGGTGCCGGACGCGCTGACCGCCCTGGTCCGGCTGCTGTCGACGCTGCACGACGACGCCGGTGACGTCGCCGTCGAGGGGCTGATCGGCCGGGAGGGCGCCACCGTCGACTACCCGGAGGACCGGTTCCGCGCCGAGGCCGGACTGGTCGAGGGGGCGTCGCTCATCGGCACCGGACGGATCACCGACCGGCTCTGGACCAAGCCGGCCCTGGCGGTGCTCGGCGTCGACGCCCCGGCCACCGGCGAGGCGCCCAACGCGCTGGTCCCGTCGGCCAAGGCGAAGCTGAGCGTACGGCTGGCGCCGGGCGACGACCCCGAGCGGGCGTACGACGCGCTCCGCGCGCACCTGGAGAAGCACGCCCCGTGGGGTGCCCGGGTCACGGTGAGTTTCGAGCACGACGGGAACCCGTGCGTCATCGACGCGACCGGGCCGATGTTCGACGCCGCCCGCTCGGCCTTCCGTACCGCCTGGGACGGCACCGACCCGGTGGACATCGGCGTGGGCGGCTCGATTCCGTTCATCGCCACCTTCCAGGAGATGTTCCCGCAGGCGGCGATCCTGGTCACCGGCGTGGAGGACCCGCACGCCCGGGCGCACGGCCCGAACGAGAGCCTGCACCTCGGCGAGTTCGCCCGGGTGTGCCTGGCCGAGGCGTTGCTGCTGGCGCGGGTCGCCGAGGCGGGACACCGGGCCGGCTAGTCCGTCACCGCCCGCGAGGTTCGGCCGTCCCGACTGCGGGGCGGCCGAACCCGTTCGGGGGGAGGAAAGGTCGCGGAACCGTAACTTCGGGGTCGATGTCGGAGTTTGCGGTGTGTCGGGCGCGCGGCTGTTATAGCCTCTCGAACATGCGTACGAACGACGTGATGGCGCGGCTCGAAGCCGCCGTGAGTGCTCTGGGGGACGTCGACGTCTCCGCGTGGCCCGAGGACACGCTCAAGGAACAGCTCGGCGAGCTCTCCGCGGCGCTGGTCGCCCTCGACGGCGTGCTCTCCCGGGTCGCCGACGAGGTCCGCGCCCGCGGCCTGCGGATCGAGGAACCTGTCTCCGCCTGACCCCGCCCTGATCGGTCGAACCGGGGCCGGGCCGCGTCCCCGGGCACGGCCCGCCGGATGGCCCGGGTACGGCAATACCCGGGTGGTGTCGGGGGTGGCTGGCAGGATGAGGTCCGTGCGGTTCCTCGACCTGGCAGCCACCTCCGCAGCCGTCGGCGCCACCAGCGGCCGGCGGGCCAAGGTGGAGCTGCTCGCCGCGGCCCTGCGCTCGCTCGACCCGGCCGAGGTGCCGGCCGGCTCCGGCTACCTCGCCGGTGAGCTGCGCCAACGGCAGACCGGGGTCGGCTGGGCCAGCCTGCGCGACCTGCCGCCCCCGGCCGCCGAGCCGACCCTGACCGTCGGCGAGGTCGACGCGGCGATCGACCGGATCGCGGCGGTGCGCGGGCCGGGATCGCAGGCCCGGCGTCGGGAGCTGCTCGGCGCGCTCTTCACCGCCGCCACCGCCGACGAGCAGCGGCTGCTGGTCGGGCTGTTCAGCGGTGAGCTGCGCCAGGGGGCGCAGGCCGGGCTGCTCGCCGAGGCGATCGCCCGGGCCGCGGAGGTGCCGGTCGCCGCCGTACGCCGGGCCCTGCTGCTCGCCGGTGACCTGCGCGCCGTCGCGACGGCCGCACTCGGCGGGGGCGCCGCCGCGCTGGCCGGGTTCGGGCTGCGGGTGGGCCGTCCGCTCGCCCCGATGCTGGCGCAGAGCGCCCCCACGGTCGACGCGGCGCTCGACGCCACCGGCGTCCCGGCGGTGGTGGACGTCAAGCTGGACGGCATCCGCATCCAGGTGCACCGCTCGGGCGACGACATCGCGGTGTACACCCGCAGCCTGGACGAGATCACCACCCGGGTGCCGGAGGTGGTCGCCGCCGTCCGCGCGCTGCCGGCCCGTGAACTCGTGCTCGACGGTGAGGCGATCGGGCTGGACGCGACCGGCCGGCCGCTGCCGTTCCAGCAGACCTCCAGCCGGGCCGCCCGCCGGGCCACGCCCAGCACCAGCGGCGCCAGCCCGGTCGCCCCGGCGGTGCTCGCCGCCGCCGAGACCACCGGCGAGACGGTGCTGACGCCGTACTTCTTCGACCTGCTGCACCTCGACGGCGAGGACCTGATCGACCGGCCCGGCCGGGAGCGGTGGGCCGCCCTGGCCGGCGCGGTCGACGAGTCCCTGCTGGTCGGGCGGGTCGAGGTCGACGACGCCGAGCAGGCGGGCGCGGCCTTCGCCGCGGCGCTCGACGCCGGTCAGGAGGGGGTCGTGGTGAAGGCGCCGGAGGCGCCCTACGACGCCGGCCGGCGCGGCGCGGCCTGGGTCAAGGTCAAGCCCCGGCACACCCTCGACCTGGTGGTGCTGGCGGTCGAGTGGGGCAGCGGCCGCCGGCAGGGCTGGCTGTCCAACCTCCACCTCGGCGCGCGTGATCCCCGTACGGGGGACTTCGTCATGCTCGGCAAGACGTTCAAGGGGCTCACCGACGAGCTGCTGCGGTGGCAGACCGAACGATTCCTCGGCCTCGCCGTGGAGCGCGGCGACTGGGTGGTGCGGGTCCGTCCCGAGCAGGTCGTCGAGATCGCCTTCGACGGGGTGCAGACCAGCTCCCGGTACCCGGGCGGGATGGCGCTGCGCTTCGCCCGGGTGGTGCGCTACCGGGAGGACAAGACCGCCGCCGAGGCGGACACCATCGACATGGTCCGGGCGATCCACGCCGGTCGGGTTGGCGGCTGAGGGCGAGCCGGACCATCCGCCGCGACCGGGCCGGCGCGACGCCGGCCCGCCACCCGGGCGGGGTGTTACGTCAGGCGGGGGTGACCGGTTCGGCGGCCCGGTCGACCGGCGGCCTGGGCTTGTCCAACCCGGCCGCCCGACGGGCCTCCCGGCGCGCCACCCAGCCGTAGCCGACCAGCGTCATCGCCGCGAAGATCCACCACTGGACGACGTAGCCGAGGTTCTGCCAGTTGTTGGCGTGCCCGATCGGCACCGCCCGGAAGGCCGGGTCGTTCGCCGGCGTCTGCTCGTCGAGCAGCAGGTACGCCCCGTGTACCGGGTACGGCAGCTCGCGGGCCAGCTTGTCGAGGGTGACCCGGCGGGTCTCCAGCCGGCCGTCGCGGCGGCCCACGCCGCTGCCGCCGGTCTCCGTGGGGTGCACCCGGCCGACGACCGTCACCTCACCGGTGGGCAGGGCGGGCACCTCTGGCACGGTCAGCGCGCCGCCGCCCGGGGCGGGCGGGATCCAGCCCCGGTCCACCAGCAGGGCGCTGCCGTCGGCGAGCACCAGCGGGGCGAGCACCTCGAAGCCGACCGTGCGGTCGACCGTCCGGCCCCGGACCAGGATCACGTTCGACGGGTCGTACCGGCCGGTGGCGGTGACCCGGCTCCACTCGGCCTCCTCGGCCGGGGCGGGCCCGGCCGTGCCCGCGCCGCCGGTGGGCGCCGGCACCCGGTCACGCAGCGGCGCCGGGGTTCCCCCACTGCCCGCGTCGATGCGCTCGTTGACCGCGGTGCGCTCCTCGTAACGGGCCAGCTGCCAGTTGCCGAGCAGGACCATCACCGCGGCGGCGACCAGGGTCAGCGCGAGGATGCCCAGCCAGCGGGGGGTCAGCAGGAACCGGTACACAGGCACGAGGCTACCCGTATGACCGGGGCCACTGACCGCGACGGCCCGTACCCGGGCCGCCCGGATGCCGCCACGCGTCGGTCCGGACGGGTATGGTCACGCGAGCGGATCGCCGTCCGAGTTCCTCCCGGCCGTCCGTGCGCCACCCCCTGCCTCCTGCGAGGAGTCGATGATGACCGCGGTGCCGCGCCTCGTGCTCAGCGCGCCGTCCTCCGGACACGGCACGAACGCCCTGGCCATCGGCCTGCTCGCCGCTCTCGCCGACCGTGGCGTCCAGGTCGCCGGCTTCAAGGTCGGGCCGGACCTCGTGGACGCCGCGTACCTCGGCCTGGCGGCCGGCCGGCCGGGGCGGAACCTGGACGCCCGGCTGGTCGGGGCCGACCGGATCGGTCCGCTCTTCGCGCACGGCGCCGCGGGCGCCGGGCTGGCGGTGGTCCAGGGCACCATGGGTCTCTACGACTCGGTCTCCGGCCGTCCCGAGGCGGAGTCGACGGCCGCCGTCGCCACCGCGCTGCGCAGCCCGGTGGTGCTGGTGGTGGACGTGACCGCGATGGGGCAGTCGGTGGCCGCCCTGGTGCACGGCTTCCGGTCGTACGACGAGCAGCTCTGGCTCGGCGGCGTGATCCTCACCCAGGTCGCCTCCCCCCGGCACGAGACGATGCTGCGCGAGGCGCTCGACGACATCGACGTCCCCGTCTACGGGGTCCTGCGCCGCCACGAGCTGCCCCCGGTGCTGCCCGCGCGGCGGCACGGGGTGCTGCCGGTCCTGCGCGGCGACGCGGAGGCGACCCGGGCGGTGCGCCGGCTCGGTGAGGCGGTGGCCGGCACGGTCGAGCTGGACCGGCTGCTCGCGCTGGCCCGTTCCGCCCCGGCCCTGCCGGTGCAGCCCTGGTCGCCGGCCGTCGCGCCGGCGGAGCCGGGGGGTGCGCGGCCACCGCTGGTGGCGCTGGCCGGTGGGCCGGGCGGCAGCTACAGCTACGCCGAGACGGCCGAGCTGCTGCACGCCGCCGGGGCCGAGGTGGTCGCCGTCGACCCGCTGCGCGACGAGGCCCTGCCCGCCGGCACCCGCGCGCTGGTCGTCGGCGCCGGCCTGCCCGAGTCGTACGCCCGGGAACTCTCCGCCAACCGCCGGCTCTGCATCGCGGTGGCCGAGCTGGCCCGCACCGGCCGTCCGCTGCTCGCCGAGGGGGCCGGGCTGCTCTGGCTGGCCCGTGAGCTGGACGGCGCGCCGATGTGCGGGGTGCTGGACGCGGTCGGGACGAGCCGGGACGGCATGGTCGTCGGCTACCGGGAGGCGACGGCCCGGACGGCCAGCGTGGTCGCCGATGCCGGGGCGAGCGTGGTCGGCTACAAGCAGCACGCCGCGGTGCTCAGTCCCCGGGCGGGCGAGCACCCGGCGTGGAGCTGGGAGGGCGGCAGCCCCGAGGGTTTCGTCTGGCGGGGCGTGCACGCGTCGCAGCTCGGCCTGCACTGGGCGGCGGATCCGGCGATCGCGACCCGGCTGGTGGCCGCCGCCGGGGTGGCCGAGGGCGTCGGGGCGCCGGTGTGATCGGGCAGGTGGCGGTCCGCCGCTTCCCGGAGCTGACGGTCTCCACCCCGCGTACGGAGGTGCGCCCGCTGCGGGCCGCGGACGCGAAGGCGGTGGACGAGGTCTTCGCCGACCGGCAGACCCAGCGCTGGCTGCCGCTGGCCGAGTCGGCCGGGCAGATCGAGGGGCTGGCCTGGTGCACCGACCTGGCCCGGCAGCGTCGGGACAGCGGTGACGGCGACCACTACGCGGTGCTGCGCCGGGAGGACGACCGGGTGGTCGGCTGTCTCTGGACCCGGCGTACCGACTGGGGCGCCCGGCTCACCGAGGTGTCGTACGCGATCGCCCCGCACGCGCGCGGCTACGGCCTGGCCGCCGAGGCGGTGGACGCGCTGGCCATCGCGCTGATCCTGGAGCACGGCTTCCAGCGGGTGGAGCTGCGGGTCGCGCCGGGGAACACCGCGTCGCGCCGGGTGGCCGAGAAGGCCGGCTTCAGCTACGAGGGCCTGCTGCGCAACGCCGGCTTCGTCCGGGGCGCCCGGGTCGACCTGGAGATGTGGTCCCTGGTCACCGCCGATCTCCGCTGATCGACCGGACAGGGTTCTGCGTCAGGAACCGCACCGTTCCTGACGCAGAGTCCGTGACCACCCGGGCGCGGGCCGGCGGTCAGCCGACGATCGCGTCCGACGGCGGGGTGAACTGGCGGACGGGCTTGCCCTTCAACGCCTCCTTGAGCGTGTTGGCCACCGCCTGGATGGGGATCTGGGACTGCCCGTCGCCGACCGCGTTGAACGGGTTGTCCGGGTCGGAGATGAAGCTGGCCGCCGCGAGTTCCGGGGTGTAGCCGACGAACCAGGCCGACCGGGTGCTGTCCGTGGTGCCGGTCTTGCCGGCCACCGGACGGCCCACCGTGCCCCGGACGCTGTCCGCCGTCGACCAGCCGCCGCAGCTGCCCTTGGCCGGGGTGTCGCCGGTGGGGCAGCGGGCGGCGTCGGTGGCGGCGCGGGCCGCGTCGGCGCTGACCACCTGCCGGCAGCGGGGCTTGGCCACCTCCCGCTCGATGCCGCTCGCGGTCCGGTACGTGGCCGGCGTGCCGTCCCGGTTGGTGATCGAGTTGACCGGGATGGCCTCGCAGTAGCGCCCGTCGGCGGCGACCGCGGCGTAGGCGTTGGCCATCTCCAGTGGGGTGGCGTCGGAGACGCCCAGGGTGAACGCGCCCCACTTCTTGGCCTTGGCCGGGGAGGCGTGCTCCCGGTCCACGTCGGTACGCCAGCGCAGCCCGAGCTGCTCGGCCATGTGCACCGCCCGGTCCGCGCCGACCTGCTCCTCCAGCCAGACGAAGTAGGTGTTCACCGACTTGCCGAAGCCGGACCACATGGTCTGCCGTCCGCTCATCGCCCCGCTGGCGTTGGACGGCGACCAGCCGTCGTACACCTGCGAGGTGTACCGGTGGGGCGAGTCGAACGCGGTGGACAGCGGCATCCCGGCGTCGAGCGCGGCCAGCATCGGGAACATCTTGAACGTGGATCCGGCCTGGTAGCCGGGGAGGCTGCCGCCGCCGAGCAGGGGCGCCACCGTGTTCGGGTAGTTGGCCTTGATGTTGGGGCTGGCCTCCGGGTTGGAGCTGGGCCCGTTCTCGCTGAGGTCCAGCGAGTAGTTGCGGTTGACGGCCATCGCCTTGACCCGGCCGGTGCCCGGTTCGGCGACCACGATGCCGTTGGCGAAGGGGCTGCCGGTGTTCTCCTTGGCGCCGACGTTCTTCTCGGCCGCCGCCTGGACCTTCGGGTCGAGGCTGAGCACGATGCGGTAGCCGCCCCGGCGCAGCTTGTCCATCCGCTCCAGCCGGTTCTCGCCGAAGGCGGGTTGCGCGCTCCACCAGTTCTTCACGTAGTCGCAGGCGAAGCCCCAGCTCTGGTAGCGCTTGTCGATCGAGGCGCAGTCGTTGGCCGGGGTGGTCACCCGGGTACGGATCGGTTCGGCGCGGGCCGCCGCGGCGGCGTCCGGGGACAGGTAGCCGAGCTGGGCCATCCGGTCGAGCACGTAGTTGCGCCGTCCGGTGGCCTCCTTCTGGTCGGAGCTGATCGGGTCGTACGCGGAGGGGGACTTGACCAGGCCGGCGAGGGTGGCCGCCTCGACCGGGGTGAGGGTGGCCGGGGTCTTGGAGAAGAAGATCTGCGCGGCGGCGTAGATGCCGTACGCCCGGTGCCCGAAGTACGCCGAGTTGAGGTAGCGCTCCATGATCTGTTCCTTGGTGAGCTCCTTCTCGATGTCCAGTGCCATCCGCATCTCCTTGACCTTGCGCAGGCTGGTCTGCTGGGTGGCCTCCTGGACCTCCTTCGGGGTTTTGGCGCTGTCGCGCAGCGCCATCCGCACGTACTGCATGGTCAGCGTGGAGGCGCCCTGGGAGACGCCGCTGGAGCGGGCGTTGGCCACGAAGGCGCGGGCGACGCCCTTCGGGTCGACGCCGTGGTGCTGGTAGAAGCGGTTGTCCTCGGCGGCGACGATCGCCTGCTGGATGTGCGGCGACATGTCCGACAGCTTCGTGTACTGCCGGTACTCCTCGTAGAACATGGTCAGGATCGTCTTGCCGTCGGGGGCGTAGAGGTACGACGTCTCGGCCGGCATCGCGGTGCGCAGGATGTCCGTCTTCTGTTCCATGGCGTGCGCGGTGGCCTTCGCGCCGATGCCGGTGACGGCGGCCAGCGGGTAGGCGAGGGCGGCCACGACGAGGCCGGCGATCAGGCCGGCACGCAGGAGCGGAACGGAACGACCAGCGGCAGCAAGGGGTCGGTTGCTCACGGGGTCAAGTTATGACATTTCCGATTCGGAAATGAGAAGAATTCATAAACGGGCCGGAGGGTTCGGCGGTGGTGACGCGTCCCACGCCGGGATCCGCTGTCCCGTACGGCGGCTTCCCGGCAGGATCGCGGACATGCGTGGGCAACTGATCGGGGCGGCGCCGGCCGCCGGAGGAGCGCCGGCCCCCGGCCCGGCCACCGTCGGGCCGGACGAGCCGTCCGCCGCACGGGCCGCCGTCGGGCCGGACGAGCCGTCCGCCGCACCGGCCGCTGTCGGGCCGGACCGGACGCCCGGGGACGAACCGGACCTCGGCCACCACGGGGACGCCGAGGCGACCCCCGGCCTGGTCGACCTGGCCGTCAACGTCCGCCGCGACGAGATGCCGGACTGGCTGGCCGACCCGCTCACCGCCTCGCTGGCCGACCTGACCGCGTACCCGGACCCGCGCCCCGCCCGGGCGGCCGTGGCGGCCCGGCACGGCCGCCCCCCGGAGGAGGTGCTGCTCACCGCCGGCGCCGCCGAGGGCTTCGTGCTGATCGCCCGCGCCCTGGCCGGGGTACGCCGCCCGGTGGTGGTGCACCCGCAGTTCACCGAGCCGGAGGCCGCGCTGCGGGCCGCCGGGCACTCCGTCGAGCGGGTGCTGCTCGACCCGGCCGACGGCTTCCGCCTCGACCCCGCGCGGGTGCCCGACGACGCCGACCTCGTCATGATCGGCAACCCGACCAACCCCACCTCGGTGCTGCACCCCGCCGCCGACCTGGCCGCGCTGGCCCGGCCCGGCCGGGTGCTCGTGGTGGACGAGGCGTTCGCCGACACCACGCTCGCCCCGGGCGTCGAGGGCGAGCCGGAGTCCCTCGCCGGCCGGCGCGACCTGCCCGGCCTGGTCGTGGTCCGCAGCCTCACCAAGACCTGGGGCCTGGCCGGCCTGCGGATCGGCTACCTGCTCGGTGAGCCCGCCCTGCTGGCGCGGTTCGCCGCCGGCCAGCCGCTCTGGGCGGTCTCCACTCCGGCGCTCGCCGCCGCCACGGCCATCGCCGCGCCGGCCGCCGTCGCCGCCGAGCGCGCGATCGCCGCCCGGCTCGCCGCCGACCGCGACCACCTGGTCGCCCGCCTGTCGGCCCTGCCCGGGGTACGCGTGGCGGGCCGCCCGGCCAGCGCCTTCGTTCTGATCCACCTGGCCGGCGCGGACCGGGTGCGCGAGACGCTGCGCGAGCGCGGCTGGGCGGTCCGGCGCGGGGACACCTTCCCCGGCCTGGGCCCGGACTGGCTGCGGGTGGCCGTGCGCGACCCGGCCACCTCCGACGCGTTCACCGAGGTACTGGCCGAGATCCTGGAGGCATGATGCTGGAGACCACCATCGCGGCGATCCGACCGCCCGACGAACCGGCGATGGCCGCCGCCCGGGACCTCCAGGGGCGGCTGACCAAGCCCGCCGGCTCCCTCGGCGCCCTGGAGGAGCTCTCCGTACGCCTGGCCGGGCTGGCCGGGACCTGCCCGCCGCCGCTGCCCGAGCCGGCCGCGGTGGCGATCTTCGCCGGGGACCACGGCGTGCACGCCCAGGGGGTGACCCCCTGGCCGCAGGAGGTCACCGCCCAGATGATCGGCAACTTCCTGGCCGGTGGCGCGGTGGTCAACGCGTTCGCCCGGCAGGCCGGCGCGTCGGTCACCGTGGTCGACGTCGGCGTCGCCACCGCGCTCCCGGTCGACCCCGACGCCGAGCGGGACGGTCCCCGGCTGGTCGAGGCCAACGTCCGCCGGGGCACCCGGGACATGACCGTCACCGCCGCCCTCACCCGCGACGAGGCCCGCGCGGCGGTCGAGACCGGCATCCGCATCGCCGGTGAGCTGGTCGACGCCGGGGCGGGGATCCTGCTCACCGGCGACATGGGCATCGCCAACACCACCCCGTCGGCCGCGTTGATCGCCGCCCTCACCGGGGTCGACCCGGCCGAGGCGACCGGACGCGGCACCGGGGTGGACGACGAGACGTACCGGCGCAAGGTCGGCGTGGTGCGGGCCGCGCTGCGCCGCCACGAGCCCGACCCGGCCGACCCGCTGGGCGTGCTGGCCGCCGTCGGCGGCCTGGAGCACGCGGCGCTGGCCGGCCTGGTCCTCGGCGCCGCCGCGCGCCGCGTGCCGGTGCTGCTGGACGGGGTGATCGCGGCGAGCGCCGCGCTCGTCGCGGCGGCCCTGGCGCCGGACGCGGTCGGCGCGATGGTCGCCGGGCACCGCTCGGCCGAGCCGGGCGCCACCGTCGCGCTGCGGCACCTCGGGCTGGACCCGCTGATCGACCTCGGGCTGCGCCTGGGCGAGGGGACCGGGGCGCTGCTGGCGCTGCCGGTGGTCACCGGCGCGGTGCGGGTGCTGCACGAGGTCGCCACCTTCGACTCGGCGGGGGTCTCGGAGAAGTGACGGTCAATCCCTACCCCCTCGGCCTGCGGTTGGCCGGCCGGCGGGTGGTCGTGGTGGGCGGGGGAGCGGTCGCCACCCGCCGGGTGCCGGCGCTGCTCGACGCGGGCGCGGACGTCTTCCTCGTCGCCCCGGAGCTGACCCCCGCCCTGCACGGGCACGTCGACGCCGGGCGGGTGCACTGGGCGCGGCGCCGGTTCGTCCCGGACGACCTCGACGGGGCCTGGCTGGTGCAGGTAGCCGTCGACGACCCGCTCGCCGCCGCGTCGGTCAGCGCCGCCGCCGCCGAGCGGAAGATCTTCTGCGTCCGGGCCGACGACCGCGCCGCCGCCACCGCCTGGACCCCGGCGGTCACCCGGCACGGCCCGGTCACCGTCGCGGTGCTCGGCGGCGGGGACCCGCGCCGGGCGATGAGCGTGCGCGACGCGGTACGCGACCTGCTCAACGTCCGCACCGGTCTCGCCGCGACGGCCCCGCAGGCGCCCACCGGGGCCGCCCCCGGTCGGGTGGCGCTGGTCGGTGCCGGCCCGGGCGACCCGGAGCTGATCACCGTCAAGGGCTGGCGGTTGCTCACCGAGGCGGACGTGGTGGTCGCCGACCGCCTCGTCCCCGGGCTGCTCCTGGACGAGCTGCGCCCCGACGTGGAGCTGGTCGACGCCTCCAAGATCCCGTACGGGCCGTCCCGGGCCCAGGAGGAGATCAACCGGATCCTGGTCGAGCGGGCGCTGGCCGGCAACTTCGTGGTACGCCTCAAGGGCGGCGACCCGTACGTCTTCGGCCGCGGCGGCGAGGAACTGCTCGCCTGCGCCGAGGCGGGGGTGCCGGTGACCGTCGTCCCGGGGGTGACCAGCGCGATCGCCGTGCCGGCGGTGGCCGGTGTCCCGGTCACCCACCGCGCGGTGGCGCACGAGTTCACCGTCGTCTCCGGGCACGTCGCGCCGGACTCGCCGGCCTCGCTGGTGCGGTGGCCGGCCCTCGCCGGCCTGCGCGGCACCCTGGTGGTGCTGATGGGGCTGAAGAACCTCGCCGCCATCGCCGACACCCTGACCGGGCACGGCAAGGACCCGGCCACCCCGGTCGCGGTGATCCAGGAGGGCACCACCGGCGCCCAGCGGACCCTGCGCTCGACGCTCGGCACGGTGGCGGCGGACGTGGCCGCCGCCGGTCTGCGTCCACCCGCCATCGTGGTGATCGGCTCCGTCGTGGGGGCGCTCGACACCTGACCCGTCCACCCTCCGCCGTTTGCGGCGGGCCGCGGTCTCCGCGCGTCAGGTCACCGCGACACGCCGCAAACGGAGTGGATCTACCCGGGTGCGACGGCGGCCCCGGACCGGGAGGTCCGGGGCCGCCGTCGTCGGTCGGCTCACTGCTTGAGCATGTTGTCCAGGAGCAGGGCGCAGCGGATCAGGCCGAGGTGGCTGTACGCCTGCGGGTGGTTGCCCAGCCCGCGCTCGGCGAGCGGGTCGTACTGCTCGGGGAGCAGGCCGGTGGGGCCGGCGGTGTCGACCATCTGGGCGAACAGCTCCTCGGCGTCGGTGCGGCGACCGGTGCGCAGGTACGCCTCGATCAGCCACGCCGTGCAGATGTGGAAGCCGCCCTCCCGGCCGGGCAGGCCGTCGTCCCAGTGGTACCGGTAGACGACCGGGCCGCTGCGCAGGTCCGCCTCGATCCGCAGCACCGTGGAGAGGAAGCGCGGGTCGTCGCCCGGGAGCAGCCCGGACAGGCCGATCCAGAGCGAGGAGGCGTCCATGTCCTCGTCGCCGTACGCGACGCTGTACGCCTCGACCTCCTCGTGCCAGCCGTTCTCCAGCACGTTCGCGCCGATCCGGTCGCGCAGCTCGACCCACTCGGGCCGGTCCTCGCCGCCGTGCTGACGCATCACGTGCAGCGCCCGGTCCACGGTCATCCAGCACATCACCTTGGAGAAGATGTGGTGCCGGGGAGGCAGGCGGGCCTCCCAGATGCCGTGGTCGGGCTCGTGCCAGCGGCGGCGCACCGCCTCGACCATGTTCTCCAGCACCCGCCACTCGTCCTCGCGGACCGAGCCCCGGGCGTCGGCCACGGCGGCGATCAGGTCGGCGATCGGGCCGAAGACGTCGAGCTGGAGCTGGTGGTTGGCGAGGTTGCCGACCCGGACCGGCCGGGAGCCGGCGTACCCGGGCAGGGTGTCGATGACCGCCTCGGCGCCCAGCTCGTAGCCGTCCACGGTGTAGAGCGGGTGCAGCCGTTCCGGGTGCCCGCCGGTGCGCTCGATGCAGCCGTCCACCCAGCGCAGCAGCGCCTCGGCCTCTTCGATCGAGCCGAGGTCGACCAGCGCCCGCGCGGTCATCGCCGCGTCGCGCAGCCAGCAGTACCGGTAGTCCCAGTTCCGGACGCCGCCCAGCTCCTCCGGCAGCGAGGTGGTCGCCGCCGCCAGGATCGAGCCGGTCGCCTCGTGACAGAGCCCGCGCAGCGTGAGCGCGCTGCGGGCGACCAGGTCCCGGGCGGTGGTCGGCAGCCGCAGCGAGGCCACCCAGTCCTTCCAGGGCTGCTCGGCGGCGGCCTGCCGGTCGTGGATCGAGTCGGTGTGGTGCTCCAGGCTGTGCGTGCCGAAGCGCAGCTCCAGCACGACCTGCCCGCCGGCCGCGCGCAGGTCCACCACCGCCTTGGCGGTCTCGTAGCCGCCGTCGTTGCTGATCTCCCACTCCACGCCGGGGGCGTAGAGCGCGGCCGGCTCGTTGGAGCCGAGCACCAGCAGGCCGTCGTCCATCGGCTGGAGCTGCGTGGCGACCTGGCCGAACTCGGGCCGCGGGGCGAACTCGATCCGGGCCTTGCCGGAGCCGGTGAGCACCCGTACCAGGGTCGAGTCGCCGGTGATGATCGCCGGGCCGTCCGGGGTGGTCTCCCGGGCGGGCAGGTCGAGCCAGTCGGTGACGGTCAGGCCGGACCAGCGGGTCTCCACGGTCATCGTGCCGTTGCGGTAGCGCTGCCCCAGCGGGATGCCGCCGCGCTCCGGGCCGACGGTGAAGTGGCCGGCCGGGCTGCCGCCGACCAGGTCGGCGAAGATCGCCGCCGAGTCGGGCTTGGGGTGGCAGAGCCAGCTGACCTTGGCCTCGGGGGTGAGCAGCGCGACGGTCCGGCCGTTGGCCAGCATCGAGTGCCGCTCGATCGGGACGGCCCGCTCGCCGAAGAGCCAGTGCCGGCGGGTCTCCAGCAGCAGCCCGAGCGCGCGGGCGGCCTCGATCGGCTCGGCGACCCGGTAGTGGGCCTGGGTGTCGCCGGGGCCGATCTTGATGCCGACGTCCGGGCCGTGCAGGTTGCCGAAGGCGTTCTCGTCGGTGACGTCGTCGCCGATGAAGAGCACCGCGCTGGCCGAGAGCTGGGTGCGCAGCTGGTCGACGGCGGTGCCCTTGTGGGTGGCGACCACCGACAGTTCGATGACCTCCTTGCCCTGGGTGACGGTGACGTCCTCCCAGGTGGCGGGGCCACTGCGGACCGCCTCGATGGCGGCGGCGGCGACCTGCGGGTCGACCCCGCGGGTGTGCACCGCGACGCTGGCCGGCTTGCGCTCCAGCCGTACGCCCGGGTGGGCGGTGGCGATCTCGCGCAGCGCGTCGCGCAGCCGGGTGCGCACGGCGACCAGCTCGGGGGAGAGTCGCTCCACGAACCCGATGTCGAACTCGGAGCCGTGGCTGCCGACCAGGTGGACCTCGCTGGGCAGCCGGGACAGCGCCGCCAGGTCGCGCAGCGCGCGACCGGAGACCACCGCGACGGTGGTCTGCGGCAGCGCGGCCAGCGCGCGGACCGCGGCCACCGACTCCGGCAGCGGCACGGCCTTGCTCGGGTCCTCGACGATCGGGGCGAGCGTGCCGTCGTAGTCGCAGGCGACCAGGAGCTGCGGCACCCGGGCGATCCGCCCGATGGCCGCGCGCAGCTCGGGGTCCATCGTCCCCGCGGGCGGGGTCACGATGTCGGTGGTGGGGGCGTTCACGCGGCCTCCACCCCGGTCCCGAGCTCGGTGAGGAACGATTTCGCCCAGTGCCCCACGTCGTGGGTGCGCAGATGACGTTGCATGATCCGCATGCGTCGACGGGCCTCCGGCTTCTCCACGTGTACCGCCCGCAGGAGAGCGTCCTTGACGGCGTCCGGGTCGTGCGGGTTGCACAGGAACGCCTGACGCAGCTCGGTGGCGGCGCCGGCGAACTCACTGAGCACGAGCGCGCCGCCCTGGTCGGCGCGCGATGCCACGTACTCCTTGGCCACCAGATTCATTCCGTCTCGCAGCGGGGTCACCATCATCACGTCGGCCGCGACGTACATCGCGGCCAGTTCGGAGCGACTGTACGACTGATGCAGATAATGCACCGCCGGCACGCCGACCCGTCCGAATTCGCCGTTAATCCGACCAACCTCGCGTTCCACCTTGACGCGAAGTGCCTGGTAGTGCTCCACGCGCTCACGGCTGGGGGTGGCGACCTGCACCATAACCGCATCCGGAACTGTCAACTTTCCGTCAGCGAGAAGTTCGCGGAAGGCCTTGAGCCGGAGCTCGATGCCCTTGGTGTAGTCCAGCCGGTCGACGCCCAGGATGATCGTCTTCGGGTTGCCCAGCTCCTCGCGGATCTGCTTCGCCCGGGCCTGGATCGCCGCGTCCTCGGCCAGCCGCTCCATCTCCCGGGTGTCGATCGAGATCGGGAACGCGCCGGCCTTCACCTGCCGGCCGTCCACCTGGATCATCTGCCCCTCGTAGCGCAGGCCGAGCAGGTGCCGGGCCAGCCGGACGAAGTTCTGCGCCGCCAGCCGCTGCTGGAAGCCGACCAGGTCCGCGCCGAGCAGGCCGCGCAGGATCTCGGTGCGGAACGGCATCTGCATGAACAGCTCGATCGGCGGGAACGGGATGTGCAGGAAGAAGCCGATCTTCAGGTCGGGACGCAGCTCGCGCAGCATCGCCGGGACCAGCTGGAGCTGGTAGTCCTGCACCCAGACCGTCGCGCCCTCGGCCGCGACCTCCGCCGCGGCCTCCGCGAACCGGGCGTTGACCAGCCGGTACGCCTCGCGCCAGCGGCGCTTGTAGGCGGGCGTCTCGACCGCGTCGTGGTAGAGCGGCCAGATGGTGGCGTTGGACTGGCCCTCGTAGTAGCGCTCCAGCTCCTCGGCGCTCAGCGGCACCGGGTGCAGGCGGATGCCCTCCAGGTCGAACGGCTCCGGGGCGGCGCCCGTGCCGCCGGCCCAGCCCACCCAGGTGCCCCGGTGCTCGGCGAGGACGGGATGCAGCGCGGTGACCAGCCCGCCCGGGCTGCGTCGCCACTGCCGTCCCTCAGGTGTGCTCACCTCGTCGACCGGCAGTCGGTTCGCCACTACGACAAAGGAGCTACGGACGGTCACGATCGGCCACCTCCGGGTGCTGACGGGTCCACCGCGATGAGCGTACTGAGCGTAGCTGCGGCGTCTGGTGCCCCGTGCCGGAGTCACCTACCCGTCCCACGACCGCTCAACCCGGTTCGTGATCTTGACGACACCCGCGGGCGGCGGTGGCACGTGACGCGACGCCGGGCGGGGTGATGTGGGCGCAGCGGAGCGTACCTGTCAGGATTGACGACGGCGTGCGCGCGGCCGGCCCCGGGCCGGCGGCGGCGGGCGGAGTCACCGCCCGCGCCCGCGCCCGCAAGCTCGCGATCGCAACCGACGGAGGTAGCCCGCACCGTGGCCCAGTTCATCTACGTCCTGGAAAAGGCGCGCAAGGCGCACGGCGACAAGGTCGTGCTCGACAACGTGACGCTGAACTTCCTGCCGGGGGCCAAGATCGGTGTGGTCGGTCCGAACGGCGCCGGTAAGTCCAGCCTCCTCAAGATCATGGCAGGGTGGGACCGGCCGAGCAACGGCGAGGCCCGGCTCATGCCCGGCTTCACCGTCGGCATGCTCGCCCAGGAGCCCCCGCTCAACGACGCCAAGACCGTCCTCGGCAACGTCGAGGAGGCGGTCGCCGAGACCAAGGCCAAGCTGGAGCGGTTCAACAAGATCGCCGAGCAGATGGCGACCGACTACTCCGACGAGCTGATGGAGGAGATGGGCCGGCTCCAGGAGGAGCTGGACCACGCCGACGCCTGGGACATCGACTCCAAGCTCGAACTGGCCATGGACGCGCTGCGCTGCCCGCCGCCGGACGCCGACGTGACCCAGCTCTCCGGTGGTGAGCGACGCCGGGTGGCGCTGTGCAAGCTGCTGCTGGAAGCCCCCGACCTGCTGCTGCTCGACGAGCCCACCAACCACCTGGACGCGGAGAGCGTGCAGTGGCTGGAGCAGCACCTGGCCAAGTACGCCGGCACCGTCGTCGCCATCACCCACGACCGGTACTTCCTCGACAACGTGGCCAACTGGATCCTGGAGCTGGACCGGGGCCGCGCCTACCCGTACGAGGGCAACTACTCCACCTACCTGGAGAAGAAGGCCGCCCGGCTGGCCGTCGAGGGTCGCCGCGACGCCAAGATGAAGAAGCGCCTCTCCGAGGAACTGGAGTGGGTGCGCTCCAACGCCAAGGCGCGGCAGACCAAGTCCAAGGCCCGCCTCGACCGGTACGACGAGATGGCCGCCGAGGCGGAGAAGACCCGCAAGCTGGACTTCGAGGAGATCCAGATCCCGCCGGGCCCGCGCCTGGGCAGCACGGTCATCGAGGCGCACCACCTCAGCAAGGGCTTCGGCGACCGCCTGCTGATCGACGACCTGTCCTTCTCGCTGCCGCGCAACGGCATCGTCGGCATCATCGGCCCGAACGGCGTCGGCAAGACCACCCTGTTCAAGACCATCGTCGGGCTGGAGCAGCCGACCGGTGGCGAGGTCAAGGTCGGTCCCACCGTCTCGCTGTCGTACGTCGACCAGAACCGGCAGGGCCTCGACGGGGACAAGACCGTCTGGGAGGTCGTCTCCGACGGGCTGGACCATCTCATGGTCGGCAAGGTCGAGATGCCGTCGCGGGCGTACATCGCCGCCTTCGGCTTCAAGGGGCCGGACCAGCAGAAGCCGACCAAGGTGCTCTCCGGCGGCGAGCGCAACCGGCTCAACCTGGCGCTGACCCTGAAGATCGGCGGCAACGTGATCCTGCTCGACGAGCCGACCAACGACCTGGACGTGGAGACCCTCTCCAGCCTGGAGAACGCGCTGCTGGAGTTCCCCGGCTGCGCCGTGGTCATCTCCCACGACCGGATGTTCCTGGACCGGGTCGCCACGCACATCCTGGCCTGGGAGGGCGACGACGAGAACTCGGCCAAGTGGTTCTGGTTCGAGGGCAACTTCGAGGCGTACGAGAAGAACAAGATCGACCGGCTCGGCGCCGAGGCGGCCCGCCCGCACCGGGTGACCTACCGCAAGCTCACCCGTGACTGACCGGTGCTGAGCTGTGGCTGACCGGTTTGTCTACCACTGCACGCTGCGGTGGTCCGACCTGGACGCGTACGGCCACGTCAACAACGCCCGCTTCCTCACCCTCTACGAGGAGGCCCGGGTCGCGATGATGTTCGCCGGCGGCCGGGCGTGGGGCGTCGACTCGTTCTCCGACGGAGTGGTCATCCGCCGGCACGAGGTCGACTACCTGCGCCCGGTGGACTACGCGCTGGGCCGGGCCACCGCGGAGGCGGCCCCGAGCGTCCGCATCGAGCTGTGGGTGGAGGAGATCCGGGCCTCCCGGTTCACCGTGGCCTACGAGCTGTACGACGGTGACGTGCTCGCCAGCACCGCCCGGTCGGTGCTGGTGCCGTTCGACCTGACCGCCAAGCGGCCCCGGCGGATCACCGACGACGAGCGGACCTTCCTGCTGTCGTACGCCCCCTCCGGCGGGGCGGCGTGAGCGGGGCGCCGGCCGTGACGCCGGGGCACGGGCTGGACGGCGTCGCCGACGCGGGGGCCTTCCTGGCCCGGCTGGTCCGCTTCGACCCGGCCACCGTGGTCCGGCTCCGGCCGGTCGACGGGGCCGGGCGTACCGCCCTGTGGGCCCGGCTGCCCTGGGACGTGCTGGTGACCCGTACGGTGGCCGGCCGGGCGCCGGGCGACGTGACGGTCGCCGCCGCGGACCTGCTGGCCCGGCTGGAGTCCGCCGACGGCGGGCTGCCGACCCGCCGGGACGAGCGGTGGCGCTGGCCCCTGCCGCCGGCGGCCAGCCGGCAGGTGGAGCTGCTGCCCGCCGGTGAGCTGCGCCGGATCGCCGAGGCGGCGGCGGGCACCCTGCGCAGCGCGGCCACCCACGGGGTGGGCGGGCGCGCGGTCGGGCAGCGGATGCTGCGCGACGCGCTGCTCGACCACGTCGCGGTGACGGTGACCCCGGACGACGCGCCGACGGAGCCGGTGGAGGTGAGCCAGCGGCTGGTCCAGGGTCTGGTCCGGATGGGCTTCCTCGGGCCGGTGGTCGACGCCCCCGGCGAGGTACAGGTCCGGGTGGTCGGTCGATGGGTCGGCCTGGTCGGACCGTACGGAGCGGCGTGGTTGCGGAAGGTTTCCGATCTTGCCGTTCGACCCGTCCGAGATCATCCGAAAGGATGACCCGCGCTCATTCTTCTGGGCTGGGGCTGGCGTTGGGGGGGTGCTTCCGCCCGGCTGTCCGGGTACCGTCCATCCTCGGATCCAACGCACCGTAGGCGTCCGGATCCGCTGGGGAGTGAGGTGCGCGAGCGATGCCGTGGTGGTCATGGCGCCCTGGTCCTGCCAGTGGCGGCGACCCGGAAACTCGAAGCGGGACCACAGTGGACAGCACCGTCCGGGTCGGACCACCGTCCCCCCGGCAGCCGGGAGACGAGTGCAAGGCCACCGACCGGTCGGTGACCGCCGACATGCCGGTCACGGTGGCCCCGGTCACCCTGCGTCGGGTCTGCGACGCCCTCGACCTGCTCGACGTGCGCTACCTGGCCGACGGTGACGGGAACCTGTTGGCCATGTGGGAGCGGCACGCGGTGCTGGTCACTCTGGAGGGTCCCGAGGACGAGATCCTGGTGATGCGGGCGCGTCCGCACGCGACGGTCCCGCCGGACTGGGCGGACCGGGCCTACCGGGTGGTCAACGAGTGGAACCACACCCGCCGGTTCTGCAAGGCGTACATCGGCGACCCGACCGAGCGCGGTCAGTTGCCCATCTACGCCGAACTCCAGGTGCCGCTCGGCGCCGGCACCCACGACGCGCTCCTGGTCGAGATGCTCGACTGCGGCGCGGCCGTGGCGACCACCTTCGTCGACTGGCTGCACGACGAGGGCGCGCTGCTCTGAGCCGCCCCCGGGGGCCGGTGCGGGCCACCCGCCGGGGTGACGCCTACCCGGCCGGGTCCTCCATGACGTTCACCATGAAGTAGGCCGCGCGCTCCAGGTAGTCCCAGAGCGCACCGGCGATCTCCGGCGGCAGGTCCAACCGGTCGACGGCCCGCCGCATGTGGTGCAGCCAGGCGTCCCGCTCGGCGGCGCCGATCCGGAACGACGCGTGCCGCATCCGCAGCCTCGGGTGCCCGCGCTGGGCCGAGTAGGTGTGCGGCCCACCCCAGTACTGCATCAGGAAGAGCGTCAGGCGGTCGGCGGCCGGCCCGAGGTCCTCCTCCGGGTACATCGGCCGCAGCAGCGGGTCGGTGGCGACGCCGGCGTAGAACTCGTCGACCAGCTTGCGGAAGGTGGGCTCGCCGCCGACCGCCTCGAAGAGGGTCATCGACGGCTCGGTGCGGTCGGATTCACCTGCGGGATTCACCGTTCCATCCTGCCAGGTGCCCCGGGCCGCCGGTCGCCGCGTACCGGCCGGGGCGGCTGCCGATCACGTCACAGCGTGGCTGCGGTGGCCCCGCTCGCCGGTGCGGCCCTCCACGGCCGGCTGCCCGTCGCGGCAGCGTGGGGCGGCGGGGGAGTGTGCTCGGCCACCGGCCGGCGGGTCCTCGGAGTTGGCCCGGTCGGCCGCCTCGACGGCCGCCTCGACGGTCCGCCGGTCCGGCCAGCGCAGCGCGGTGAACAGCATGAGCAGCACGCCGCCGGCGCTCCACAGGCCGACCACCGTCGAGATCGGGAAGTGGTCGGCGATGAGCCCGGTGATCAGCACCGCCGCCCCCTGGATGACCTGCATGCCGGTGGCCATCACGCCGAAGGCGCGGGCCCGGAAGCCGTTCGGCAGGGCGCGGACGAAGAGGCCGTTGGCGGTCGGCAGCAGGCCGGCGACGGCGAAGCCGCAGGTCGCCGCGAGCAGGGCCACCACCAGCGGCGGCGGGTCGAGCAGCGCCGGCACCAGCGCCAGCGGCGCGGCCACCGCCAGCGGGCGCATCAGGGTGAGCCGGCGGGCCGGCGCGACGGCCCGGCCGACCAGGAGTCCACCGAGGATGAAGCCGACCGGGTTGGCCGCCATGATCACGGCCTGCGCCATGCCGGTGTCCATCCCGGCGTCGGCGCGCTCGCCGGCCCAGGCCGCGGCGAGCCCCTCGGGGACGATGGAGAAGAGCATGGCGCTGAAGACCAGCACGGCGATCGCCCGCAGGACGGGGTTGCCGAACACGATCCGGAATCCCTCGCCGGTCTCCCGGAGCAGATGGGTGCGGTGCGCGGCGGTCATCGCCGATGCCCGCTCGCGGACGCCCCAGCGCAGCAGTGCGGCCGACACGGCGAACGTCGCCGCGTTGATCAGCAACGCGGCGGTGGTGTTCCAGGCGGCCACGGCCGCGCCGAGCAGATAGCCGACCACCTGGGCGGCCTGGCCGAAGCTGGCGTTCAGCGACAGCCCGACGACCAGCCGGTCGCCGCTGAGGATGGCCGGCATGAGCGCCGACCGGGCGGCCTGGCTCGGCGGGTTGGCCAGCGTGGTGGCGAAGAGCAGGGCCAGGATCGCCCAGACCGGCATGCCCGGCACGGCGATCAGCGTCATCAGCGCCATCCGGACCAGGTCGCAGACCACCATCACCCGCCGGTACGGGTACCGCTCGGCGAGGGCGGCGAGCAGCGGCCCACCGACCAGCCAGGGCAGGTAGCTGACCGCGAACGCGGCGGCGGAGAGCGCGATCGACTCGCTCTCCCGGTAGACGAGGACGGTGACCGCGGCCTTGGCCACGTAGTCGCCGACCCAGGAGAGGAGGCTCGCGGTGAGGACCGCCCGGTACTCGGGCTGGCCGAACACCTCACGGAAGGTTGCCGGCCCGTCCGGAGAGGGTCGCTCGTCGGACACCGTCGCCTCCATCGAGCCCGCCGACGGCCACTCGTGACGGCCTTGCCGGGGCCCTGTCGTCAGATCTACGGATCAGCGAGGACATGATCACGCTCCGGGGAGCGCGTGCACCGGATTCTGCCCGATCGTCTGAGAACTGGCTAGGGTGAACGGATGGATCGTCGCATCTCCGACTGAACGAACGGACGATACCCGAGGGCTCGCGCGGTCGGGAAGCCCCGGATTTCGGTCGCCGCAGCCGACCAGGTCACGGTGCCGGTACGGCGGTCGGGGCCGACCGCTCACCCACGGTCAGGTCGCCCCGCCCTGGCCCGTGGGAGGTGGGCCGCCGGCGCCGGGCGCGCCGCCCGGAGCGACGGTGGGGGCGGCGCCGCCCGGCATCACCTGCGGCAGCCCCGGGTAGAGCCGGGCAGCGGCGATCTTCGCGGTGATGCCCGAGTTCTCCAGCGCCTCGGCCAGCCGGCGGCGCAGCTCCCGGCCGACCGAGAACTGGCCGTCGGCGGTCGTCTTGACCACCGTCCGGATCACCGCCCCGTCCACCGTCATCTGCTCGACGCCGAGCACCTCCGGCTCCTCGACGATCTCCGGGGCCAACTCCGGGTCCATCGCCACCGAGGCCGCGGCGGTACGCAGCACGGCGGTGGCCTCCTCGGTGCTGGCGAACCCGATCGGCAGGTCCACCACCACCAGGGCCCAGCCCTGGCTCTTGTTGCCGACCCGGATGATCTCGCCGTTGCGGATGTACCAGAGCACCCCGCGCGCGTCCCGGACCGTGGTGACCCGCAGGCCCACCGACTCCACCACGCCGGTCGCCTCGCCCAGGTCCACCGTGTCGCCCACCCCGTACTGGTCCTCGATGAGCATGAACAGGCCGGCGATCAGGTCCTTGACCAGGCTCTGCGCGCCGAAGCCGAGCGCGACGCCGGCGATGCCGGCGCTGGCCAGCAGCGGAGCCAGGTCGAAGCTGAACTCCTTGAGGACCATCAGCAGCGCGATGCCGAAGACGAACGCGGTGACCATGCTGCGCAGCACCGAGCCGATCGCCTCGGCCCGCTGCCGGCGGCGCTCCGGGACGAACTCCTCCGGGTCGACCGCCGCGGACGGGATCCGCTCGCGCAGCGGCCGCAGCATCGTCGGCACCGCGCCCTCGCTGGTGGTGCGGACCAGCCGGTTGATCGTCCGGTGCAGCGCCCAGCGGGCGACGAACGCGAGCAGCAGGATCAGGACCACCCGCAGCGGCTTGAGCAGGATCCAGTAGCTGCCCTCGGCGAACCAGGTGGAGCCGGTCACCTCCAGCACGCCCTTGCACAGGGTGTCGTTGAGGCAGTCCTGCGACGGCGACGGGTCGATGATCGGCTCGGCGAGGATCGTCAGATCGGTGGCGCTCACCCTGTCTTCGTACCGCAACCGTCCCGGCCGTCGGCCGCCGACCCACCGACCGCCGGGCCTCGCCGGACGCCATGATCACCCGGCGCCGAACCGGTCATCTTCACACGAGGGGCAGAAGCTTGCCGGGGTACCCCGGATTAGTACGTGCAATCCGGGGTCTTATCAGGGACGATTGGCGCAACGGACGTCGGTGATCCCGCCGGCGTCGGTCGTGGTCACCCCCTTGCCCGGGGCACGGCCGGCGCGGCCCGCGGTGGGAGCGGCTGGACCGGGAGGGTGAGCACGATGCCTGACATACGACCCACGGTGGGCTCCGGCGCGCTGGTTCTCAACGCCACCTACGAGCCGCTGTGTGTCGTGTCGGTGCGTCGCGCCGCCATCCTCGTGCTCTCCGCCAAGGCGGTGTGTGTCGCCGACGGCGACGGTGTGCTGCACAGTGCCCGCAACGCCCTCCCCGTCCCCTCCGTGGTGCGGCTGACCCGCTTCGTCCGGGTGCCGTACCGGACCCACGTCGGGCTCTCCCGGCGGGCCGTGTTCGCCCGCGACGGCTGGCGGTGCGCCTACTGCCGGGGGCCGGCGGAGACCATCGACCACGTCTTCCCGCGCAGCCGGGGCGGCCGACACGCCTGGGAGAACGTGGTCGCCGCGTGTGCCCGGTGCAACCACACCAAGGGCGACAAGACCCCGGCCGAGCTGGGCTGGCGGCTGCACAACCACCCCGCCGCCCCGAAGGGGACGGCCTGGCGGGTGCTCGGGCACCGAGCCCCCGACCCGCGCTGGGCCGACTGGCTCGACCTGCGCGAGCCGCTGCGGGAGGCCGAGGCCGCCTGAGCCGCTGCGCTCAGCCCTCGCGGGCCCGGACCAGTGAGGCGTACACCACCACGTTGTCGGCGTAGCCGGTGTCGCCGCCGACCCAGCGGCCACCGCAGGTGATCAGGCGCAGGTTGGGACGGCTGAAGTCGCCGTAGATCTCGGTCACCGGCAGCTTCTCCTTGCCGTGCCGCTGCACTTGGTCGACCTCGAAGACGGCCACCTTCCCGTCCTCGCGGGTCACCTCGACCTCGTCGCCGTCGCGCAGCTCCGGCAGGCCGTGGAAGACGGCCGGTCCGGTGGTGGTGTCGACGTGCCCGACGATCACCGCCGGGCCGTACTGGCCGGGGGTCGGGCCCTGGTCGTACCAGGCCGCCTCGTGGGCGCGGGCGGCGTCCGGCACCCCGATGCTGCCGTCCGGGGCGATGCCGACGTGGTGCACCGACGCCCGCAGGTCGATCCGGTCGATCGCGATCCCGGTCGGCGGGCTGCCGGGCAGCACCGGGAACTTCTTCGGCGGTGGACGCAGGCCGGCGATGAACCGGTCCGGCAGCACGCTGAGGCCGGTGACCTGTTCCACGCCGAGCATGGCGACGATCAGCGCCATCAGGCCGGCGACCACCATGACCGGCAGCCCCGGACTCCGGCTCCGGTAGCGGCCCGCCCGGGCCGGGCCACGGGGCGCCGGTCGTACCGGAGCGGCGTGGGCGACCGGGTCGGCGGTGGTCACGCTGGCGGAGACGGCCTGGCCGGCCACCCGGCGGAGGCGGCCGGCCGCGCGGACCGCGAGCCGGGCGGCGGCCCGGATCCGACCCGACCGTGGCGTACGCGAGCGTGCGCGGGCCATGGCGGCGTGGGGTCAGGACCGGGTCCCGGCCCGACGACGGCTCCCGCCGAACACTCCGAGGCCGGCCACCACGGCGACCACGGCCAGGCCGCCGACGAGCAGCAGCGATCCGGCTCCCCGGTCACCGGCGGTGCCGCCGCCACCGGTCGCCGGACCCTTGCTCGGCTGGGCCATGTTCAGCACGGTCAGCGTGGTCTGGGCGGTGTTGCCGTCGGGACAGCGCAGGTTGACCGGGTAGTCGCCCGGCTCCTTGCCGCCCGGGATGGTGACCGCCCCGGTCAGGAAGCCGTTGTCCGGCCGGACGACGACCCGCCCGAAGGCGTCGGACTGCACGCTGGCCTGTTGGTTGTTGGCGGTGTCGCAACTGGCCCGGATGTTCACCCGGGTCCCGGCCTGCGCGGTGTTCGGGGTGACCTCGACGAAGGTGTTCTCCCCCGCCCGGGCCGGTGTGGCTGTCCCCAGCACGAAGGCCGCGACCAGTGTGAACATCGCCAGTACGGCGGAAAAGGCACGACGGTGCCCGATGAGCCCCCGCATGATTCTCCCCTTCCCGGCACGATCGCCGGAATCCTGCGACGGGTGTTCGGGCCTGCATTCCCGCTGGCCCGGTGCCAAACCAGAGGATGGCGTGACTGACGGTGACATGCGGGGTGTCGTCGCTCTGCGTGATCGCAGCGCCGTCGGTCGAGCCGGGGGGCCGGGCTCAGCGCCGTCGGGCGGGCGGGGACGGCGGGTCCGCGTGCGGCGGCAGCGGGCCGACCGGGTGCCAGTCCAGCGGGGTGGAGAGCACCATGGTGCTCGACGGCTGGCCGTACGGGGCGAGTCGGTCGATGACCGCCTCGAACCCCTCCATCGACCCGGCGGCGACCTTGAGCATGCTGCACGCGTCGCCGGTGATCCGGTGGATCTCCCGGATCTCCGGCCAGCCGGCCACCTCCGGGTCGTGCAGGATGCAGCGCGGCCCGTAGCAGGACATCCGGATCAGCGCGAGCACGCTGCGGCCGGCCCGGGTCAGGTCGACGTGGGCGTGGTAGCCGGTGATCACCCCGGCCTCCTCCAACCGGCGGACCCGCTCGGCCACCGCCGGCGGGGACAGGTGCACCCGCCGGGACAACTCGCTGTACGACAGGCGCGCGTCGGCCTGGAGTTCCCGCAGCAGAGCCCAGTCCATGTCGTCCACGCCGAGACTTTACCTTCCGTAAGCGATACCCGCCCAGCGCCTTGCGGACCGAAGGTGATCACCCGTGACGACCGTCGAATCGGCATTCCATCCGCCGATCCGACCGCGGGATCATGTCGTATCCGGCTGAGGGAGGAGACGAGAAGGTGGAGCAGACGGACCTGCGGGCGCCCACCCTGACCGCGGCGGTGCGCCCGGCCACCCCCCAGCAACGGGCCGCCCGGGCGGCCCGCAACGGCGGCGAGCCCACGCTCGAGTTCGCCGACCGGGTGCCGTACGACGCGTACGTGCACGCCAGCACCCTGCACCGGTTGCAGCAGCCGCTCAGCGACGACCCCGGCGAGATGTCCTTCCTCATGGTCAGCCAGATCATGGAGCTCTACTTCGGACTGACCTGCCACGAGCTGCGCCAGGCCCAGCGGGACCTGCGCGCCGACCGGATCTGGGACGCCCTGGCCCCGCTGCGCCGGGCCGCGCTGCACCTCGAAGGGCTCAACGCCGCCTGGCGGGGGCTGCGCTGGATGACCCCGGCCGACTTCAACCGGTTCCGCAACCTGCTCGGCGAGGGCTCCGGTTTCCAGTCCGCGATGTACCGGCACCTGGAGTTCCTGCTCGGCCTGCGCGACCCGGCCCTGATCCGCCCGTTCCGCCGCCAGCCGCAGGTGTACGACGAGCTGCGCGCCACCCTCGCCGCCCCGAGCCTCTGGGACGACGTGCTCGCCCTGCTCGCCCGGCACGGCCACGACCTCCCCGCCGACCTGCTCGACCGGGACGTCGCCGCCGAGCACCAGCCGCACCCGGCGGTCGAGGCGGCCTGGGTGGCGATCTACGACGACGGCGGCCCGGACAACCACCTGCGCCTGCTCGGTGAGGCGCTCGCCGAGGTGGCCGAGCAGTTCGGCGACTGGCGGTGGAACCACGTCAAGGCCGTCCAGCGCACCATGGGCGCCAAGGTCGGCAGCGGCGGCTCCGCCGGCCTGGCCTGGCTGCAACGGAGCATGGCCCGGGTGGTCTTCCCGGAGCTGTGGTCGGCCCGGACCGCGATGTGACCCGGAGGACGGAGATGCGCATCCCGGAGCAGGAGGCCCACCGCCTCGACAAGGCCGACCCCGGCCACCGCCACCTCTTCCACGTGCCGCCCGCCGACGGGGGCCGCTACCCGGAGGCCGCCTACCTGGCCGGCAACTCGCTCGGCCTGCAGCCCCGGGCCACCCGCGCGGAACTCCTCGCCGACCTGGAGGCGTGGAGCCGGCTCGGCGTCGAGGGGCACCTGGAGGCCGAGCGGCCGTGGCTGCCGTACCACGAGCTGTTGACCGGGCCCGCCGCGCGGCTGGTCGGCGCGTTGCCGGAGGAGACCGTGGTGATGAACTCCCTCACGGTCAACCTGCACCTGCTGATGGTGAGCTTCTACCGGCCGGCGGGACGGCGGAGCAGGATCGTCGTCGAGGACGCCGCCTTCCCCTCGGACTCCTACGCGGTGCGCAGCCAGGCCCGGTTCCACGGCCTCGACCCCGACACCACCGTCATCCGACTGAAGCCGCGCCCCGGTGAGGAGACCCTGCGCACCGAGGACGTCACCGACTTCCTCGCCGCCGAGGGCGACACGATCGCGCTGGTGCTGCTCGGCGGGGTCAACTACCTCACCGGCGAGCTGATGGACATCGCGGCCATCACCGCCGCCGGCCGGGCGGCCGGCGCGGTGGTCGGCTGGGACCTGGCGCACGCCGTCGGCAACGTCCCACTGGCGCTGCACGACTGGGACGTCGACTTCGCCGCCTGGTGCTCGTACAAGTACCTCAACTCGGGGCCGGGCGCGCTGGCCGGCGTCTTCGTCCACCAGCGCCACCTCGGCAACCCGGACCTGCCCCGGTTCGAGGGCTGGTGGAGCACCGAGGCGACCACCCGCTTCGAGATGACCCCGGTCTCCCGGCCACCGGCGACGGTCGAGGCGTGGCAGATCTCCAACCCGCCGATCTTCGCGATGGGTCCGGTACGCACCTCGCTGGAGCTGTTCGACTCCGTCGGCATGCCGGCGCTGCGCGAGCGCAGCGTCCGGCTCACCGGCTTCCTGGAGCGGCTGCTCGACGAGGTCACCGTCGATCGGCCGTTGACCGTGGTCACCCCGCGCGACCCGGCCAGGCGTGGCTGCCAACTCTCGGTGCGGATCGGCGCGGGCAGCGCCGCCGAGCTGACCAAGCGGCTGCGCCACGAGCACGGGGTGATCGCCGACGCCCGGGAGCCGGACGTCGTCCGGTTCGCCCCGGTGCCGCTGTACTCGACGTACCACGACTGCTGGCGGGTCGCCGACGCGCTGGCCACGACGGTGGAGCAGGACCGATGAGCGAACGGGACGAGATCGCGGTGGTCGGGGCCGGGCTGGCCGGCTGCCTGCTGGCCTGCTTCCTGGCCCGGCGCGGCTACCCGGTGGCGCTCTACGAGCGACGGCCGGATCCGCGTACCGGGCAGGTCGAGCGGGGCCGCTCGATCAACCTGGCGCTCTCCGAGCGGGGCCTCGACGCGCTGCGCCGCATCGGGCTGGCCGATCAGGTGATGGCGGACGCGCTGCCGATGCGCGGCCGGATGATCCACCCGGTCGCCGGGGAGCCGCAGTTCCAGCCGTACAGCGTCGCCGGGGACCGGGCGATCAACTCGATCAGCCGGGGCGCGCTGAACAACGCCCTGCTCACCGCCGCCGACGCGCTGCCGGGGGTGCGGATCGCCTTCGACCACCGGCTGGTCGGGCTCGACCCGGCCGGCGGCGAGATGACCTTCGAGACCCCGCAGGGCAAGGTCACCACCACCGCGTCGGTCGTGCTCGGCGCCGACGGCGCCGGCTCCGCGGTGCGCGGGCAGCTCCTCGGGTACGGGGTGCTCGACGAGAGCCTGGACTTCCTCGACTACGGCTACAAGGAGCTGACCATCCCGCCGGTCGGCGGCGAGTTCGCCCTCGATCCGGCAGCGCTGCACATCTGGCCGCGCGGCACCTCGATGATGATCGCCCTGCCGAACCCGGACCGCTCCTTCACCTGCACGCTCTTCTGGCCCACCCACGGCACCGCGAGCTTCGCCTCGCTGGGCAGCCCGGCGGCGATCGAACGGCACTTCGCCACCCACTACCCGGACCTGCTCCCGCTCGCGCCCAACCTGGTCGACGACTACCGGCACAACCCGATCGGGGTGCTCGGCACGGTCCGGTGCGCGCCGTGGCAGGTCGACGGCCGGGTGGGCCTGATCGGCGACGCCGCGCACGCCATCGTCCCCTTCTACGGCCAGGGCGCGAACTGCGCCTTCGAGGACGTGGTGGAACTGGACCGCTGCCTGGACGACACCGGCGACGACTGGTCCGCCGCGCTCCCGCTCTACCAGCGGCGGCGGCAGGAGAACGCCGAGGCGATCGCCCGGATGGCGTTGGCCAACTTCGTGGAGATGCGGGACAAGGTCGCCTCCCCGGTGTTCCAGACCCGCAAGAAGATCGAGCACGCGCTGGAACGGGCCCTGCCCGGCCGGTACGTCTCCCAGTACGAGCTGGTCTCCTTCTCCACCACCCCGTACGCCGAGGTGCGCCGGCGGGTGCGCCGGCAGTACGGCGCGCTGGCGGCGGTGGCCGTCGGGACGGCGGCGGTGCTGGCCGGTGCGGTCGGCGCGGCGATCGGTCGGGGCAGGCGCGGATGAGTCTCTGGGATCCCCGGCTGATGGCCGGGCACGCGCCGGACGGGCCGGGTCTGCTGCGCCACTTCGTCGGCGGCGAGTTCGTCGACGCCGGGGCGCGGTTCACCAAGCGCAGCCCGGTCACCGGTGAGCCGGTCTTCGAGGTGGTCGAGGCCCCGCAGTCCACGGTGGACGACGCGGTGGCCGCCGCCCGGGCGGCGCTGCGCGGGCCGTGGGGCCGCACCGGGGAGCGGGAACGCGCCGAGGTGCTGCGCCGGATCGCCGACGAGCTGGAACGCCGCTTCGACGACCTGGTCGCCGCCGAGGTCGCCGACACCGGCAAGGCCATCTCGCAGGCCCGCACCCTGGACGTCCCGCGCGGCGCGGCCAACTTCCGGGCCTTCGCCGAGATCGTGGCGACCGCGCCGACGGAGTCGTTCACCACGGTCACCCCGACCGGCGGCCGGGCGCTGAACTACGCGGTCCGCAAGCCGGTCGGCGTGGTCGCGGTGGTCGTGCCGTGGAACCTGCCGCTGCTGCTGCTCACCTGGAAGGTGGCCCCCGCGCTGGCCTGCGGCAACGCGGTGGTGGTCAAGCCCAGCGAGGAGACCCCGGCCTCGGCGACCCTGCTCGCCGAGGTGATGGCCGCCGCGGGCGTGCCCGACGGGGTGTTCAACCTGGTGCACGGCTTCGGCCCCGGCTCGGCCGGGGAGTTCCTCACCCGCCACCCCGACGTCGACGCGATCACCTTCACCGGGGAGTCGGCCACCGGCGGCGCGATCATGCGGGCCGCCGCGGACGGCGTGAAGGCGGTCAGCTTCGAGCTGGGCGGCAAGAACGCCGGGCTGGTCTTCGCCGACGCCGACCTGGACGCGGCGGTCGCCGGCTCGGTGCGTTCCAGCTTCACCAACGGCGGGCAGGTCTGCCTCTGCACCGAGCGGATCTACGTGCAGCGTCCGGTCTTCGAGGAGTTCACCGCCCGGCTGGCGAAGCGGGCCGGTGAGCTGGCGTACGGCTGGCCGGCCGACGAGGCCACGGTGAACATGCCGCTGATCTCGCACGGGCACCGGGACAAGGTGCTCGGCCACTACGGGCTGGCCCGCGCCGAGGGCGCCGAGGTGCTGACCGGGGGCGGGGTGCCGCGCTTCGGCGACGCCCGCGACGGCGGCGCGTACGTGCAGCCGACCGTGCTGACCGGGCTCGGGCCGCACACCCGGACCAACACCGAGGAGATCTTCGGCCCGGTGGTGCACGTGGCGCCCTTCGACGACGAGGACGAGGCGTACGCGCTGGCCAACGGCACCGAGTACGGCCTGGCGGCGACGGTCTGGACCCGCGACGTCGGCCGGGCGCACCGGGCCGGGGCCCGGCTGGACGCCGGGATCGTCTGGGTGAACACCTGGTTCCTGCGTGACCTGCGCACCCCGTTCGGCGGGGTGAAGGCCTCCGGCATCGGCCGGGAGGGCGGGGTGCACTCCCTCGACTTCTACTCCGAGCTCACCAACGTCTGTGTGGACCTGTCGTGACCCCGCGCGGCGGGCAGAATGCACGACGTCATGAGCGAGCGCAGCGAGGAGCGGGGATGACAGTCGACATCGAGGCGGCCAACCGGGAGCTGGCCGAGGCCCGGACCAGCGGCAAGCCCTGCGCGCCGCTGCGCGGGCGGCTGCTGCCGGAGGGGGACGTCGAGTCGGCGTACCGGGTGCAGCAGCTCCAGGCGCGGGCCTGGCAGGGGCGGGGCGAGCGCCGGGTGGGCGCGAAGATCGGACTGACCTCACGGGCGGCGCAGGACAGCCTGGGTGTCCACCAGCCGGACTTCGGCCTGCTGACCCACGTGATGGCGGTCGGCGACGGCGTCGAGGTGCCGATCGACCGGCTGATCCAGCCCCGGGTGGAGGCGGAGGTCGCCTTCGTGCTCGGCCGCGACCTGACCGAGGAACGGGTCACCACCGTCGACCTGATCGGCGCGGTCGACCACGTGCTGCCGGCGATCGAGATCGTCGACTCGCGGATCGCGGGCTGGGACATCTCCATCGTGGACACCGTCGCCGACAACGCCTCCAGCGGCATGTACGTGCTCGGCACCACGCCGCGTCGGCTGGCCGACGTCGACCTGCGGCTGGCCGGCATGGTCCTGGAGCACGCGGGGGAGCCGGTCTCGGTCGGCGCCGGGGCGGCCTGCATGGGCAGTCCGCTCATCGCCCTGCAATGGCTCGCCGGCACGCTCGCCCGCGCCGGGGACCCGCTGCGCGCCGGGGACGTGGTCCTCTCCGGGTCGCTGGGCCCGGTGGTGCCGGTCGTCCCGGGCGGGGCGTACGAGGCGCGGATCTCCGGGCTCGGCTCGGTGCGGACCTGCTTCTCCAAGGGGCTGTCGTGACGGCGGGCCGTGCGGTCGCCGACGAGGAGGGTGCGGCATGAGTGTCGGGGTGGCGGTGATCGGGTCGGGCAACATCGGCACCGATCTGATGATCAAGGTGTTGCGACTGGGCGGGAGCCTGCGGATGGTCGCCATGGCCGGCATCGACCCGGCCTCGGACGGCCTGGCCCGGGCCCGCCGCCTCGGCGTCGCCACCACCGCCGAGGGGGTGGACGGGCTGGTCGCGCTGCCCGAGTTCGCCGACGTCGAGCTGGTCTTCGACGCCACCTCGGCCGGCGCGCACCGGCACAACGACGCGGTGCTGCGCGCGCACGGCCGGACCGTGGTCGACCTGACCCCGGCGGCCGTCGGCCCGTACGTGGTGCCGCCGGTCAACCTGGACGAGCACCTGCACGAGCGCAACGTCAACATGGTCACCTGCGGTGGGCAGGCGACCGTGCCGATCGTCGCCGCCGTCGGCCGGGTCACCCCGGTGGCGTACGGCGAGATCGTCGCCTCGATCGCCTCGAAGTCGGCCGGGCCGGGCACCCGGGCCAACATCGACGAGTTCACCGAGACCACCGCCCGGGCGATCGAGGTGGTCGGCGGCGCGGAGCGCGGCAAGGCGATCATCGTGCTCAACCCGGCCGACCCGCCGCTGCTGATGCGCGACACCGTCTACTGCCTCTGCCCGGACGTCGACGCCGACCGGGCCGCCGTCGCCGCCTCGGTGGCGGACATGGTGGCGACCGTGCAGGAGTACGTCCCCGGCTACCGGCTCAAGCAGGACGTGCAGTTCGACCGGGTCGACACGTACGTGCCGTCGCTGGGGCGGCACCTCACCGGGCTCCAGGTCTCGGTGTTCCTGGAGGTCTCCGGGGCCGGGCACTACCTGCCCGCGTACGCCGGGAACCTGGACATCATGACCTCCGCCGCGCTGCGTACCGCGCAGCGGCTGGTGGCCCTGCGGGCCGAGGTGACGGTGCGATGACCGACCTCTACATCCAGGACGTGACGCTGCGCGACGGCATGCACGCCATCGCCCACCGGTACACCGTCGACCAGGTCCGCACCATCGCCGCCGCGCTGGACGCGGCCGGGGTGGCCGCGATCGAGGTGGCGCACGGCGACGGCCTCGCCGGCTCCAGCGTCAACTACGGCCACGGCGCGGCCAGCGACGCGGACTGGATCGCCGCCGCCGCCGAGGTGATGACGAACGCGAAGCTGACCACTCTGCTGCTGCCCGGCATCGGCACCATCGCCGACCTGAAGGCGGCGAAGGCGCTGGGGGTGACCAGCGTCCGGATCGCCACCCACTGCACCGAGGCCGACATCTCCGCCCAGCACATCTCCTGGGCCCGGGAGAACGGCATGGACGTCTCCGGGTTCCTGATGATGTCGCACATGAACGACCCGGCCGGGCTGGCCGCGCAGGCCAGGCTGATGGAGTCGTACGGGGCGCACTGCGTCTACGTCACCGACTCCGGCGGACGGCTGCTGATGTCGGACGTGGCGCAGCGGGTGGACGCGTACCGGCAGGTGCTCCGGCCGGAGACGCAGATCGGCATCCACGCCCACCACAATTTGTCGCTGGGGGTGGCCAACAGCGTCGTCGCCGTCGAGCACGGCCGGATCGCCGGCGCCGGGCCGGCCGGTCCGGACGCGCCGCACGGCCGTACCGTCCGGGTGGACGCGTCGCTGGCCGGGCAGGGCGCCGGGGCCGGCAACGCGCCGCTGGAGGTCTTCGTGGCGGTCGCCGAGCTGCACGGCTGGCAGCACGGCTGCGACGTGTTCGCGCTGATGGACGCCGCCGACGACGTGGTCCGCCCGTTGCAGGACCGGCCGGTGCAGGTGGACCGGGAGACGCTCTCCCTCGGGTACGCCGGCGTCTACTCCAGCTTCCTGCGCCACGCCGAGCGGGCGTCGGCGAAGTACGGGGTGGACGTCCGCTCGATCCTGGTCGAGCTGGGCCGCCGTCGGATGGTCGGCGGCCAGGAGGACATGATCGTGGACGTGGCGCTCGACCTCGCCGGTCGGCGCGAGGAGGAGGCGAACGTGAGCGGGAAGACCGTGCCGAACGGGGTCTCGCGGGCGGAGGTGGCGCCGTGATCGGGCCGGACGTCGCGGGCATCGCCGAGAAGCTGGGCGCGGCCGCCGACACCGCCACCGCGGTGCCGCAGCTCGCCGCCGAGACGGGTCTCGACGTCGACGCCGCGTACGCGGTGCAGACGGCGCTGATCCAGCGCCGGGTCGACCGGGGCGAACGGGTGGTCGGGCTCAAGATGGGGCTGACCAGCCGGGCGAAGATGGCGCAGGTCGGCGTCGACGAGGTGATCTGGGGCCGGCTCACCGACGTGATGCGGGTGCCCGACGGCGGCACGGTCGACGTCGGCGACTTCATCCACCCCCGGGTCGAGCCGGAGGTGGCGTTCCTGCTGGACCGTCTCCCCGACCCGGGTGAGCCGGTCGGCGCGTTCACCGACGCGGTCCGCGCGGTCGCCCCGGCGATCGAGCTGATCGACTCCCGGTTCGCCGACTTCACCTTCTCGCTGCCGGACGTCATCGCCGACAACACCTCGGCCGCCGCCTTCGTGGTGGGGCCGTGGTCGCCGGTGCCGGACGGCCTGGACAACCTCGGGGTGCTGCTGGAGATCGACGGGCGGGTCGCGCAGACCGGCTCCACCGCGGCGATCCTCGGCGACCCGCGTCGGGCCCTCGACGAGGGCATCCGGCTCGCCGGGCGGCACGGGGTGCGGCTGCGGCAGGGCTGGGTCTTCCTGGCCGGGGCCGCCACCGCCGCCGTGCCGCTGCGTCCCGGCGCCCACGTCCGTGCCGTCGTGGAGAAGCTCGGCACCGCCTCGCTGCGGGCCTCGTCGTGATCGGGAGCGAGGCGCGCGTGGTGGCCGGCAAGGCCGTGCCGCGGGGGGCGTTCCCGCACGTCAAGGTCGCGGGCGGGTTCGTCTTCGTCTCGGGTACGTCGTCGCGGCGGCCGGACAACACCTTCGCCGGGGTACGGGTGGACGAGTTCGGCACCACGGACCTCGACATCCGCGAGCAGACCCGGGCCGTCATCGGCAACGTCCGGGACCTGCTCCGGTCGGTGGGCGCGGACCTCACCGACCTCGTCCAGGTGACCTCCTACCTGGTCAACATGAACGACTTCGGGGGGTACAACGAGGTGTGGGCGGAGTTCTTCGACGCCACCGGCCCGACCCGGACCACCGTGGCGGTGCACCAACTCCCGCACCCGCACCTGCTGATCGAGATCCAGGCCGTGGCCCTTCTTCCGTCAGGAGGTCAGTCGTGAGTGAGATCGCGGAGCCGTTCAGCTTTCCCGGGTGGATCGCGGAGAACCAGCACCTGCTCAAGCCGCCGGTGGGCAACCGGGAGATGTTCCCGGGCTCGGACGACTTCATCGTGATGGTGGTCGGCGGGCCCAACCAGCGCACCGACTTCCACGTCGACCCGTACGAGGAGTTCTTCTACCAGGTCAAGGGCAACATGCACATCAACCTGATGACCCCGGAGGGGCCGCGTACGGTGCACGTGCGCGAGGGTCAGATGTGGATGCTGCCGCGCAACACGCCGCACTCGCCGCAGCGGCCGGAGGCCGGCTCGATCGGCGTGGTGGTCGAGCGGGTCCGCGAGGAGGGCACGCTGGAGAAGTTCCAGTGGTACTGCCCGGAGTGCGGGCACCAGGTGCACGAGGTGGAGTTGCAGGTCCGCGACATCGCCGCCGACCTGCCGCCGGTGTTCCAGGCGTTCTACGCCGACGAGAAGGCCCGCACCTGCGACGCCTGCGGCGCGTTGCACCCGGGCAAGGGCTGATGGGCGCACCGGTGGTGGACGTGCACACGCACGTCGTACCGAAGGGGTGGCCGGACCTCGCCGCGGCGTGCGGCGGGTCCGGCTGGCCCTGGTTGCGGGTGGACTCCGAGCGCGCCGCCATGATCATGGTGGGGGAGTCGGAGTTCCGCCCGGTCGGCGCGCAGTGCTGGGACGCCGACACCCGGCTCGCCGACATGGCCGCCGACGGCGTCGACGTGCAGGTGGTCTCGCCCACCCCGGTCTTCTTCGGCTACGACCGCCCCGCCGACCAGGCGGTCAAGGTGGCCCGGATCTTCAACGACCTCACCCTGGAGGTCACCGCGGCGGGTGGCGGGCGGCTGGTGCCGTTCTGCCAGGTGCCCCTGCAGGACCCGGACGCGGCCTGCGCCGAGCTGGACCGCTGCCTGGCGGCGGGGCACGCGGGCGTGGAGATCGGCAACCACGTCGGCGACCGCGACCTGGACGACGCCGGCATCGTGCAGTTCCTGACCCACTGCGCGCAGGTGGGGGCGCCGGTCTTCGTGCACCCGTGGGACATGCCGGGCGGGCCCCGGCTGGACCGCTGGATGGCCCGTTGGCTGACCGGCATGCCCGCCGAGACGCACCTGTCGGTGCTGGCGATGATCCTCGGTGGCGTCTTCGACCGGGTGCCGGAGACGCTGCGGATCTGCTTCGCGCACGGCGGGGGCAGCTTCCCGTTCTGGGTGGGGCGGGCCGACAACGCCTGGCACCGCCGCGGTGACCTGGTACGCGGTCTCTCCGCCGCGCCGCCCAGCTCCTATCTGGACCGGTTCTGCGTCGACTCGGTGGTCTTCGAGCCGGCCGCGCTGCGGCTGCTGGTCGACACGATGGGCGTCGACCGGGTGCTGCTCGGCAGCGACTACCCGTACCCGCTGGGGGAGCGGCCGGTGGGCCGGGTGGTGCACCGGGCGGACTTCCTCACCGACGCGCAGCGCGGTCAGCTGCTCGGCGGCAACGCGCTGCGCTTCCTCGGCAAGGACGGTATATAACCAGCGGCCAGGGATATATACTGCTGCGGTGAAGACTGTCATTGATCTCGACGATGAACTGCTCGAACGGGCCAGGCGTGAACTCGGTACCAAGAGCAAGAAGGACACCATTCATGCCGCCCTGCGATTGGTGGCGGAGCGGAGCAAGCGGGTCGAGGCGGTCCGTGAACTGCTCTCGATCGACCGTGACTGGACCGGCCTGCTGGAGGACGACAAGACTCCCCGGGGTGAGCAGGACGCGGCGTGATCCCACCTGCCGGGCTGTACCTGATAGACACGTCGGCGTGGGGTCGACTCCGGCAACCCGTCGTGGGCAAGCGCATCGCGGCCATCCTCGAGGAGGGACTCGCGGCGACCTGCGTACCGCTCGATCTGGAGGACGGGCGGAGTGCCCGCGACTTCCGTGACGCGATGGCGGTGCGGGCGCGTCGGGCGGAACTGATGGTCGATCTTCCGATCACGTCGGCGGTGGCCACCCGGGCGCGGGACCTGCAACTGGCGCTCACGTCCCGAGGGCACCATCGCGCCGCCAGTCCGGTGGACGTGTTGGTCGCCGCCGCTGCCGCCGAGTACTCGGCGACCGTCCTGCACTACGACCGTGACTTCGACCTGTTGGCCGAGGTGGGCGGGCCCCGGTCGGAGTGGATCGCCCCACCCGGCACCCTCGCCTGACCTCACCTGGCTCGCCGGTGGCGCGCGTCGTCCGGGTGCTGGACCCGTCACCCGGGTGACGGGTCCAGCAGGTGCTCAGGAGTGCGGGCAGGTGTCCCGGTACTCCTGGATCGCCGTGCCCCGGGGCGCCGGGCAGAGGAACTGCTCGTAGCGGGTGTCGTCGTCGACGAACCGCTTGAGCCACGAGATGCTGTACTTCGCCACCGTCACGTTCGTCGAGGTGGGCGCGGAGTGGCCGGCGGCGTTCAGCTCCAGGTACGCCTTGTCCAGGGTGGCCGGCAGGCTGGTGTAGAAGGGCTCCGAGTGCGAGGAGACCGGGGCCACCGAGTCGTTCTCGGCCCCGACGACCAGCGTGGGGACCCGTACCGACGACCAGTTCTTCACGGTGTGCCAGCCGGTCAGCGGGATCGCCGCCTGCAGGCTCGGCCGGGTGTTCGCCGCGGACAGGCTGCCCCCGCCGCCCATCGAGTGGCCCATCACGGCGAGCCGGTTGCGGTCGATGCGGGCGCGTACGGAGCTGGCGGTGGTCAGGTGGTCCAGGGCGGCCAGCAGTTGGGTGCCCCGGCTGGCCGGCTGGTCGTAGCGGGACAGCGTGTCGATGGTGACGACGACGAAGCCCTGCGAGGCCAGCCGGGGGCCGAGCCACGCGACGCTCGACTGGGTCGCGGTGTAGCCGGGGGAGATCGCCACCGCGCCGAAGGTCCCCTCGGCGGTGCTGGTGGGGTAGTAGACGGTGCCGCCGCGGAAGCCGCTGACGCTGGAGGCGGCGATGGTCGTCTGGGCGATGGCGAACGGGCCCCGGGTCGCCTCGATGCTGGACACGGTCGGGTTCGGGCCGCGCTGGTACGGGTTGAGCGCGGCCGGGGCGACGTCGGGCGCGGCGGTCCCGGCGGCCGGTGCGGCGGTGAGCCCGACGCCGACCAGGGCGAGGGCGAGCAGCGGCCGGAGGGCGTGGCGGATGCGTCGGCGGTCCGGCCGGGGCCGGACCTCGGGGGCATCGAAGGCGGGGACGGGTTGCACGTCGGTTGCTCCCTGCGGCAGTGGGTGGCGGGTGGTCCGCCGTCGGGACCACCGGATCGATATCGATCGACGTTGATCGCTGTGGTCATCGTCCGGGGCCGCGCCGGGCGACCGGCAATCCCGGCCGGGTCATGTCAGGGAGATATGGGTGGGCTGCCGGCGGTCGTGTCGCACGGCCGACCCGGCGCGCGGACGGCAGGATGACGGGATGGCCGAGCCGCACGACCTGACCGCGTTGGAGCAGGCCGCCGCCGTCGCGCGGGGCGAGCTCTCCAGCGTGGAACTGGTCACCCACCACCTGGCCCGGGTGGCCGCGCTCGGTGACACCCTCGGCGCGTTCGTCACCGTCACGCCGGAGCGCGCGCTCGCCGCCGCCCGCGCCGCCGACGCGGCGCCACCCGAGGGGCGCGGGCCGCTGCACGGCGTACCGACCGCGGTCAAGGACCTGACCCTGACCGCCGGGGTGCGCACCACCTTCGGCTCGGCCGCCTTCACCGACTTCGTCCCGCCGCTGGACGCCGACGTGGTCCGGCTGATGGCCGCCGCCGGGCTGGTCAGCCTCGGCAAGACCACCACCTCCGAGCTGGGCTGCTCGCTCTACTCCGAGGGGCTGGTCGCGCCGCCCGCCCGGAACCCGTGGGACCTGGCCTGCACCGCCGGCGGGTCCAGCGGTGGCGCGGCGGCCGCAGTGGCCGGCGGACTGGTCCCGGTCGCCCAGGGCTCCGACGGTGGCGGGTCGCTGCGCATCCCCGCCTCCCTCTGCGGCCTGGTCGGCTACAAGCCCAGCCGGGGCGTGGTCTCCGGCGGGCCGGTCGGCTTCGGCGCGTTCGGCCTGCCCACCAACGGCCCGATCGGGCGTACCGTCGCCGACGTCGCCGCGCTGCTGGACGTGCTGGCGGAGCCGGTGCCCGGCGAGCCGTACCTGCCGCCGCCCCGACCCGACGGCGGCTACCTCGCCGCCGCCCGCGGGGCCACGCCCGGGCGGCTGCGGATCGGGCGGTTCACCGCGCCGATGCTCGCCGACGAGCCGGTCCACCCCGACTGCCGGGCCGCCGTCGACCGGGCCGCTGACCTGCTCACCGCCGCCGGCCACGAGGTGGTCGAGGTGCCCCCGCCCCTCGGCCCCGCGGTCTGGCCGCTCTTCGAGACCCTCTGGTACGTGCTGGCGCTCGCCCCGGTGCCGCCCGAGCGGGAGGCCCTGCTCCTGCCGTTGACCCGCCACCTACGGGCCCGGGGCGCGGCGGTCGGCGCCGGCGCGCTGATGGCCACCCTTGGCGAGATCCAGGCCCAGGTACGCGTCGGCGCCCGTCGCTCGGCCGGCTGCGACCTGCTGCTCTGCCCCACCCTGGCCGCGCCGCAGGCGCCGGTGGGCTGGTTCACCGGCGCCTGCGACCCGGCCGCCGACTTCGACCGGCAGCGGCGGTTCTCGCCGTTCTGCGCCGTCTTCAACGTCACGGGCCAGCCGTCCGTCTCGCTGCCGATCGGGCGGACCGCGACGGACCTGCCCGTCGGAGTGCTGTTGACCGGTCGCTACGGCGACGACGCCCGGCTGATCGCTGCCGCCGCGCAACTGGAACACTGTAGTGACGGGTGGGATCGGCACCCCGCAATCTGGCGGGGCGTCGACTCCGCTAACGTGAATGGCAGCGGAGTCGGGGGGTCGACGCCATGATCGTCCTTCCGAACCGGATGCTCTGGTCTCTCTTTCCGCCTGGGGGCGTTGGGATTGTCTGTCACTGAGACTGCGCTGATCTTCGCCGGCATCCCCGCGGCGGTGGTGCTGGTGATCGCCGGGCTGGTCTTCGCCGGCAACCGCGGCAGCGGCGGCGGCGCCAAGCGTTACCGGCCGGGTCGCCCGTTCGACTTCACGCCGGTCTGGTTCCTGGGTCGCCCGGAGCAGCTGGCCGACTCGGCCGGCACCGCGCTGGCCGCGGGCGCGCAGGCACCGGCGTTGAGCAGCCGCAAGCAGGAGCAGGCCGGCGTCGAGGCGCCGGCCGGTGGAACCGGAGGCGCAAGTGACCGTTGGTGAGAAGCGGGCCGAGGCCGGGACGGGGACCCCGCCCGAGGTGCTGGACGGGCCGTTCTCGACCCGTCAGCTGCTCCGCATCGACGAGGCGCTGCGCCTGGCCGACCAGGGCACCGGCCTGGTCTTCTCGGTCTACGTCGGCGGCCTCGACGAGCCGATCCGCGAGCACGCCGAGCGGCTGCACCGCCAGCTCGCCGAGCCGGACCGGTCGGTGCTGGTCGCCGTGTCGCCCAACCAGCGCCAGCTGGAGATCGTCACCGGTCGGCAGGCCCGCAAGCGGATCCCCGACACGTACGCCAAGCTCGCCGCGCTGTCCATGGTGGCGGCGTTCGGCGGCGGCGACCTGGCCGGCGGCATCATCCAGGGCCTCGACCAGCTCGCCAGCCACGCCGGCAAGGGCTGAGCCCGCACACCTCGTACGACGGAGCCCGGTCCGCGCCACGCGCGGGCCGGGCTTCCTCGTGCCCCCGGGTCAGCGGGGCCAGGCGCTCGGATCGAGCCGCATCGGCCACGGCGCGTCGATCTGCACCGGATCGTCCGGCCCGACCGTGCCGACGAGGTTGTGGTGCACGTCCTTGACCAGTTCGTAGCGGTGGACCACGGCGCCGAAGTCGCCCCGCTCGACGCGCCAGTCGTGCGGGATGCCGGCCTCGGCGTAGAGCGGGGGCTTCGTCGACCGGTCGTGCCGCCGTCCACCTCCTCAGCACACGACAACGGCCGGGGCCGGCGCGGGCTCCCGCCCACGCCGGCCCCGGCCGCGTACCCCTGTCAGGCGGTCTGCGCGTCCCGGGCGCGGGCGCGCAGCGCGCGGACCACGCCGTCGCGGCCCTCGGCGACCAGCCGGCGCAGCGACGCCGGGTGCCCGTCCTGCGCCAGCCAGGCGTCGGTGGCCGCCACCGTCTCCTCCTCCACCAGGTAGGCGGGGTAGGCGAGCTGCACGAACTCCTGCGCCGGCTCGCTGTCGCGCTGCGCCCAGACCTGCGCCACGGTGGCGAAGTACCGCTCCCGGTACGGCGCGGTCAGTTCCACCTGCGCCGCGTGGGTGAAGCCCTGCAACAGCGCCCGGTTACGCCAGTTCGGCAGCGCCTCCGGCCCGGTCAGCTGCGCCCACACCGCCGCCTTGTTCTCCGGGGTCGGCACCAGCGCGTGCGCGTACGCGGCCTCCCGCTCGCCGCTGGCCGTCCGGTCGCCGGCCAGCTCGGCCTCGATCTCGTCCGGGCCGGCCGCCCCGTTGGCCACCAGCGCCTCGAGGATCGTCCAGCGCAGTTCGGTGTCGATGGTCAGCCCGGCCGGCACGTCGTTGCCGTTCAGCCAGCCGCGCAGCGTCGCCAGGTCCTCCGCCGAGCGGGCCGCCGAGGCGTACGCGCGCGCCCAGGCGAGCTGGAAGCCGCTGCCCGGCTCGGCCGCCGCCAGCGTCGCCCGCGCGGTGCGGGCCAGCTGCGCCCAGCCGGTCGGCGCCCACTCCGGGTCGGCGTAGTAGGTGAGGGTGGTGCTCGCCTGGCGCAGGGTCGCGGTGACCAGGTTGATGTCGGTCTCGGCGGGCAGCCCGGCCAGCACCAGCGCGACGTAGTCGCGGGCGGAGAGTTCGGCGTCCCGGACCATGTCCCAGGCGGCCGTCCAGCACAGCGCCCGGGCCAGCGACGACTCGAAGCCGCCGATGTGCTGCACCACCGTGGACATCGACCGCTCGTCGAGCCGCAGCTTCGTGTACGTCAGGTCGTCGTCGTTGAGCAGCAGCACGTCCGCGGCCGGCTTGCCGTGCAGGACGGAGAGTTCGGTCCGGTCTCCGGTGACGTCCACCTCGACCCGCTCCCGGCGGACCAGCCGCCCGTCGGTCAGGTCGTACAGGCCGACGCCGATGCGGTGGGTACGCAGCGTCGGGTGCCCGGCCGGCGCCTCCTGGCGCACCAGCACCCGCTCGTACGCGCCGTCCGCGCCGATCGTCACCTCGGGGCGCAGCGTGTTGACCTGCGCGGTCTCCAGCCACTGCGCGGCGAACTTGCGCAGCTCGCGGCCGGAGGCGGTCTCCAGTTCGGTGAGCAGGTCGTCGAAGGTGGCGTTGCCCCAGGCGTGCTTGCCGAAGTACGCGCGCAGGCCGGCCAGGAACGGCTCCTCGCCGACGTACGCCACGAGCTGCTTGAGCACGCTGGCGCCCTTGGCGTACGTGATGCCGTCGAAGTTGACCTCGACCGCCTCCAGGTCCGGCATCTCGCAGTAGACCGGGTGGGTGGAGGAGAGCTGGTCCTGCCGGTAGCCCCAGTTCTTGCGGATCGACAGGAACGTCGTCCACGCCTCGGAGAAGCGGGTGGCGTGGGTGTTGCACCAGTGGCTGGCCCACTCGGCGAACGACTCGTTGAGCCACAGGTCGTTCCACCAGCGCATGGTGACCAGGTCACCGAACCACATGTGCGCCAGCTCGTGCAGGATCGTGTTGGCCCGCTGCTCGTACTCGAAGTCGGTGACCTGCGAGCGGAACAGGTAGTGCGACTCGGCGTGGGTCACGCAGCCGAAGTTCTCCATCGCGCCGGCGTTGAAGTCCGGCACCCAGAGCTGGTCGTACTTGGGCAGCGGGTAGCGCACCCCGAACTGCTCGTGGAAGAAGTCGAAGCCCTGCTTGGTGATGAGGAACAGGTCGTCGGAGTCCAGGTGCGGCGCCATCGAGGCCCGGCAGAACACGCCCAGGTCGATGCCGTCGTGGCTGTCGCGCACCTCGTGGTACGGCCCGGCGCAGAGCGCGGTGATGTACGTGCTCATCCGCGCCGACTCGGTGAAGTGCACGGTCTTGAGCGCCTCGCCGGCCGGCTCCTCGCGCTCCACCGGCATGTTGGACACCACCCGCCAGTGCTCCGGGACGGTGGCGTGCCAGGTGTAGACGCTCTTCAGGTCGGGCTGGTCGAAGCAGGCGAAGACCTTCTGCGCGTCGGCCGTCTCGAACTGGCTGTAGAGGTAGGTCTCCCCGTCGACCGGGTCCACCGTGCGGTGCAGGCCCTGCCCACTGTTGGAGTACGCGAAGTCCGCGTCCACGACGAGGGTGTTATCGGCGGCCAGCCCGGTGAGGGTCAGCCCCTTCTCGGCCGACCAGCCGGAGAGGTCGACGGGCGCGCCGTTCAACGTCGCCGACCGCACCGACTCGGCGGCGGCCTCGATGAAGGTGCTGGCGCCCGGCTCGGTGCAACGGAACCGGACCTCGGTCACCGACCGGAAGGTGCGGCCGTCGGCCTGCACCGCGGTGGACAGGTCCAGGCTGATGTCGTACCCGGTCACGTCGAGCAGGCGGGCCCGCTCGGTGGCCTCGACCTGGGTCAGGTTGCGCACTCCCGGCACTGTTCGTCTCCATCCCACTCTCGCCGCCTCGCGGCTGCGCCAGCCCGCCGGCCGCTCGTGGTGGCCGGCCCGAGCCGAGTCTTCCATGCACCGACGCCCCTCGGTGGTCGAGGTCACGCTCTCATTCGTTGAACGGTCGATGGTTGTCGGGGTGAGGATCGGGAATCAGAGGGCGTCGGTGCCGTCGGCGCTCCCGTCGTGAAGGGACCTCACCGTGACCGAGCGTGCCACTGTCGACATGTGGTTCGATCCGCTCTGCCCGTGGGCGTGGATCACCTCCCGCTGGCTGCTGGAGGTGGAGCAGGTCCGGGACGTGGCGATCCGCTTCCACGTGATGAGCCTGTCGGTGCTCAACGAGGGCCGGGAGCTGCCCGAGGAGTACGTCGACCTGATGCGCCAGGGCTGGGGCCCGGTGCGGGTCTGCATCGCCGTGGAGCAGGCGCACGGCGCCGAGACGCTGGCGAAGCTCTACACCGCCATGGGCACCCGGATCCACCTCGGCAAGGAGCCGCTCGGCCGGGAGATGATCGTCGGGGCGCTCACCGACGTCGGGCTGGACGCCTCGTTCGCCGACGCCGCCGGATCCACCGCGTACGACGAGGCGCTGCGGGCCAGCCACGAGGCGGGCATGCGGCCGGTCGGCACGGACGTCGGCACCCCGGTCGTGCACGCCCCCGGTCCGGACGGCGGCACGGTGGCCTTCTTCGGCCCGGTGATCACCCCGGCGCCCAAGGGCGAGGCGGCCGGCCGGCTCTGGGACGGCGTGCTGCTGGTCGCCGGCACCCCCGGCTTCTACGAGCTGAAGCGCTCCCGCGAGATCGGCCCGATGTTCGACTGACCGTCGGGGCGAGCACGTGGCCCCGCCCGGTCGGGCGTGACTCTCCGCCCGGGCGGGCTCCCCGGCACGGCTCCTGCCCCGGGTGTGCCGATTCCAGGCGCCGGCGCGCACGTCACCCGACCGGTGGCGGGGTCGTTTGACCCGGTGTCCCCCGCAGCGGCCCGCCGCGGCCGCATCCGGCCGACCCGGAGGCTGACACCCGATGGCCAAGCACCGCCGCCCGCCCGCTGACGACCTGCCGACCGGGGAGGAGGTGGTCGGCGACGCCACGTACTGGTCGGTCGACGACTGCCGCTGGCCCACGGTCGGGCCGCACCTGCCCGACGACATGGTCCACCTGCTCGCCCCGCCGATCGTGGTCGGCGTCGCCCGGGTCCCGATCACCTCCCGCGCCACCCCGCCCGCCACCGTGCCGGCCCGGCCGCCGCACTCCGGCCCGGTCCGCCGGCCGGCGTCCGGTCCGGCCGGGCGGCACCGGCGCAGCAGGGACCAGGTCGAGCACGGGTGAGCGGTTCATCTGGTGGACCCGGCGCGGGGTCCGCGTCGCCCGGGCGGCCGACGCCGGTAGCGTCACCTCCCATGACGGTCGTGCATCCGATCGCCCGGGCCTGGATCACCACTGGCGGCACCGGCGCGCAGAACTACGACGAGTTCGCCGACGACGCGGAGATCACCGCGATCATCGAGGCGAACCCGCACAGTGCCCTCGGCATCGAGATGCCCCACCGGGCGCCGGAGAGCCTCGGGAAGTCCTTCCTCGACGCGCTCCCCGACGCGGTGGCCCGGCTCGCCGAGGCGAAGGCCGACGGCAGCTACACCCCGGCCGAGCAGGCCGTGGTCCTCTACCGGATCAGCGCGCCGGGGGAGGAGCCGGCGTACGGCCTCTTCGCGATGGTCGACACCGACCAGATCTCCACCAGCGCCGACGAGCCCGGCCTGGTCATCCGCAACGAGGACGTCTTCATCGCGAAGGTCCGGGAGCGGGTGGCGCTCGCCGAGGCGCTCGGGCACCTGCTCTCGCCCGTACTCCTGCTGCAGACCGGGCGGGGCGACGAGCTGCACGCCGCCCTCGCCGCGGCGACCGACGCGGCCGGGGCGCCGGCCGCGACCGACACCGACCAGGCCGGGCGCACGCACGCCATCTGGCTGCTCGGTCCGGGCCCGGAGCAGGACGCGCTGACCGCGCTGGCCGGTGGCGGCGAGCTGGTGGTCGCCGACGGCAACCACCGCAGCCTGGCCGCGCAGACCGGTGGCCTGCCGCGCTTCCTCGCCGTGGTCACCACCCCGGCGTCGGTCGCGATCCAGCCCTACAACCGGCTGGTCAGCGAGCTGACCACCACCCCGGCCGAGCTGCTCGACCGGCTCCGCGCCGCCGGCGCGCAGATCACCGAGATCGACGACCCGGTCGAGGTCCCGGCGGCCGGTGGCACCGTCCACCTCCGCCTGGCCGGCCAGGGGTACGCGGTCCGGCTGCCGCACGACGGCGGCGCCGGCCGGCTGGAGAACCTCGACCACGCCCTGGTCGAGCGGCTGCTGCTGCGCGAGGCGCTCGGCCTCGATCCGGGCGACAAGCGGATCACCTACGTCGGCGGCGACTACCCGGCGAGCTGGCTCACCGGTGAGGTCGACGCCGGCCGGGCCGAGCTGGCCGTCCTCATCGCCCCGGTGACCGTGGACGACTTCGTCGCGGTGAACCTGGCGCGGGAGAAGATGCCGCGCAAGAGCACCTGGTTCACCCCGAAGGCGCGCGGCGGCCTGGTCGTCGCCGAGCTGTCCCGCTGAGTCGTGTGACGAATCCGCCCCGGCACGCCGCCCGCTCGGCGTGCCGGGAGACGGCCTGACAGACTGCGCGGTATGCGCGTCTACCTGGGATCCGACCACGCCGGTTTCGAGTTGAAGGTGCACCTGGCCAACCATCTGGCCAAGCAGGGGTACGAGGTGGTCGACGTCGGCCCGCACGCCTTCGACCCGGACGACGACTACCCGGCCTTCTGCCTGCACACCGGCCAGCGGGTGGTCGACGACCCGGGCAGCCTCGGGGTGGTCATCGGCGGCTCCGGCAACGGCGAGCAGATCGCCGCGAACAAGGTCGCCGGCGTCCGCGCCGCGCTGGCCTGGAACATCGACACCGCCCAGCTCGGCCGGGAGCACAACGACGCCAACGTGGTGGCCGTCGGCGCCCGCCAGCACACCCTGGACGAGGCGACCGCCATCGTCGAGGCGTTCCTCACCACCCCGTTCTCCGGCAACGAGCGGCACTCCCGCCGGATCGAGCAGGTCGCCGCGTACGAGCGCACCCGCGAGCTTCCCGAACTGCCCTGACCCCGCGACCCGGCCGGCCCCCCGGGGCCGGTCGGGTCACCGACCGGAGCGGGGCAGCTCCTCCCGGGGCACCCAGTTCCGTCGGATGATCACCAGTCGGGCCTCGGCCTCGGCCAGGTCCTCCTCGCTCGGCCGGGCGGCGTCCCGGGCCCGCATCGCCGCGCGGACGCCCACCTGCGACGACCCGGAGCCCACCAGGCCCCGCAGCCCCCGCTCGCCCTCGTCGCCCGTCGGGCCCCGGCGGGCCCGTGGGGCGGGCGTCTGGTCGTGCACCTCGGCCGTGACCGCGCTCGGGCCGTCGCCCTCCCCGGTCGCGGCGTCGGGCTGGTGCCGCAGCCGGCGTCGCCGGCGCTCCACATCCGCCATCAGCCGACCGTACCGCCCCGGGGTCGGGCCCGGCTCAGAAGATGTCCATCGGCGCCGGGGCGCGGTGCCAGCCGAAGGCCGGGCCGGCGGCGGCGAGCGTGCCGGGACGCAGCTCCCGCACCCGGCCCGCGGCGGCCAGCGCGGTCAGCCCGGCCCCGCCGAGGTAGAGCTCGCCGAGGCAGCGCACGTCGCAGGCCAGCTCCGCCGGGTCGTCCGTGCGGGCGCACGCCGCGCCCTGCGGACCGCCGGTGAGCCGCCAGCGGCCGGTGTTCTCCGGCAGCAGCGGGTCGGTCACCTCGACCACCACGTCAACCGCCGTGGCGTACCGGCGGGCGGCCAGCGCGGCGGGGACGTCGACCAGCCGTACCCAGAGCGCGTCCATCAGCTGTGGCCCGAGCTGGCGCGGCTCGTTGACCAGGCGCAGCAGCGGGTCGTCCACGGCGGCCCGGAAGTAGGAGAGCCGCCGGGTCAGGTCGACCGAGAGCAGCGTCCGCCAGATCGCCAGGTACGCGTCCGGGTCGGCGGCCACCACCTCGTCGACCTGGACCAGCCCGGTCGGCCCGGTCCGCTGCCACTCCGGTCTGCTGCGCCAGAGCGCGTACCCGTCCAGCCCGTCCGGCCCCTCGTACAGCAGCGCCCGGCGCGCGGTCGCGCCGTCACGCGCACCGGGCGGGTCGCAGAGCACGTACCGCCACCAGCGCTCGTCCCGGTCCGACCAGCCGGGGCGCTCGACGCGCAGCCGGTCGTACAGCCGGGCCAGCTCGGGCTGCACCGCCGCCGGCGCGGCCAGGCGCAGCGTGCCCGCGGCGGACGTCGGCTCCGGCAGCCGCAGCTCGGTGGTGGCCGGGCAGTCCAGGGTGAGGCGCTGCACGGCCAGGCCGTAGCCGAACCGGGGGTAGATCCGCCCCTCGCTGGCCCAGAGCACGGCGACCGGTTCCCGGCCGGCGTCGTGGAGCTCCCGCAGCTGCCGGTGCATCAGCGTGCGGAGCAGGCCCCGGCGGCGGTGCGTGGTCGCCACCGCCACCATGGTCACGTGCGCGGCCGGCACGGTCGCCCCGGGCACGCTGAGCGTGCGGGTGAACGCGGCGGCGTGCGCCACGGCGGTCCCCGCGTCGCGGACCAGCAGTGCCCGGTCCGGCTCGAAGACACCCCGGGCGGCCTCGCGCGACTCGGGGTCGTAGGGATCGTGGAAGGCGTCGCCGAGCAGTTCGGCGATGTCGTCGAAGTCGTCGGGCCGGGGTACCACCACGGTGGGTGCGGGGTCGGTCACCGGACCTGTCTATCCGATCATCGTGGGGACGGCGACCCCTTTGCCGGCTGGCTACCCTCGTAGGCGGAGGCCGGTACCGGTCAGGGGGAGGACGACGAGATGGCAGACCAGACACAGCCGTGGGCCGAGCGGACCGTCGAGGTGCCGCCGCAGCCCGGTGTCGGGGTGCCGCCGCAGCGGGACGCGTTCCGCCGGGGCGTCGCCTCGGTCGGGCAGCGTCGCACGCCCCGTACCGAGCAGTTCCCGGCGGTGGGGCACGACGAGCACGCCTGGTCCGGGTCCGAGTCGCCCCGCCGGCCGATGAGCTGGTACGTCGCCCAGTGGCGGCAGGGCCGGGAGTGGAGCGTCGCCGGGGCGCTCTTCGCGTTCGTGTGCTGGGGGATCTGGGCCATCTCCGGCCGGGGCAACCTGGGCGCGCCGCTGCTGACCTTCGTGTTGAGCCTGCTCGTCGCGGTCGGGCTGTTCTTCCTCGCCCGGCTGCTGGGCCGAGTGATCTGGGAGCGGCAGCTCGGGCGGATCCGGCGCAGCGCGCGCGGCGCGCACCTGGTGACGGCGGTCTTCCTGGTCGGCGTCGGGGTCGCCTACCTGCAGCAGACCGCGTGGGTCGTCCGCTTCTGGAACTTCATCACCGGCAGCTGACGCTCCGCCGCCGGCGGTACGGGCGGGCGGGTCGGCGTGTGCCGGGCCCGCCCGCGCGTCCGGTCGCGGGTCTGCCGCGACGCCGGTCGTTCTCCTCCAGGGCGGCGGCTGTCATACCCCGCCGGAGCAGGTTCATCCGTGTCCGGGCCGGTCGACCCGCCGGCTGCGGCGGCCGTCGTATGATCACAACAGTATGTTGAAGTTCGTCGATGTCCGGTTCTAGGCTCCCGCCAACGAACCGGCGCGCTTCCCCGGGTGCGCCGCCGAAGGTTGGAGGCCCCCAGTGAACCGTTGGCGCAGACTCATCGGCCGGATGGCCGCCGCGATGGTGGCGGTGACCGCCGGATCCCTGGTGCTGGCCGCCCCGGCCACCGCCGCGCCCACCAGCGACGTCACCCCGTACGTCGTCGGCGGCACCCGGGCCGCGCAGGGCGAGTTCCCGTTCATGGTCCGGCTCTCGATGGGGTGCGGCGGGGCCCTCTACAGCCCCCGCCTGGTGCTCACCGCCGCCCACTGCGTGGGCCGCACCGGGACGAACACCAGCATCACCGCGACCCTCGGCGTGGTCGACCTCCAGTCGAGCAGCCGGATCCAGGTCCGGTCCAACTACGTCTACCGGGCCCCCGGCTACAACGGCAGCGGCAAGGACTGGGCGCTCATCCGGCTCGCCACCCCGGTCACCAGCCTGTCCACCCTGCGCATCGCCACCACCACCGCGTACGACAGCGGCACCTTCACCGTCGCCGGCTGGGGCGCGGCCCGCGAGGGCGGCGCGCAGCAGCGGTACCTGCTCAAGGCCAACGTGCCGTTCGTCAGCGACGCGAGCTGTGCCGCCTCGTACGGCGGGGACCTCATCCCGGCCGAGGAGATCTGCGCCGGCTACGCCGGCGGCGGGGTGGACACCTGCCAGGGCGACTCCGGTGGCCCCATGTTCCGCCGGGACGCCAACAACGCGTGGATCCAGGTCGGCATCGTCAGCTGGGGCAACGGCTGCGCCCGCCCCAACTACCCGGGCGTCTACACCCAGGTGAGCACCTTCGCCCCGCAGATCGCCTCGGCCGCCGCCAGCCTCGGCGGCTGAGCCGCCCGCCCCGGCCGGTCGCGCCCGTCCCGCCGGGCCGCCCCGACGGCCGGGGCGCGCGAAACGGACCGGTGCGCCACCGACGGTCACTCCGTCGCCGGCGCACCGGTCCCGCGCGTCCGCGCCCGTCCCGCCCGGTCAGGAGCGGGCGTCGTGCCCTTCCGCGTCCGCCTTCGGGGAGGCCACCCGGGCCGCCGGGTCCTCGACGCCCGGCTCGCCACCGCCCGGGGCGACCATGCCGTCGTAGTTGTAGACCGTGCCGTCGTCACCGTGCTGCTTCGTGGTGCGCACGTAGCGGTGGATCATGCCGTCCAGCTCGACCTCCAGCAGGGCGTCGCCCGCCTCCCGGCTGCTGCCGTCGCAGGGACCACCGACCAGGTACGCCTTCGTGTTCGTCTCCATGAACCCAGCGGTACCCCTGACGTACCGGGTGAAAACGACGCGGCACCCGCCGCTCGGCGACGCCAGCGGTCCTTCCGGCGCAGCGGGACCGACCGGCCGTCGTGCCGGCCCGCCCGGGGCGTCGAGCATGTCGCCATGGGCGCGTATCGAGAGGCGTACGAGCGGAGCATCGCCGACCCGGAGGGCTTCTGGCGGGACGCGGCGGCGGACGTCGACTGGCACCGGCCACCGCGGCGGATCCTCGACGACAGCACGGCGCCGCTGTACCGGTGGTTCCCCGACGCCGAGCTGAACACCTGCCACAACGCGCTGGACCGGCACGTGGCCGCCGGCCGGGGCGACCAACCGGCGCTGATCCACGACAGCCCGGTCACCGGCACGGTCAGCACGTACACCTACGCCGAACTGCGTGACGCCACGGCCCGGTTCGCCGGGGCGCTGCGCCGGCTCGGCGTGGGGCGCGGCGACCGGGTGCTGCTCTACCTGGCGATGGTGCCCGAGGCGGTGGTCGCGATGCTGGCCTGCGCCCGCATCGGCGCGGTCCACTCGGTGGTCTTCGGCGGCTTCGCCGCCCACGAGCTGGCGGTACGCCTCGACGACGCCCGCCCGACGGTGGTCGTCGCCACCTCCTGCGGCATCGAGGTGGACCGGATCGTGCCGTACCACCCGATCCTCGCCGCCGCGCTGGAGGAGGCGGAGCACCGCCCCGCCCACTGCGTGATCGTGCAGCGCCCGCAGCACCCCGCCCCGCTCACCCCGGGCCGGGACCTCACCTGGGACGAGGCGCTGGACGGGGCGGAACCCGTCGACTGCGTCCCGGTCGCCGCGACCGACCCGCTCTACGTGCTCTACACCTCCGGCACCACCGGCCGGCCGAAGGGCGTGGTCCGGGACAACGGCGGGCACGCGGTGGCGCTGCGCTGGTCGATGACGAACGTGTACGGCATCTCACCGGGCGACGTCTTCTGGGCCGCCTCCGACGTCGGCTGGGTGGTCGGCCACTCCTACATCGTCTACGGGCCGCTGCTCACCGGCGCCACCACCGTGCTCTACGAGGGCAAACCGGTCGGCACCCCGGACGCCGGGGCGCTCTGGCGGGTGGTGGCCCAGCACCGGGTCGCCGCGCTGTTCACCGCGCCCACCGCGATCCGGGCGATCCGCCGCCAGGACCCGGCCGGCGACCTGATCGGCCGGTACGACCTGTCGAGCCTGCGCACCCTCTTCCTCGCCGGTGAGCGGCTCGACCCGGACACCTTCGCCTGGGCGTCGCAGCGGCTCGGCGTGCCGGTGGTGGACAACTGGTGGCAGACCGAGACCGGCTGGCCGGTCGCGGCGAACCTGCGCGGGCTGGAGCCGATGCCGCTGAAGCCCGGCTCGCCCTCGGTGCCCGTCCCCGGCTACGACGTCCGGGTGGTGGACGGCCGGGGAGCGCCGGTGCCGGCCGGCACGGACGGCGCGATCGTGATCCGGCTGCCGCTGCCCCCGGGCTGCCTGCCCACCCTCTGGGGCGACGACGAGCGGTACGTCCGCTCCTACCTGAGCGCCTTCCCCGGCTGCTATCTCACCGGCGACGGCGGCCGGTTCGACACCGACGGCTACCTGTACGTGATGGGCCGCACCGACGACGTGATCAACGTGGCCGGGCATCGGCTCTCCACCGGGGCGATGGAGGAGGTGCTGGCCGGGCACCCGGCGGTGGCCGAGTGCGCGGTTATCGGCGTCGCCGACCAGCTCAAGGGCCAGGTGCCCAGCGGGTACGTGGTGCTCAAGGCGGGCGTCGACGTCGACCCGGACACCCTCGCCGCCGAACTGGTGGCGCTGGTGCGGCAGCGGATCGGGCCGGTGGCCGCGTTCCGCCGGGTGACCGTGGTGCCGGCCCTGCCGAAGACCCGCTCCGGCAAGATCCTGCGCCGGACCATGCGGGGCCTGGTGGAGGGGCGCGACGAGCCGGTGCCCGCCACCATCGACGACCCCTCGGCCCTGGCGGTCTTCCGCGACCTCGGCGTCGCCGGGTGACGTGCCGCCGGCCGCCCCGCGCAGCCCGGCTCAGTCCACGAACTCAGTCCACGAACCGGTACAGCACGAAGTCCTTCTTCGCGCCGCAGGCGATCACCTCGGTGTTCCACGAGCAGGACTCGCTGCGGACGTCCTTGAGCTCGCCCAGTTCGGTCAGCGCGCCCGCCGCCGACACCCCGGCGAGGCTGCGGTCGTCCTCGACGCTGCTCGGCGCGTCGGCGAAGACCAGCAGGTTCCCGGCGTCCACCCGGCCCGCCACGCCGTCCCGGTCGCGCAGCAGCGCCCTGCCGTCGGCGTCGAAGAGGGTGAAGGTGCGCGGGTAGTCCCGCTCGGCGATCAGGTGCTCGCCCAGCGGGACGAGCCCGGTGGCCTTCGGCGCGGCCCAGCGCCGGCTGCCCTTGCCCTCGGTGGCCACCACCACCTCGGTCCGCTCCGCCTCGCCGGACGGCGACTCCAGCAGGCAGGCCCGGTGCTCGCCGCAGGCGACCAGCGTCTTCACCCGGCGCCGGTCGTCCGGCGCGGTGTAGAGCACCGACGGCTCGCCGAGGTTGCCGAGGTCGTAGGAGAGCAGCCGGGTGTCCTCGGTGACGTACAGCCGGTCGTCGCGGGCCGCCACCGGGTCGTCGACGTCGGCGACGTTCGGTCGGCTGCGCAGCACCTTGCCGCTGTCCATGTCGATCACCCGGACCGAGCGGTCCGCGCCCACCTGCACCAGCCGGGCCGTGTCGCCGAGCCAGGGGGCCCGGGGCGCGCCGCCGACGTCGGCGGGGCCGCCCAGCGCCTCCTCGGTGCCGACCGGCAGCACCCGGGTACGGGCGCCGTAGTCGGTGCGCGGGTTGTCCTGGTGCCACCGCTGCGTGCCGTCGCTCAGCCGCAGCCCGACCAGCCGGCCGCCGGTCCGGTCCAGCCACACCACCGTGTCCCGGCCGAGGAACAGTTCGTCGTCGCCCCGGACGCTGTGCCGCCAGCGCTCCTCACCGGAGCCGGCGTCGAGCACCACCAGGTCGCGCGGGGTGCTGTCGCCGTTGGCGTCGGCGAGCAGCGCGACCGCACCCGGCAGGGCCCGGATGCCGTCCCACCGGTCCGCGCCGGTGCGGGTGTCCACCCGCCAGCGCTGCCGGCCGGTGTCGGCGTCCACCGACACCACCTCCAGCCGGTCGTCGTCGCGCTGGTGGGCGAGGTAGGCGCGGTCGTCGAGCACCGAGGTGAACATCGCCGTCGGCCGCTCCGCCCCCGCCGCCGGCCGGGCCACCTCCGTCAGGGTGCGGAACTCCAGCGCCGGGTAGCGGTCCCGGATCACCCAGAGCACCGTCGCGGCCACCACACCGGCCAGCGCGAGGCCCGCGCCGGCCGCGATCCACAGACCCCGCCGGCCGCGTCGGGTCGCGCCGGCCACGGGGGAGACCGGCGACCCCGACCCGGGTACGCCGGGCCGCCCCGGGCCGCCCTGAGCGGGTACGCCCGGCGCGCCGTGCCCGGGTGACGCCGGCGGCGCCGAGGCGGGCGGGTGCCAGCCGGGCACGTTCCCGGCGGGCGGTGCGGCGTACCCCGGTGCGGCCCCGGCGGTCGGCGCCGGCGGGACGTGCCCCGCGGGCGCGGCGGCCAGGGTGTGGCCGGGCACGGCGGCCAGGGTGCCCTGCGGGCCGACGGCGGGCACCGGCTCGGGCCGGGTGCCGTGCGGTCCGGCGGGCACCGGCTCCGGCCGGGTGCCGTGCGGCCCGGCGGCCGGTTCGGGCCGGGTGCCGTGCGGGCCGGGGGCGAGCTCGGGCGGAGTGCCGGGCGGGGCGGCGGGCGGCGGCACCACGGGTGGCGGCGGGATCGCGCCCGCCGGGCGGGCCTGCCGGGGCAGCGGCAGGTCGGTCAACGCCCCCTCGGCGACCGGCAGTTCCGGCTGTTCCAGCACGGTCGGCGCGACGCCCAGCTCGGCGTGCAGCATCCGGGCCACCAGCGGCATCCGGGACGATCCGCCGACCAGGAAGAGCCCGGCCAGCTGCCCGGGGGTCAGCCCGGCCGCGGCGACGACGTCCCGGGTCGCGGCGACGGCCCGGGCCAGCAGGGGAGCGGCGAGCCGTTCCAGGTCCTCCCGGGTCAACCGGAACGCCGCCGCCACCCCCGGTACGGCCACCGGCGCGACCTCGGCCCGGGAGAGCATCTCCTTCGCCCCGCGTACGTCGTCCCAGAGCTGCTGCCGGTCCCGCCGGTCGGTGGTGGTCCCGGGGTCGGTCAGCCGTGCCCACCGCTCGGGGTGCGCCGGGGCGACCAGTTCGCCGAGCCGTTGCACCAGGGCGGCGTCCAGGTCCAGCCCACCGAGGTCGGGCACGCCGCCGTCGGCGACGACGGTGAAGCCGGAGTCGCCCCACGGGTCGGCGCCCTCGTTGCGGACCACCGCCACGTCGAGGGTCCCGCCGCCGAAGTCGAACACCGCGACCGCTCCGCCCACCGGCACCGGCCGGCGCAGCACCTGGGTGTAGTAGCGGGCGGCGGCCACCGGCTCGCGCAGCAGGCGGGTGCCGGGCGCGATCGGCCCGGACAGGGTGTGCTCGGCCGCCGTGGGCCAGCCGGCCAGCGCCAGCGCCTCGTGCAGCACCTGCCGGCGCGGGGCCGACCAGGCCGCCGGGTAGGTGACCACCGCCGGGGGCAGGAAACCGGTCGTCGCCACCGCCGACTCGGCCACCACGTGCAGCGTCGCGGCCAGCAGCTCCGCCGGGGGGTACGCCCGGCCGCCCAGCTCGACGGTCTCGTCGTCCACCCGGCGCTTCGGGTTCGGCTCGTAGCCGGCCGGGTCGACCTGCGCCAGCCGCTGCGCGTCCCGGCCGACGTGCAGCCGGCCGTCGGCGTCGGCGTACACCCCGGAGGGGAGGATCGGGTGCCCGTCCACCAGCAGCGGCCGGGTCCGGCCGTCCGGCCGGCGCAGCACCGCCACCGTGTTGGACGTGCCGAGGTCGACGCCGAGGGCGAACCCGTCCTGCTGGTCTGCCACCGGTCGATACCTCCACGTCGACGAGGGATGCCGCAGCGCATCGTACGCAGCCCGCGCCCGCCGGCGCGGCACCGATCACCCCGTCCTCGACGTCCGCCGACCACCCGAGGAACGAGAGCGGCCCAGGCTCGGCGGGAGCGCCGATCGCCTGGGCCGGAGTTCGTGGAGCGGGCGACGGGAATCGAACCCGCACCGTCAGTTTGGAAGAGCGTCCTCGACCGGTCGCGATGTCCGAAACGCCTGCCACCGGCGGCCGTCCGGGCTGCTTCTCGTGCCCGGTCGTGACCGCTGCGCGCCACGGTTACTGGCCCACAGATGGCCCGTGCGGACTCCGGGACTACAGTCCCGGATGCCCTTCACTTACGGTCAGACTCTGCTTCGTAGGCATGTGCGGGCCAACCTCTGTACCCACGTCCAGCCAATGCGGGTCGTCAGCGATGACGACGCGGGGCTGCTGCTCTGGAAGCCCGTCGGCAGCGAGTTTGCCACCTTGGTTGACGCCGATGGGAAGACACAACATCAGCTGCCCGTCGATCAGATGCGCCAGCCTCAACTCGTACGCAAGGCCTGGCGTGATTACGACATCCTGGTGCTGATGCCACCCGGAGCCTGGCACTCGATCTGGTGGTTCTACAAGGAAAGCGCCTTCGTGGGGTGGTATGTCAACGTTGAGACGCCCTACTTTCGGCGTGACAGCAGCGTGGACACGACCGACCTGCTGCTTGACGTCGTCATAGATCCGCGTGGCAACCGGCAGTGGAAGGATGAAGACGAGCTTGCCGCTCGCATCGGTCACCCTCTCTACCCCGATGCCGAGGCAGCGGATGCCGCGCGGCAGGAAGGCATGCGCTTGATCAAGCTGGCCGAGGAAGGTGCTTATCCATTCGACGGGACCTACGTCAACTTTCGCTCGGATCCTTCCTGGCCCAGCCCAGGCCTGCCTGATGGATGGGACAGCGAATCGACAAGGGCACAACCGGTTTGCTGAGGATCTCCTCGTCGGGCAGTCGCCAGACCGTCCAGGGAGGCTGGTAGCCCTTGTGGTGCCCGATGAGGGGATCCGCCCGGCCGATCTCTGAGGAGGGCCGGGGTTCGGGGCAGAGCCCCGAGGTCTTCAGAGTCCTGGTCGTCCCAAGCGTGGCCGGCCGGCCCGGCCGATGCCGGCCGGAGGTCGCCAGCAGGCCGGGGCCGGGCCGGCGCGGCCCGCTTGCGGGCCGCCTTGATGTGATAGAGCGGAATTCGGCAGTGCTCGGACTTGCCTCAGTGTGATCCGACAGCTGATGTGCGACGCAGTTCCGCCAGGTGATGTGCGACAGATCCAGCACGCTAGGGGCGACAGGATGGCCGCCGACGCAAGGTGCTGTCACGCCGGTGAGCTTGCGCCATGCGGGTCCTCACCTCTGCTGAGAGAGCAACTGCCATCCGCGCTCCTGCCAGGGCTCGTCACGGCGCCGGAGTGCCTCGGCCCGATCTTCGGCCGTGGACTGTGCGAGCTTGGCGTCATCCGCGCTCATCCAGCCGTCGCGGCACGCCTGTTCGTATTCGTCCCAGTCTTCGATCTCGACACGCGAATCTCGCTCGTGGAGCACTGGGTCCAGTTCGAGATCGATATACCGCCAGCCTGCTGCGGTCTGCTCCGGCGGGAGGCAGACGTCGATCTCAAGCCGCCGATCAGTAGGGTCCCCGACCCACCACGCCACCCAGGGGCGGCCCGCGGTGAGGAGAACCACGACCGGTATCGGAAGAGTGCCACTGTCATGCGGAGCACCCCATGGTGAACCAGCCAGGCCTCGCAGCCAGGTTCCGTCACGGTCCTGACGGACCGGCTCCAGGTCGAACCAGAAGATGCCTCCGGGGCGTTTGATCTTGGATAGACGTATGCTCCGGCTCTTCTGACCCTCGCCCACAGGGGCACGCTAGGGGCAGAACGGAGTCGGCCGCTACATGGCGCACCAGGGTTCTTCCGCATCTACCGCGATCAGCGTGCTGAGGTGTCGCAGATCAGTTGGCGGACGAGTGTCGCCCATCAGTCGACGGAGGACGTCGGACTTGCCTCAGAACTTGGGCTCGACGGGCGACGGCAGGATGTCGGCCCACTTGTGCAGTACCTCGACGGCCTGGTCCCGGAGGACTCCGTTGGTGGTCTCCTCGCGCAGTGACCGGCGCTCGATCGGCTGGGCAGTCGCTCCCTCCGGAGTCACCTGGAATTCGGGCCGCCCAAGTCGGCGGCCGGGGTCCGGGTCGTCGCCCTGCCGGCCGCCACCGTGGAAGCCCTGCGGGCGCATCTGGCCGAGTTCACTGCCGTCGACGCTGACGCCCCGGTCTTCACCGGCGACAAGGGCGCGCTGCTGCGATCCGGCAACTTCGGCCGTGCGGCCAAGTGGACGCGGACGGTCGCAGCGCTCGGGCTGCCCGGCTTCCACTTCCATGACCTGCGCCATACCGGCAACATCCTCGCCGCAGCCTCTGGCGCGAGCACTCGCGAACTGATCCAGCGAATGGGGCACGCGAGCATGCGTGCGGCGTTGATCTACCAGCACGCGACCAGCGAGCGGGACCGTGAGATCGCCTCGGCCATGGACCGGCGGATCGCCCGGCAGACCCGAGGCAAGGGCAGCCAGAGCAGCTAATGGCCCACGGATGGCCCACAAGATCGAAGCGGAGGAGTGGCCGACCGGCCCAGGATCGCGGGATGCAGCCGCTGACCTGGGCCGGAGGCTGTTGGAGCGGGCGACGGGAATCGAACCCGCACCGTCAGTTTGGAAGACTGAAGCTCTGCCATTGAGCTACGCCCGCGTACGCCCCGACACCGCCGGGACGCGCCGACAGCCTACCCGGTCCGCCCACCGGACGCGCAAAAGGCTTCTCCCACGCGCCGCGCCCGCCCCCGACGCCCCGACGGCCCGGGGTCCGGCCCGGCAACGGGGCCCCGACGGTCGTGGGCGCGGCGCGGGAGGGCGCCCGGTTGCTGCCGGTTCGGCGCGTTGGAGCCCGCCCCGACACCTCGCACCGGTCCCCAAGGCATACACTTCTCGTCGCCACGGGGTGTGGCGCAGCTTGGTAGCGCACTCGCTTTGGGAGCGAGGGGCCGTGGGTTCAAATCCCGCCACCCCGACTGTCGTCCGCGGCCGGGCGCCGGGGCATCGCTGTTTGCGCGGTTGCCCGGGCGCTGCCGGAGCGTCCGGCCGGCTCGCCTACACTCGATGGGCTGAATCACGCCCAGACTCAACTGAGATCCGTCAAGGAGTACGCCTGTGAAGAGCACCGTCGAGACTCTGAGCCCGACGCGCGTGCGGCTCGCCATCGAGGTGCCGTTCGTCGAGCTCGAGCCGAGCCTCAAGAAGGCGTACCGGGAGATCGGCCAGCAGGTCCAGGTTCCCGGCTTCCGCCGGGGCAAGGTGCCGGCCGCCGTCATCGACCAGCGGGTGGGCCGGGGGACCGTCCTCAACGAGGCGATCCAGGAGGCCATCCCGCAGAACATCCTCGCCGCGGTCCGGGAGCACGACCTGAAGACCCTGGGTCGCCCAGAGGTCGACATCACCGAGTTCAACGACGGTGACTCGCTCAACTTCACCGCCGAGGTCGACGTGCGCCCGGAGATCACCCTGCCGGACCCGGCCACCGTCGAGGTGACCGTCGACGAGCTGCAGATCGACGACAGCGAGATCGACGAGCAGGTGAAGGGCCTGCGCGAGCGGTTCGCCACCCTCAAGACCGTCGAGCGCGCCGCCCAGGAGGGCGACTACGTCCAGATCGACCTGAACGCCACCGTCGACGGCGAGGACGTGCCGGGCGGCCAGGCGAGCAACATCTCGCACGAGGTCGGCAGCAAGCAGCTCCTGCCGGGGCTGGACGAGGCCCTGGTCGGCCTCGCCGCCGGGGAGAGCACCACCTTCACCACCCAGCTCGTGGGCGGCGACTTCGCCGGCCGTGACGCCGAGGTGGCGGTGACCGTCCGCACGGTCAAGGAGAAGGAGCTGCCGGAGCTGGACGACGACTTCGCGCAGATGGCGAGCGAGTTCGACACCATCGAGGAGCTGCGCGCCGACGTGCGCGAGCGGGTCACCCGGGGCAAGCGGGTCGAGCAGATCTACGCCGCCCGGGACAAGGCCCTGGAGCAGATGGTGGCCGCCGCCGAGGTGCCGGCGCCGGAGGGTGTCGTCCGCGAGGAGGTCGAGAGCCGCAAGGCTGCCATGATCGACCAGCTTGAGCGGATCGGCGCCTCCCTGGAGGAGTACCTCGCCGCCGAGGAGAAGACCGAGGAGCAGATCGACGCCGAGCTGAACGAGGCGGCGACCGAGGGCGTCAAGATCCAGCTCCTGCTGGACACCCTGGCCGACGCCGAGGACGTCCAGGTCTCCGACGACGAGTTCGGCCACGAGATCGTGCACCGGGCGCAGCGCGCCGGCATGGCCCCGCAGCAGTACTACGACCAGCTGGTGCGCTCCGGCGCCGCCGGCGCCGTCTTCGGCGACGTCCGTCGCGGCAAGGCCCTCGCCGCCGTGATGGAGAAGATCAAGATCAAGGACACCGCCGGCAACGAGGTCACCCTCGACGCGCTGCGCGCCGAGAGCGAGCAGGCGCACGACCACGACCACGAGCACTGACCGTCCCTGGTAGGCCGCCGTCCGCCCGTTGCGGTGGACGGCGGCCGAAACCCTTTTCCGGGTACGTCCCGAGGACAGCTGCGCTGATAGCGAACACTGTCCCGACCGGGAGTCGATCACCCGGCTGAGCGGTTAGTGTCGGGTACGACGGTACGGAGAGCGAAGGGCTGCCATGACCGACATGCACATCCCAGCGAAGCCGCTCCGGGCGATCGAAGCCCGCGGTGGCGACTCAATTGGCAACCTCGACGACTCGGTCTACAACCGGTTGCTCAAGGAGCGCATCATCTTCCTGGGCAGCGAGGTGAACGACCAGGTGGCCAACCGCATCTGCGCGCAGCTGCTGCTGCTCGCGGCGGAGGACCCGGACCGGGACATCTTCCTCTGGATCAACTCGCCGGGTGGCTCGGTCTACTCCGGCATGGCGATCTACGACACCATGCAGTACATCGACAACGACGTGTCGACCGTGGCGATGGGCATGGCGGCCTCGATGGGCCAGCTGCTGCTCTGCGCGGGCACCAAGGGCAAGCGGTACGCCCTGCCGCACGCGCGGATCATGATGCACCAGCCGTCCGGCGGCATGGGCGGCACCGCCTCGGACATCGCGATCCAGGCCGAGCAGATGCTCTACACCAAGCGGATGTTCCAGGAGCGGGTCGCGTTCCACACCGGCCAGACCCAGGCCCAGATCGAGGCGGACTCGGACCGCGACCGCTGGTTCACCGCCAAGGAGGCCATGGACTACGGCTTCATCGACAAGGTGATCACCGGAGCCGCACAGGTTCCGGAAGGCGCCGGGACCCTGAGCTGACCGAGGAGCTGACGATGACCGACCTGAGCCTGCCGCCCCAGTTCGCGGCCGTGCACAACCGCTACGTCCTCCCGTCGTTCGTGGAGCGCACGTCGTACGGGGTCAAGGAGTCGAACCCGTACAACAAGCTCTTCGAGGACCGGATCATCTTCCTCGGCGTCCAGGTGGACGACGCGTCCGCCAACGACGTGATGGCGCAGCTGCTGACGCTCGAGGGCACCGACCCGGACCGCGACATCATCATGTACATCAACTCGCCGGGTGGGTCGTTCACCGCCATGACGGCGATCTACGACACCATGCAGTACGTCCGGCCGGACATCTCCACCGTCTGCCTGGGCCAGGCGGCGAGCGCGGCGGCCGTGCTGCTCTCGGCCGGCACCCCGGGCAAGCGGATGGCGCTGCCGAACTCGCGGATCATCATCCACCAGCCGGCCACCGAGGGCGGCTACGGCCAGGGCTCGGACATCGAGATCCAGGCCCGGGAGATCCTGCGGATGCGGACCCAGCTGGAGGACATGCTCTCCCGGCACTGCAACCGCCCGATCGAGAAGGTCCGCAAGGACATCGACCGGGACAAGATCATGACGGCCGAGGAGGCCAAGGAGTACGGGCTGGTCGACACGATCCTGACCAGCCGCAAGAAGGGCCTGCTCGCGGCGAACGCCGCGAGCTGAGCCAGACCGGGTCGGAGGTCGGTCGGCGCGTCGTTCCCGGCCGACCTCTGACACACCCGTTTTGGGGGTCGGAGAAACCTCCGCCAGCGGGTAACGTCGGGTCCGTACCGCTGTGCCGGGTCGGACCGGCGGCAGGGATTCAGACGGACGGGCGCCCGGCGCGCCCGCAGGTCAGGGCCGGGCTCCGGCCGACGAGTGCAGGGAGAACGTAGGTGGCACGGATCGGTGACGGCGGCGACCTACTGAAGTGCTCCTTCTGTGGCAAGTCCCAGAAGCAGGTCAAGAAGCTCATCGCGGGCCCAGGGGTCTACATCTGCGACGAGTGCATCGATCTCTGCAACGAGATCATCGAGGAGGAGCTGGCCGAGTCCGGCGAGGTGAAGTGGGAAGAGCTTCCCAAGCCGATGGAGATCTGCCAGTTCCTCGACAACTACGTCGTCGGGCAGGAACAGGCCAAGAAGGCGCTCGCCGTCGCGGTCTACAACCACTACAAGCGGATCCAGGCCGAGGCGGCCGGCGCGCCGGGCTCCGGCAACGACGGCGTCGAGCTGGCCAAGTCCAACATCCTGCTGCTCGGCCCGACCGGCTGCGGCAAGACCCACCTGGCGCAGACCCTGGCCCGGATGCTCAACGTGCCGTTCGCGATCGCCGACGCCACCGCCCTCACCGAGGCCGGGTACGTCGGCGAGGACGTGGAGAACATCCTCCTCAAGCTGATCCAGGCCGCGGACTACGACATCAAGCGCGCCGAGACCGGCATCATCTACATCGACGAGGTCGACAAGATCGCCCGTAAGTCGGAGAACCCGTCGATCACCCGGGACGTCTCCGGCGAGGGCGTGCAGCAGGCGCTGCTGAAGATGCTCGAAGGCACGGTGGCGAACGTGCCGCCGCAGGGCGGGCGCAAGCACCCGCACCAGGAGTTCATCCAGATCGACACCACCAACGTGCTGTTCATCTGCGGTGGCGCCTTCGCCGGCCTCGACCAGATCATCGAGGCCCGCACCGGTCACGGCGGCACCGGCTTCGGCGCCCGGCTCCGGTCGGTCTCCGAGCGCTCGACCGACGACATCTTCAGCCAGGTCATGCCGGAGGACATGCTCAAGTTCGGGCTGATCCCCGAGTTCATCGGCCGGCTGCCCGTGATCACCAACGTGCGCAGCCTGGACCGCACCGCCCTGGTGCGCATCCTCACCGAGCCCCGCAACGCGCTGGTCCGGCAGTACCAGCGTCTCTTCGAGCTGGACGGGGTGGAGCTGGAGTTCGAGCCGCCGGCGCTGGAGGCGATCGCCGACCAGGCGATGCTGCGCGGCACGGGCGCTCGTGGCCTGCGCGCCATCATGGAGGAGGTCCTCCTCTCCGTGATGTACGAGGTGCCCAGCAACCCGGACGCCGCCCGCGTGCTGATCACCCGCGAGGTGGTCCTGGAGAACGTCAACCCGACGATCGTCCCGCGCGAGTTCACCGGTCGCCGGGCCCGCCGGGATCGCGAGGAGAAGTCGGCCTGACCGGCCACCACCGCAGACGCTGACGACGAGAGCACGGCCACCGCGCAGGGGCCGTGCTCCCGTCTCTTCCCGGGCGACCTCCGTCGGCGGCTCCCCAGCCGATGGGCGCACCTGACGCTGTCGCCGGCCGGGCTCCGGTCGTACGCTGATCGCCATGCGTGTCGCCGTCTGCCAGCTCAACGCCCGCGACGACCGTGCGGCCAACCTGGCCGCCGCGGAGGCCCTGCTGGTCAGGGCCGCGGCGGCCGGCGCCGATCTCGCGGTCCTTCCCGAGTACGTCGACTACCTCGGCCACGCTGCGGGCATGCCGGCACCGGAGCCGGTGGACGGCACGGTGGGGACGTTCTTCGGAGGCGTCGCGGCCCGGCTCGGCATCTGGGTCGTCGCCGGTTCCTTCCACGAGGCCGGCCCGGATCCCGAGCACACCTGGAACACGTCGCTGGTCTTCGACCGATCCGGCGCTCTCGCCGCCAGCTACCGCAAGATCCATCTGTACGACGTAGAGATCCCCGGCCGGGTCTCCTACCTGGAGTCGGCGACCGTCGCACCGGGCGACCAGCCGGTGGTGGTCGACGTCGAAGGGGTGCGGGTCGGCCTGTCGATCTGCTACGACCTGCGCTTTCCCGAGCTCTACCGGCAGCTCGCCACCGACGGGGGAGCACACCTGCTCGTCGTGCCGGCGGCGTTCATGGCGCACACCGGCCGGGACCACTGGGAGGTGCTGCTGCGGGCGCGGGCGATCGAGAACCAGTGCTTCGTGGCCGCCGCCGGACAGACCGGCGACCACGACCCGGGTCGGACGTGCTTCGGGCGCAGCATGGTGGTCGACCCCTGGGGGACGGTGCTCGGCCAGGTGCCGGACGGCCCCGGGCTGACCGTCGTCGACCTGGACCTCGACCGGCTGCGCACCATCCGGGCGGAGTTGCCCAGCCTGGCCAACCGCCGGCTGTAGCTACGCCCCCAGGGCGGGGCGCCGGCGTGCCCGGTCGACGCCGGACGGAGTCCGGGCAGCGTCGGGCGGCGAGCCCGGAGTCCGGTGTGGTGCCCGAACATGTCCTCGTGGAGCGGTCGCCCGGGCGGACCAGGCGCCGACGTCCTAGTCCTGCAGGAGCACGCCGAGCACGGTGAGTCCGACGATCGCGGTGGCGGTCACCAGCAGGGCGGTGCCCATGCGTGACCGTCCGCGCCGCGCCAGGCGCGCCAGGGACAACAGGACGACGACGAGCACGACGGCGCCGATCACCAGCTGCCAGAAGGGCAGCAGCAGTCCGAGCAGTGCCTCTTCGGCGAGGGGGACCACCGGGGACCGCGACACGTCATCCATGGCAGCCACTCTGGCACGCCGCCGGCGCCACCGAGCCGCCCATCGCGGTGGGACACGCGGACCGGGTGGCGGAACCCTCGTCGCATCGCAATGACGATCATTGATTTGCCTTCTGGGGGCCGTCCGCGTAACTTTCTCTCTGCACGCGGGAGGCCGGACAAACCGGCCGAGAGCGGGCACCAGGCTCGTGGCGGAGACGCCGAGCGAGACTGAGGATCGGGCGGTGCGACACACTCCGGAAGACGGAGTTGCGATCGCGAAGCCGGCCGGGTAGAGTTCGAAAGCCGGCAGGGAGCCGGGCGGATGGCCGTGAGAGCGGCGATCGGCCGGTCTGCCGCTTCCCACGACAGAAACGACCGCCGGATACGGCGTGCGTCAGCGTGGAACGGACCGAACCAAGTTGATCACCTCGGATACGAGGTTGACGGCGGAAGTCGGACCGGGTAAGTTAGAGAGGTTGCCCCGGGTCGGGGCTCCACGGTTGTGGGGTTCTGGGCGGTGTGTGGTTGTTCTTTGAGAACTCAACAGGGTGCTTGATAAGCCAGTGCCAATTTGATTTATACCCCGTGCTGGTCAGGCTGTGGTCTGGCTGGTGGGGATTCCTTTGGCAACACTTTTGTTGTCAGGGTTTGCTGTTCGACAAGTTTTTGTTGGAGAGTTTGATCCTGGCTCAGGACGAACGCTGGCGGCGTGCTTAACACATGCAAGTCGAGCGGAAAGGCCCTTCGGGGTACTCGAGCGGCGAACGGGTGAGTAACACGTGAGCAACCTGCCCTAGGCTTTGGGATAACCCCGGGAAACCGGGGCTAATACCGAATATGACCTCCGATCGCATGGTTGGTGGTGGAAAGTTTTTCGGCCTGGGATGGGCTCGCGGCCTATCAGCTTGTTGGTGGGGTGATGGCCTACCAAGGCGACGACGGGTAGCCGGCCTGAGAGGGCGACCGGCCACACTGGGACTGAGACACGGCCCAGACTCCTACGGGAGGCAGCAGTGGGGAATATTGCACAATGGGCGGAAGCCTGATGCAGCGACGCCGCGTGAGGGATGACGGCCTTCGGGTTGTAAACCTCTTTCAGCAGGGACGAAGCGTAAGTGACGGTACCTGCAGAAGAAGCGCCGGCCAACTACGTGCCAGCAGCCGCGGTAAGACGTAGGGCGCGAGCGTTGTCCGGATTTATTGGGCGTAAAGAGCTCGTAGGCGGCTTGTCGCGTCGACCGTGAAAACTTGGGGCTCAACCCCAAGCCTGCGGTCGATACGGGCAGGCTAGAGTTCGGTAGGGGAGACTGGAATTCCTGGTGTAGCGGTGAAATGCGCAGATATCAGGAGGAACACCGGTGGCGAAGGCGGGTCTCTGGGCCGATACTGACGCTGAGGAGCGAAAGCGTGGGGAGCGAACAGGATTAGATACCCTGGTAGTCCACGCTGTAAACGTTGGGCGCTAGGTGTGGGGGGCCTCTCCGGTTCCCTGTGCCGCAGCTAACGCATTAAGCGCCCCGCCTGGGGAGTACGGCCGCAAGGCTAAAACTCAAAGGAATTGACGGGGGCCCGCACAAGCGGCGGAGCATGCGGATTAATTCGATGCAACGCGAAGAACCTTACCTGGGTTTGACATGGCCGCAAAACTCGCAGAGATGTGAGGTCCTTCGGGGGCGGTCACAGGTGGTGCATGGCTGTCGTCAGCTCGTGTCGTGAGATGTTGGGTTAAGTCCCGCAACGAGCGCAACCCTCGTTCGATGTTGCCAGCGCGTTATGGCGGGGACTCATCGAAGACTGCCGGGGTCAACTCGGAGGAAGGTGGGGATGACGTCAAGTCATCATGCCCCTTATGTCCAGGGCTTCACGCATGCTACAATGGCCGGTACAATGGGCTGCGATACCGTGAGGTGGAGCGAATCCCAAAAAGCCGGTCTCAGTTCGGATCGGGGTCTGCAACTCGACCCCGTGAAGTCGGAGTCGCTAGTAATCGCAGATCAGCAACGCTGCGGTGAATACGTTCCCGGGCCTTGTACACACCGCCCGTCACGTCACGAAAGTCGGCAACACCCGAAGCCGGTGGCCCAACCCCTTGTGGGAGGGAGCCGTCGAAGGTGGGGCTGGCGATTGGGACGAAGTCGTAACAAGGTAGCCGTACCGGAAGGTGCGGCTGGATCACCTCCTTTCTAAGGAGCACCATCCGTCGAAAGACGGTATGGAGCCCACGCCATCCGAACGTGATGGTGGGGTGCTCAATGGCGGAGACACTGGCCAGTTTTTCCTCGGCAACGGTCGGGGGCGCCTAGTACAGCCACTTCGGTGGTGGGAACGGTTGGCTCCTGATGCGGCTGGGAAGAGGCGCTAAGCACCCTGTTGGGTCCTGAAGGAACAACCCGAGGGTTGTCTTTCAGAACCATGACCCCACTGTGGTGGGGGACGGTTGCCAGGCATGACCTGGTGTGGCATACCGCCGGCGGTGGTCGGGTTTGGTGTCGCGCTGTGGGTTGTGGGTTGGTTGTTTGTTGAGAATTGCACAGTGGACGCGAGCATCTTTGTGGTCAAGTTGTCAAGGGCGAACGGTGGATGCCTTGGCACCAGGAGCCGATGAAGGACGTGGGAGGCCGCGATAGGCCTGGGGGAGCTGTCAACCAAGCTGTGATCCCAGGGTGTCCGAATGGGGAAACCCGGCACCAGTCATGTGGTGTCACCCGCACCTGAACACATAGGGTGTGTGGGGGGAACGCGGGGAAGTGAAACATCTCAGTACCCGTAGGAAGAGAAAACAAATTTAGTGATTCCGTGAGTAGTGGCGAGCGAAAGCGGATTGAGGCTAAACCGGCTGCGTGTGATACCTGTCAGGGGTTGCGTGGTCGGGGTTGTGGGACCCCGCTGAACAAGCTGACACTTGTTCGAGGAGTTATAAAGTCAGTGGCTAGCCGAACAGTCTGGAATGGCTGACCGTAGGCGGTGAGAGTCCGGTAGGTGAAAGTTGCTGACCTTCTGTGGGTGTTCCCGAGTAGCGGCGGACCCCTGAAATCTGCCGTGAATCTGCCAGGACCACCTGGTAAGCCTAAATACTTCCTGGTGACCGATAGCGGACGAGTACCGTGAGGGAATGGTGAAAAGTACCCCGGGAGGGGAGTGAAATAGTACCTGAAACCGTTCGCCTACAATCCGTCGGAGCCTTGCGGGGTGACGGCGTGCCTTTTGAAGAATGAGCCTGCGAGTTAGTGGCATGTGGCGAGGTTAACCCGTGTGGGGGAGCCGTAGCGAAAGCGAGTCTGAATAGGGCGATCGAGTCGCATGTCCTAGACCCGAAGCGGAGTGATCTAGCCATGGGCAGGCTGAAGCGCGGGTAAGACCGCGTGGAGGGCCGAACCCACCAACGTTGAAAAGTTGGGGGATGACCTGTGGTTAGGGGTGAAAGGCCAATCAAACTCCGTGATAGCTGGTTCTCCCCGAAATGCATTTAGGTGCAGCGTCGCGTGTTTCTTGCCGGAGGTAGAGCACTGGATGGTCTAGGGGGCCCACAAGCTTACCGAAATCAGCCAAACTCCGAATGCCGGTAAGTGAGAGCGCGGCAGTGAGACTGCGGGGGATAAGCTTCGTAGTCGAGAGGGAAACAGCCCAGATCACCAGCTAAGGCCCCTAAGCGTGTGCTAAGTGGAAAAGGATGTGGGGTCGCATAGACAACCAGGAGGTTGGCTTAGAAGCAGCCACCCTTTAAAGAGTGCGTAATAGCTCACTGGTCAAGTGGTTCCGCGCCGACAATGTAGCGGGGCTCAAGCACACCGCCGAAGCTGTGGCATTCACATTTCAACCTCGCTTGGACTTGATTCCTTGTGCAGGTGTGTGGATGGGTAGGGGAGCGTCGTGCCGGGGGTGAAGCAACGGGGTGACCTAGTTGTGGACGCGGCACGAGTGAGAATGCAGGCATGAGTAGCGAAAGAAGGGTGAGAAACCCTTCCGCCGGATGACCAAGGGTTCCAGGGCCAGGCTAATCCGCCCTGGGTGAGTCGGGACCTAAGGCGAGGCCGAGAGGCGTAGTCGATGGACAACGGGTTGATATTCCCGTACCCGCGAAAGAGCGACCCTGATGAACCTCGTTGTGCTAACCACCCGAACCAGCCGAGACCTTCGGGTCGAGGTTGGGGAGCGTGGGAACCTGGCGGGTAGTAGTCAAGCGATGGGGTGACGCAGGAAGGTAGCTGATCCCGGCCGGTGGTTGTGCCGGGGTAAGCGTGTAGGCCGCACCATAGGCAAATCCGTGGTGCATGGAGGCTGAGACGTGATGCCGAGCCGATTCAGGTGAAGTCAGTGATCCTATGCTGCCGAGAAAAGCCTCTAGCGAGTTCTGAGCGGCCCGTACCCCAAACCGACACAGGTGGTCAGGTAGAGAATACCGAGGCGATCGGGCGAACTGTGGTTAAGGAACTCGGCAAATTGCCCCCGTAACTTAGGGAGAAGGGGGGCCGGAGACGTGAAGCCCCGCGCGGGTGGAGCGTTGTATGGCCGCAGAGAGCAGGGGGAAGCGACTGTTTACTAAAAACACAGGTCCATGCGAAGAAGTAATTCGATGTATATGGACTGACGCCTGCCCGGTGCTGGAACGTTAAGGGGACCTGTTAGCTCTTCGGGGCGAAGCGGAGAACTTAAGCGCCAGTAAACGGCGGTGGTAACTATAACCATCCTAAGGTAGCGAAATTCCTTGTCGGGTAAGTTCCGACCTGCACGAATGGCGTAACGACTTCCCCACTGTCTCAACCACAGGCCCGGCGAAATTGCAGTACGAGTAAAGATGCTCGTTACGCGCGGCAGGACGGAAAGACCCCGGGACCTTTACTATAGCTTGACATTGGTATCCGAATTAGCTTGTGTAGGATAGGTGGGAGCCGGTGAAGTCCATACGCCAGTATGGGTGGAGGCAATCTTGAAATACCACTCTGGTTGATTTGGGTATCTAACTTCGGACCGTTATCCGGTTCAGGGACAGTGTCTGGTGGGTAGTTTAACTGGGGCGGTTGCCTCCTAAAGGGTAACGGAGGCGCCCAAAGGTTCCCTCAGCCTGGTTGGCAATCAGGTGTTGAGTGCAAGTACACAAGGGAGCTTGACTGTGAGACTGACAGGTCGAGCAGGGACGAAAGTCGGGACTAGTGATCCGGCACTTGCGAGTGGAAGCGGTGTCGCTCAACGGATAAAAGGTACCCCGGGGATAACAGGCTGATCTTCCCCAAGAGTCCATATCGACGGGATGGTTTGGCACCTCGATGTCGGCTCGTCGCATCCTGGGGCTGTAGCAGGTCCCAAGGGTTGGGCTGTTCGCCCATTAAAGCGGTACGCGAGCTGGGTTTAGAACGTCGTGAGACAGTTCGGTCCCTATCCGCCGTGCGCGTAGGATACTTGAGAAGGGCTGTCCCTAGTACGAGAGGACCGGGACGGACGAACCTCTGGTGTGCCAGTTGTCCCGCCAGGGGCACGGCTGGTTAGCTACGTTCGGAAGGGATAACCGCTGAAAGCATCTAAGCGGGAAGCTCGCTTCAAGATGAGGTATCCCACCACTCTTTGAGTGGGTAAGGCCCCCAGCTAGACGACTGGGTTGATAGGCCGGAAATGTAAGCCCGGTAACGGGTTCAGTTGACCGGTACTAATAGGCCGAGGACTTGACTACGAAGCTGCTACGCGTCCACTGTGCAACTCTGAACACGCAAACACCCACGGGTTGTTTTGACATGTTCATAGAGTTACGGCGGTCATGGCGGAGGGGAAACGCCCGGTAACATTCCGAACCCGGAAGCTAAGCCCTCCAGCGCCGATGGTACTGCACTCGGGAGGGTGTGGGAGAGTAGGACACCGCCGGACATCCATTCAGTTAGGGCCACCCCACACGGGGTGGCCCTAACTGCATTCCCAGATCTTTCGGCAGCCGGAATCAGCGGGTCAGATCCCGTTCGGATCGAAGATTCGGCGGTGAGCGCCGGGTCAGTTCGGCCTCCAGCGGGCGGCGGTGACGCCGCTGGCGCTGGGCCCCCAGGTCATCGGATCAGCCAGCACCCGATCGCCGGCCAGGAGCCGGCGATCGGTGTGACAGCCAAGGGTGCGCGTACCCCGGGGAGGGCTGTGGTGGCCGCGGCCCGGACGGGGCCGGTCAGCCCCGGGTCTGGATGGTCTCGCGGATCTCGCGGAACAGCCGCGCCGCGTCGTCGACGGGGCGGTTGGGGAACATCGCCATCGCCACGCTGCCGTGGTCGGCCCAGCCGCAGATCGCGAAGTCGCCACCGTCGCCACGGGTCGTGCCGCACTTCATCACGCCGCCGAAGCGGCCGGCGGACACGGTGCGCAGGCCGGCCACCCGGCCCGTCTCGTCGGCCATCAGCCCGAAGAGGCTGTCCAGGTCACGCTCCGGCTGCCACAGCAGGGTGGTGCCGCCGAAGACCAGGGCCGGCCGGTCCTCGCGCGCCGGGTCGCGGTAGACCGTGCCGAAGCTGCGGTCGAGGTCGATGTCGGCGGCGAAACCGTCGCGCAGGTACTCGGCGGTGCTGCGGGCCCGGTCCGAGTCGTCGCGGACCAGCCCGGCGACGCTGTCCGGGGTGCTGAGCCGGGTGTCCTTCTGCTCCATGATGCGCCAGCCGGCCGTACCGAGGGCGGCGGCGCCGGCGAGACCCACCACGAGCGCCACGGTCAGGGCGATCCGCCGACGGCGCGACGGCCGGGTGCCGGCGTCCGGGTCGACCGCCGGGTCGTGGTTGCTCAGGCGGATCGGCTCGTCGGTCAGGTCGACCGGCTCGGGCCCCTCGATGAGCTCACGCTCGCTGAGATGTGCGTCGGACATGTCCGCCACCGTACGCGAATGACAGGTGGCGCACGTCAGGTCCGCCGAAGCGCTCCGTAGACTTTCAGGGTGACCGAGAGACTGGATGCCCGACGCCCCGACGCCCCGACCCTTGCCGGCCAGTACCAGCCCGGCGAGGTAGAGCAGCGACGGTACGAGCAGTGGGTAGCCGCCGGCCACTTCCGGGCGTCGGCGGAGAGCGACAAGCCCCCCTTCACCATCGTCATCCCGCCGCCCAACGTCACCGGCTCCCTGCACATGGGCCACGCGCTGGACCACACCGTCCAGGACGCGCTGGTCCGCCGCAAGCGGATGCAGGGCTTCGAGGCGCTCTGGCTGCCCGGCATGGACCACGCCGGCATCGCCACCCAGAACGTCGTCGAGCGGCAGCTCGCCGGCCAGGGGCTGTCCCGGCACGACCTCGGCCGGGAGAAGTTCGTCGAGCGGGTCTGGCAGTGGAAGGGCGAGTCCGGCGGCGCGATCCTCGGCCAGATGCGCCGCCTCGGCGACTCCGTCGACTGGGACCGTGAGCGCTTCACCATGGACGAGGGCCTGTCCCGCGCGGTGCAGACCATGTTCAAGAAGCTCTACGACGACGGGCTGATCTACCGGGCCAACCGGATCATCAACTGGTGCCCGCGCTGCCTCACCGCCCTGTCCGACATCGAGGTGGAGCACACCGACGACGAGGGCGAGCTGATCTCGATCCGGTACAGCGACGACGTCGTCGTCGCCACCACCCGGGCCGAGACGATGCTCGGTGACACCGCGGTCGCCGTGCACCCGGACGACGAGCGGTACCGGCACCTGATCGGCACGGAGGTCGCCGTCCCGCTGACCGACCGGCGGATCCCGATCGTCGCCGACGAGCACGTCGACCCGGCGTTCGGCACCGGCATGGTCAAGGTGACCCCGGCGCACGACCCGAACGACTTCGAGATCGGCCAGCGGCACGGCCTGCCGTCCCTGACGATCATGGACGAGCGCGGCGTGATCACCGCGCACGGCCCGTTCCAGGGCCTGGACCGGTACGAGGCGCGGCCGGCAATCGTCGCCGCGCTGCGCGAGCAGGGCCGGATCGTGGCCGAGAAGCGGCCGTACGTGCACGCGGTCGGGCACTGCTCGCGTTGCCGTACGACGGTGGAGCCGCGCCTGTCGCTGCAGTGGTTCGTCAACACCGCCCCGCTGGCCGAGGCGGCCGGTGACGCGGTCCGCGACGGCCGGGTGAAGATCGAGCCGGCGGAGCTGGCCAAGCGCTACTTCGCCTGGGTCGACAACATGCACGACTGGTGCATCTCCCGCCAGCTCTGGTGGGGCCACCGCATCCCGGTCTGGTACGGCCCGAACGACGAGATCGTCTGCGTCGGTCCGGACGAGCAGCCGCCCAGCGGCGAGGGCTGGCGTCAGGACGAGGACGTCCTGGACACCTGGTTCTCCAGCGGGCTGTGGCCGTTCTCCACCCTGGGCTGGCCCGAGCAGACGCCGGACCTGGCGAAGTTCTACCCGACCAGCGTGCTGGTCACCGGGTACGACATCCTCTTCTTCTGGGTCGCCCGGATGATGATGTTCGGCCTGTACGCGATGGACGGCCGGCAGCCGTTCGACACGGTGGCCCTGCACGGCATGGTCCGCGACCAGCACGGCAAGAAGATGTCCAAGTCGTTCGGCAACGTGGTCGACCCGCTGGACTGGATCGACCGGTACGGCGCCGACGCCACCCGCTTCACCCTGGCTCGCGGCGCGAACCCCGGCGGGGACGTGCCGGTCAGCGAGGACTGGTGCCAGGGCTCCCGCAACTTCTGCAACAAGCTCTGGAACGCCACCCGGTTCGCGCTGCTCAACGGCGCGCACACCGACGGGCCGCTGCCGACGGACCTCTCCACCGTGGACCGGTGGATCCTGTCCCGGCTGGCGCACGTCACCGCCGAGGTGGACGAACAGTTCGAGGCGTACGAGTTCGCGAAGGTCTGCGACCTGCTCTACCACTTCGCCTGGGACGACGTCTGCGACTGGTACGTGGAGCTGAGCAAGCCGGTGCTCGCCGAGGGCGGTCCGGCGGCCGAGGCCACCCGGCGGGTGCTCGGACACGTGCTGGACCAGCTGCTGCGGCTGCTGCACCCGGTCATCCCGTTCGTCACCGAGGAGCTGTGGACCGCGCTCACCGGCGGCGAGACGATCATGACGGCGGCCTGGCCGGTCGCCGACCGGGGCGGGATCGACGACGCCGCCGAGCGGGAGATCGGCACCGTGCAGCGGGTGGTGACCGAGATCCGGCGGTTCCGCTCCGACCAGGGCCTGCGCCCGACCCAGCGGGTCGCCGCCCGGCTCGACGGGTTGACCGTCGCCGGCGTCGCGGCCCACGAGCGGCTGATCCGCTCCCTGGTCCGACTCGACGCCCCCGGCGACGGCTTCCAGGCCAGCGCCACCCTCGCCATGCCCGGCGAGGTCTCCGTCGAGCTGGACACCCGGGGCTCGATCGACGTCGCGGCGGAGCGGGCCCGGCTGACCAAGGACCGCGCCGCCGCCGAGAAGGAGGCCGCGCAGGCCCGCGCGAAGCTGGACAACCCGGCCTTCGTGGGCAAGGCCCCGGAGCCGGTGGTCGCCAAGATCCGCGAACGGCTGGCGGTGGCCGAAGCGGACCTGGTCCGGATCGACGCCGCCCTGGAGGCGCTGTCCTCGTGACCGACCGTACCGATTTCGCCGCCGTCGACGCCGAGCTGGCCGCCCGGGGCTTCACCCGCATGGTGTTCGAGCTGGACCGCATCGAGTCCCTGCTCGACCTGCTCGGCAGCCCGCAGCGGGCGTACCCGTCGATCCATCTGACCGGGACCAACGGCAAGACCTCGACCGCCCGGATGATCGACTCGCTGCTGCGGGCGTTCGGCCTGCACACCGGCCGCTACACCAGCCCGCACCTGGAGTCGGTCCGGGAACGGATCAGCCTGGACGGTGAGCCGGTCAGCGAGGACCGCTTCGTCACCGTGTACCGCGAGGTGGCGCCGCTGGCCGAGCTGGTGGACCAGCGCTCGTCCGAGCCGCTGACCTACTTCGACATGACCACGGCGCTGGCGTTCGCCACCTTCGCCGACGCGCCCGTCGACGTGGCGGTGGTCGAGGTGGGGCTCGGGGGTGCCGAGGACGCCACAAACGTGCTCCAGGCCGGGGTGGCGGTGCTGACCCCGATCGGCCTCGACCACACCGAGTGGCTCGGCGACACGCTGGAGGACATCGCCCTGCACAAGGCGGGCATCATCCACCAGGGCGCGACCGTGATCGCGGCGGCGCAGGAGGAGGAGGCCGCCCGGCCGATCCTGGAGCGGTGCGCCGAGGTCGGCGCGACCGTCGCCCGGGAGGGCTCCGAGTTCGGCGTGCTGCGCCGGGCCGTCGCCGTCGGCGGCCAGGTGCTGACCATCCAGGGCCTCGGCGGGGTGTACGAGGAGATCTTCATCCCGCTGCACGGGGCGCACCAGGCGCAGAACGCGGCGGTGGCGCTGGCCGCCGTCGAGGCGTTCCTCGGGGCGGGGGCGCGGCGGCAGCTCGACATCGAGGCCGTCCGCGAGGGCTTCGCCGCCGCCAGCTCGCCCGGCCGGCTGGAGAAGGTGCGCACCGCGCCGACGGTCCTGCTCGACGGGGCGCACAACCCGCACGGGATGAGCGCCACCGTCACCGCCCTGCAGGAGGAGTTCGCGTTCAGCAAGCTGGTCGGGGTGCTCGCCGTACTGGCGGACAAGGACGCCGCCAGCCTGCTGGAGCTGCTGGAGCCGGTGCTCGACTCGATCGTGGTGACCCGCAACAGCTCGCCCCGGGCGATGCCGGCCGACGAGCTGGCCGAGTTGGCCCGGGAGGTCTTCGGGCCGGAGCGGGTGCAGGTCACCGACGAGATGCCGGACGCGATCGAGGCGGCCGTCGCCGAGGCGGAGTCGGACGTCCCGGGCGAGCTGGCCGGGGTGGGCGTCCTGATCACCGGTTCGGTGGTGACCGTGGCCGACGCCCGACGGCTGCTCAAGCGATGACCGGCCCGGTGGAGGACGGCCCCGGCGTCGGGCCCGCGAACCGGGACTCCGCGCCGCAGACCGGCGGCCCGGAGCGGACCGGCGATGCGCGGACCGGCCCCGAGCGGACCGGCGACGCGCGGACCGGCCCCGAGCGGGTCGGCGACGAGGGGACCGGTGGCGAGCAGCCGGGGCGGCGGCGTTCCGGGCTGCGCAACCCGGTGAAGGCGGTCCGGGGCCTCGGCGCCGGGACGCTGGCCCTGGAGGCGGTCGTGCTGCTGCTCGCCATCCAGCCGATCCGGGTGGTCGGCGGGGAGCTGGGCGGCGGCGCCGTCGCGGTGATCGTGACCCTCGCGGTCGCCTGCGTGGTGCTGGCCGGCCAGATGGGTCGGTCCTGGGCGTGGCACGGCGGCACCGTGCTCCAGGGACTGCTGATGCTCGCCGGCCTGCTGCACTGGTCGCTGCTGGTGCTGGGGATCATCTTCGCCCTGGTGTGGGCGTACGCGCTGCACGTCCGCCGGGTCATCCTCGGCTGACCCGGCGCGGTCAGGCCTCGGCGCGCTCCCGCCACTGGGTCAGGGCGATGCCGTGCCCGTCCGGGTCGCGGAAGGCGGCAGCCCAGACCTCCAGGCGGCTGCCCCGGTTGACCACTCGGGGCGCGTAGGTGAACTTGACGCCGGACTCCCTGAGCCGCCGGTAGGCCGCGTCGATGTCGTCCACCTCCAGGTTGACGTGCACCAGGCGGCGGCTGATCGGGGCGGCCTCGGTGATCTCCCGCAGCACCAGGCGGGTGCTGCCGGAGGCGAGCACCGCGTTGCCGGAGCCCCGGTCCACCTCGGTGAAGCCGAGCGACCGGTAGAAGTCGAGCGAGCGGGACAGGTCGGTGACCAGGAGGGTCAGCCCGACGCCGCTGATCGGGGCGCTCTCGTCGTCGGCGTCCGCGACGGTCTCCGGGTCGTAGCCGAAGATCGCCTCGTCCAGCTCGTCGGGGTTGATCCGGTCGGCCGGCTGCGGGTCGTCCAACGGGACGTCGATCGGGTCGACCGGCGCGGCGTCGAAGCGCTCCTCGGCGGGCGGGCGCGGCGCGGGGGTGGCCCGGCGGGGCAGCGTGCCCCCGGCCTGCGGCTGCTCGACGACGATGCCCTCCAGGACGACCGGGCCGCCCGGACGCTGGTGCACCACCACGGGCTCCCGCTCCTCGGTGAGCACCGGGTCGCCGACCGGGTCGCCCAGCGGGTCGGCCGGCGGCGGGTCGCGGAAGTCGTCGCGCAGGTCGTCGTGGAAGTCGTCGTCGGCGCTGCGACCGGCCCACGGCGGTGCCTCCTGGGCGATCAGCACCTCCTCGACGGGTTCGGCGTCGGCGTACTCGGGGGGCAGGTCGGTCATGGCGGCGGACTCGGAGTGGGTGGGCACCTCGTCCCAGAGGACCCGGATGTGCCGCTGGTCGTCCAACGCCACCCGGATCGGCAGGGTCTGCCCCAGCGACGGCCACTTCGCCACCGGCACCCGCGGCTCGATGATCTTCTTCGAGCGGGGTGGCAGACCCGGCGCGTCGATCACCAGTTGCAGCTCGCACCGGCCGAAGGCGTACTGGGTGGGCGGCTCGGAGGCGCTGTGCACGTGCCCGACACCGATCACCCAGGTGCGTCCACCGCCGCGCACGGTGGCCAGGGCGACGGCCAGCACCAGCAGGGCCACGCCGAGGGCCACGATCGCCCAGCTCGTCATGCCGAGACCGAACAGCACGACGAACGTCGCCACGGTGCCGAGCACCGCGGCGATCAGCTTGCGGACCGGCGCGATGGGTCGGTTCCCGCCATTCGCCACAGTGGACCTCCCAGGGGTCAGGGCCAGGCTAGGCCGGATCGGCAGCCGAGGGAAGGCGCAGCCGCCGCGCCGACGCCGGGACCGGGTCGCTAGGCTGACCGTACCCAGCCCGGCCGCCTTCCGCGCACAGGAGGAACCCAGCGTGTCCAGCAGCAGCCCGGACGAGCGCACGCTCGTACTGATCAAGCCGGACGCGGTCCGCCGCGGTCTGGTCGGCGAGATCATCTCCCGATTCGAGCGCAAGGGCCTGCGGATCGACGCCATGCAGACGCGGACGCTGGACGGGGGCTTCGCCGACCAGCACTACGCCGAGCACGTGGACAAGCCGTTCTACCCGCCGCTGAAGGCGTTCATGACCGGTGGACCGCTGGTCGCGCTGGTGCTCGCCGGCGACCAGGTGATCGAGGTGGTCCGGGCCATGATCGGCGCGACGGACGGCCGCAAGGCCGCCGCCGGCACCATCCGGGGTGACTTCTCCCTGTCCAACCGGGAGAACCTGGTGCACGCCTCGGACTCCACCGACAGCGCCAAGCGCGAGATCGCGCTCTGGTTCCCCGAGCTGGGCTGAACCGTTCCGGTCGACCGGCGGTCCGATCGTGCCGCCGGTCGACGGTCCCCGGGTCAGCCGGTGGCCGAAGGGGCGGGCCGGGCAGGGAGCTTGTCCAGTTCCCGGATGGTGCGCTGCGCCATCGCCAGCGCCCGCGTGCGGGCCTCCGCCGTGATCTTCCGTCCGTCCTCGGGACGGCCGGGGCGGGCGCAGAGCACGGACGCCTCGACGAGGTATCCGCGATGGCGGGTGATCACCCGCGCGTGCCCGAGCAGGGGGTACCTGCCGTCCGCGTCGAGTTCGTCGGCGTCGACGCTCATGGTCGCCACCGCCGCGGTGCCGCCGCCGAGCCGTGCCGTGTCGCTGGCGGACCGGTACCCGATCGTGCCCGGGCTGGGCACGTCGACCCTGTGCACGGCGCCGCCGGTGCACTTCTGCGCCCGTAGCGTGTCGAAGTAGCGCTCCACCCGCTGCGGCCCGCCGGTGGCGTCCGGCCGTACCGGGGCGACGGTCAGTTCGCCGATCGCCTCGGCCCGCTGGCCGCCGGAGCGGTACCCGACCGGTCGGGTCCTGGCGTCGACCCGGAAGAAGGACCGGACCTCGACCGGGGTGCCGTAGCCGCCGTTGAGCGGTCGCGGCGGGTCGCAGAGCGCCAGCTGCACCACCGTCGTGGAGTCGGGCACGTACCCGGGCGCGGTCACCTCCTTGACCGGGCCCAGGCCGCCCGCGGCTCGGCGGACCGCGTCGGCGACCGCCGTGTCGTCGTGTTCGGGGACCGGCTCGGGCGAGCGGCTGGGCGACGGGTCGGCGGTGGCCGTCGCCGTGGACGGCGTGCGCGAACCGCAGCCGGTGAGCGTGAGAGCCAGCACCAGGGCAGCGGAGATCGATCGGGTACGCACGCGCTTCCTCCCCCGTCGGCGTGTCCGCAAGCGACTCTAGGACATCCCACGGGAGAGGAAAGCCCCGTGCGCCCGGGCGGTCAGCCCTGCGCCGGAGGCTGCGTGCGGCAGGTGACCGCGATCCGGTTCCACACGTTGATGGTGGCGATCGCCGTCACCAGGTCGGCCAGCTCCTTCTCCGACCAGACCTTCGCGGCGGCGTCCCACACGTCGTCCGGCACGCCGTGCTCGCCGAGCCGGGTGACCGCGTCGGTCAACGCCAGCGCGGTGCGCTCCCGCTCGTCGAAGAACGGCGCCTCGCGCCACGTCGACACCGCGAACAGCCGCCGGCTCGACTCGCCGGCGGCCAGCGCGTCACGGCTGTGCATGTCGACGCAGTACGCGCAGCCGTTGAGCATCGACGCCCGCAGCTTCACCAGCTCCAGCACGCCGTGCTCGACGGTTGCCCGGACGTACTTCTCCAGCCCCAGCACGGCCTGGAACGCCTCCGGCGCCACCTCGGCCATGTTCATCCGCTGCATGACAACCTCCCTGTTCGGCTCGGACAGGGACCAGACGGGGCGGCGACGGCAGGCGTGACGGCCCCGGGCGGTGACGATGGTCATAGGTCGCGCCCGGGCGAGGGCGGGAACGGGCCGGGCAGCTCCCCGTGTCGGCCGTGCCGACGCTGCGGACCGCTCCCGCTCCACGCGACGGGCCGGCCCGGGCGGACGCGGGGCGGCCACCGGGCGGGCGGTGCTGCGCGAACCACGCTAGGCACCACCGCCGGGCGACGCCATCGATTCGGGAGCGGCCGAATCCTCAGGCGGTGGTCCGGACCTGCTCGCCGGAGAGCAGACCCAGCAGCGCGGTCCCGGCGGGTTCCAACCCGTACAGCACCCGGCGGCCGACCCGGCGGCGGTGCACGACGCCCGCGGCGAGCAGCGCGGACAGATGCTCGGAGACGGTGCTCGGGGCCAGCCCGAGGGCACCGGCCAGGCCGGCGGTGGTGGCCGGGCGGACCAGTGCCCGCAACACCGTGGCCCGGCCCCGGCCGAGCAGCAGCGCCAGCCGGTCGGAACCGGCCCCCGGGGCGTCGGCCGACCCGCCGGCCAGCACCCCGGCCCCCCGGGCCGGGTAGGACACCGCCAGCACGCCCGGGTGGTCGGTGTAGAGGCCCAGTCCGGTACCGGAGAAGATCAGCGGGACGAGCAGCAGTCGTCGGTCGACGGCGTGCACCTCCTGCTCCCACGACTTGGCCACCGTGAGCACCGGCCGCTCCCACCGGGCCATCACGTGCAGGTCGGCCAGGAGCGCATCCGGCCCGTCGGCCGCCAGCGACCGGGCCCGGTGCAGCACCTCCTCGTCCAGGGCCGCCCGCATCGCCGGCCACCAGGGCGCGAGCGTCGCGTCCCACCAGGCGAGCAGCTCGTCGGCGACCCGGTCGAGGGTGCCGCGCGGATCGGTGGCGTACGGGCGCAGCCACGCCGGGCCGCCGTCCGGCCAGTGCCGGCGCAGCTGCTCCGCGACCAGTTCCTCCGGGGTCTCCCGCAGCGCGGTGAGTTCCTCGTCCAGGCTGGGCGCGGCGGTGGGCGGGAGCGGGCTGAGGAAGTCCGGCAGGTCCGCCCCGGCGTCGAGATAGACCCGGATCGGCGCCGACGCCGGCAGCCCGGCCAGCACCCGCCGGGCCTGACGGGCCCACTCGGTGTACGGCCACGGCAGCTCGCCCGGGTTGCGGCACAGCATCCAGAAGCCGGTCTGGATCTCCCACAGCGGACTGACCGCGAGCCGGGTACGGGCCACCGTCGCGTCGTCCAGGTGGATCCGGATCACCCGGGGAGGCTACCGCCGGTGCGGGCCGGATCGACAGCGTCGCGGGCTCCGGCCACCCTCCGGGGCGGGTGTGTCCCGGCGATACTCGGCGGCGGGCCGACCACCCGGTCGAGTACCCTGGATCGCACAGGCGACGACCCGGCCATCACCGGTGAGCCTCCGGAAGAACAGCCGGGTGACCGGCCCAGTAGAACCGGACGGGTCCGGCCCGTCACAGCCGGCCAACGAGCGGGCGGTCGATCCTGACCGCCAAGCGGGGTGGTACCGCGGGCCTGCCCCGGGGGCGCCGGACGGCGTACCCGGAAACGGCTCGTCCTCGCAGACCCACGACACCGTGAGAGCTGCTGAGGAGAGCGACCCCCGATGGCCTATCCGTTGCACGACCCGACTGCCGCCGGTGTCCCGGCGAGCCCGGACCTGCCCGCGGTCGAGCGCCGGGTGCTGGAGCACTGGACGGCCGACAAGACCTTCGAGGCCAGCGTCGAGGCCCGTCCCGCCGGTGACCAGGGCAAGGACGAGTACGTCTTCTACGACGGCCCGCCGTTCGCCAACGGCCTGCCGCACTACGGCCACCTCTTCACCGGCTACGTCAAGGACGTGGTGCCGCGCTACCAGACCATGCGCGGGCGGCGGGTCGAGCGGCGCTTCGGCTGGGACTGTCACGGCCTGCCCGCCGAGGTGGTCGCCGAGAAGCAGCTCGGCATCACCAGCAAGGCGGAGATCCTCGACCTCGGCGTGGCCCGGTTCAACGAGGCCTGCCGCACCTCCGTGCTGGAGTTCACCCAGGACTGGGAGCGTTACGTCACCCGGCAGGCCCGCTGGGTCGACTTCGCCAACGACTACAAGACCCTCGACCTGGACTACATGGAAAGCGTCATGTGGGCCTTCAAGACCCTGCACGACAAGGGTCTGGTCTACGAGGGCTTCCGGGTGCTGGCGTACTGCTGGCGCTGCGAGACGCCGCTGTCGAACACCGAGACCCGGATGGACGACGTCTACCGGGACCGGCACGACCCGACGCTGACGGTGTGGTTCGGGCTGACCCCGGACGACACCGCCCCGGAGCTGGTCCGGGGCCCGGTGAAGCTGGGCGTCTGGACCACCACGCCGTGGACCCTGCCGTCGAACCTGGCGCTCGCCGTCGGCCCGGACATCGAGTACGCGGTGCTGGAACGCGACGGGGACCGCCACGTCGTCGGCGCCGCGCGGCTGGCCGCGTACGCCAAGGAGCTGGAGGGGTACGAGCAGGTCGGTTCCGTGTTCGGCCGGGACCTGGTCGGCCGCCGCTACACGCCGCTCTACGACTTCCTCGTCGAGCAGGCCGGGGAGAACGCGTACCAGGTGCTCGGCGCGGAGTTCGTCACCACCGAGGACGGCACCGGGATCGTCCACCTGGCCCCGGCCTTCGGCGAGGACGACCAGAACGTCTGCAACGCGGCCGGCATCCCGACCGTGGTGACCGTCGACGACCACACCCGGTTCACCGCGCTGGTCCCGCCGTACCAGGGTGAGCAGGTCTTCGACGTCAACAAGCCGGTGATCCGGGAGCTGAAGGAGCGGGGGGTGGTGCTCAAGCAGGACACCTACACCCACTCGTACCCGCACTGCTGGCGCTGCGACACCCCGCTGGTCTACAAGGCGGTGTCGTCCTGGTTCGTCGCGGTGACGCAGTTCAAGGACCGGATGGTCGAGCTGAACCAGCAGATCAACTGGACCCCGGGGCACATCAAGGACGGCTCGTTCGGCAAGTGGCTGGCCAACGCCCGGGACTGGTCGATCAGCCGGAACCGGTTCTGGGGCTCGCCGATCCCGGTGTGGAGGTCCGACGACCCGACCTACCCCCGGGTCGACGTGTACGGCTCGCTGGCCGACATCGAGCGGGACTTCGGCGTACGCCTGACCGACCTGCACCGGCCGGCGGTGGACGACCTGGTCCGCCCCAACCCGGACGACCCGACCGGCAGGTCGACGATGCGTCGGGTGCCGGAGGTGCTGGACTGCTGGTTCGAGTCCGGCTCGATGCCGTTCGCCCAGGTGCACTACCCGTTCGAGAACCGCGACTGGTTCGAGCACCACTACCCGGGCGACTTCATCGTCGAGTACATCGGACAGACCCGCGGCTGGTTCTACACCATGCACGTGCTGGCCACCGCGCTGTTCGACCGGCCGGCGTTCCGCAACTGCCTCAGCCACGGCATCCTGCTCGGCTCCGACGGGCGCAAGATGTCCAAGAGCCTGCGTAACTACCCGGACGTGTACCACGTCTTCGACGCGTACGGCTCGGACGCGATGCGCTGGATGCTGATGTCCTCGCCGGTGCTGCGCGGTGGCGACATGCCGGTGACCGAGGCGGGCATCCGGGACGCCGTGCGGCAGGTGCTGCTGCCGCTGTGGAACGTCTGGTACTTCTTCTCGCTCTACGCCAACGCGGACGGCCACACCGCCCGCCGTCGCACCGACTCGACGCACCTGCTCGACCGGTACGTGCTGGCGAAGACGCGTGAACTGGTCGAGACGGTCGGCGCGCAGATGGACGCGTACGACATCTCCGGCGCCTGCGCCAGCGTCCGGTCCTACCTGGACGCGCTGACCAACTGGTACGTGCGCCGCTCCCGGGACCGGTTCTGGTCCGGCGACGCGGAGGCGTTCGACACGCTGTGGACGGTGCTGGAGACGCTCTGCCGGGTGCTGGCGCCGCTGGCGCCGCTGACCGCGGAGGAGATCTGGCGCGGCCTCACCGGCGAGCGGTCGGTGCACCTGACCGACTGGCCGTCCGCCGAGGAGTTCCCCGCCGACCACGAGCTCGTGGCGGCGATGGACGCGGTGCGCGACGTCTGCTCGGCGGCGCTGTCGCTGCGCAAGGCGAAGGGGCTGCGGGTGCGGCTGCCGCTGTCGAAGCTGACCGTGGCCTCGCCGGTCGCGGCGACCCTGCGTCCCTTCGCCGACGTGGTCGCCGACGAGGTCAACGTGAAGGCGGTGGACTTCTCCGAGCAGGTGCAGACCTACTGCCAGCAGGTGCTGACCGTGGTGCCCCGCGCGCTCGGCCCCCGGGTCGGCAAGCAGGTGCAGCAGGTCATCAAGGCGGTCAAGGCGGGGGAGTGGGAGCTGGTCGACGGCGCCCCGGTCGCCGCCGGGGTCACCCTCGCCGAGGGTGAGTACGAGCTGCGCCTGGTCGCCGCCGACGCCGAGCACTCCGCGCCGCTGCCCGGCGGCGAGGGCGTGGTCGTGCTGGACACCGAGGTCACCCCGGAGCTGGCCGCCGAGGGGCTGGCCCGCGACGTGGTCCGGGTGGTGCAGCAGGCGCGCCGCGACGCCGACCTCGACGTCTCGGACCGGATCGTGGTGGCGCTGTCCGGCTCCGAGGAGGTCCGGGCCGCCGTGTCGGCGTACCGGGACTTCGTGGCCCGGGAGGTGCTGGCCGACACCGTCGACTTCGCCGAGGGCGTCGACGGCTTCGCCGGCGAGGTCGGCGAGGGCGAGCGGGTGACGGTGGCCGTCCGGCGGGTATGACCTGCTGAGCGAGGTGGTCCGGTGGCGTCCGCGCCGCCGGACCACCTGCTGTGATCCCGCGCCACCCCCTCGGTAGGGGGCGCGCCCGTCCGCTACCGTGACACCGCCTGTTCACGTACGACCGCCGGAGGACCAGTGCCCCTGCTCTACACCATCGGCAAGCTCACCGTGGCGCCCGCGCTCCGGTTGGCCTTCCGTCCGACCGTGGAGGGGTTGGAGCACATCCCGGAGACCGGGGGAGCGATCTTCGCCGGCAACCACCTCTCCGTCGCCGACGAACTCTTCCTCGGCACGGTGGTCCCCCGGCACCTGGCGTTCTGGGCCAAGTCGGAGTACTTCAAGGGCACCGGGCCCAAGGGGGCGTTCTCCAAGTTCGTCCTCACCGGCCTCGGCGCGATCCCGGTCGAGCGGGCCGGCGGCCGCGCGGCGCTGTCCGCGTTCGACGCCGCCATCCCCGCGCTGCGGGGCGGCGATCTGGTGGCCGTGTACCCGGAGGGGACCCGCTCCCCGGACGGGCGACTGTACCGGGGGCGCACGGGCGCGGCCCGGCTGGCGGTGGCGGCCGGCGTACCGATCATCCCGGTCGGCATGATCGGCACCGACCGGGCCCAGCCGATCGGCGCGCGGGTGCCGCGACCGGGCCGAGCGAAGATCATCGTGCGGTTCGGCAAGCCGCTGGACTTCACCGGCCGTCCGGACGACCGCACCTCGCTGCGGGCGATGACCGACGAACTCATGGCCGAGATCCAGAAGCTCACCGGCCAGGAGTACGTCCACCGCTACGCGCCCCGGCGCGGCGAGCCCACCCCGGGCGAGTCCCCCTCCTGACCCGACCCGGTCAGCCCTGGCTCGGGGCGATGATCTCGGCGCGCAGGGTGTCCAGCAGGCGGGCGCTGTCGTCGACCGAGAGCCGGGTGAACACGCCCGTGGTGATGCTGCCGTGGTCGACCGAGGTGCAGACCACCACGTCGTCGCCGTCCGCGCGGCCCGTCGCGCAGCGGCCGTGCCGGCCGCGTACGCCGGTGTCCACCTGCTCCGGGCTGCCCAGCCCGTACGTGCCGGTGAGCCGGGTCATCTCGTCGTCGGCGTCCGACTCCGGGGTGATCCGGAAGCCGGTCGCGCCGAACACCGTCACCCGCTTGCCGTCGCCGGTGCGGTAGACCCCGGCGAAGACGTCCTCGGAGATCAGGTGCGCCCCGCGCACCTCGGCCTCGAGGCGCTTGACGGTCGCCGCGCTGCCGGTGTCGTCGCGCAGCGTCAGGTCGGCCACCTGGCCGGGCAGGGCGGCGTCGACCGGGTACTGCTCCCACATCGGCTTGCCGAACCATGCCGGGCAGCCGCAGCAGCAGGCCAGGCTGAGCAGCAGCACCCAGGGCCAGCGCCGCCGCTTGCGTACCGGGACGTACCCCTTGGGGGCCTGCCAGCCCGGCGGCGGCGTGGTCGGCTCCGGACGGCGGGCCTTGCGCTGCTTCGGCGGCCGGGTCGCCGGCGGTGCGGGAGGGGCGGGCGCCGGCCGGGGCGGCGGGGAGACCGGACGGGCCACCGGCGGGACCGGGTACGGCCGGGTCGGTGCCGGCGCCGGTCGGGGCGGCGGCGGTGGGGTCGGCCGGTGCGGCGCGGGCGGCGACACCGGGTGGTGCGGCGCGGGCGGCGGTGTGGCCTGGTGGTGCGGCGTGGCCTGGTAGGGGCGGGTGGCCGGGGGCGCCGGGTAGGACAGCGTCGGCGGCAGCGGAGGGAGCGGGTGGTCCAGCTCCCAGGAGCCGGTGTCCGCGCCCGCCCACGGGTCGACCGGAGCGCGGTGCTCGGGCAGGTCGGTCGGGGCCGGCGGCGGGACCGGGGTGGGCTCGGCCGACTCGCCCCAGCCACGGCGGCGCGGCGGCGGGGGCGGCACCGGCGCGGAGCCGCTCCAGCGGGGCGCGGGCGGCGGCTCGGGGTCGACCCGGGTGCCGTCCGGCGTCGGCTCGACCCGGGTGGGGTCCGGCGCCGTGGGTGGGACGGCCTCGACCCGCGTGGGCGCGGGCGCGGCCGGGGAGACGGGCTCGACGCGGGTGGGCTGTGGCGCGGCGGGTGGGACGGGTTCGGCCCGCGTGGGGTCCGGCGCGGCGGGCGGGACGGCGGCGTCGACGCGCGTAGGTGCGGGTGCGGCGGGGGACACCGGTTCGACCCGGGTGGGGTCCGGCGCGTCGACACGCGTGGCCGCGGCCCGGTCGGGCTCGGCCGCGGTCGGCTCGGCGGCGGTCGGCTCGGCTGCGGTGGGCTCGGCGGCGGTGGGCTCGGCCGCGGTGGGCTCGTCCGTGCCGGGTGCGCTCGCCGGACCCGGTGCGCCGGGCGCGGCGGCACCGGCCGATGCCGTGCCGGCCGGCTCGTCGGGTCGCGGGTCGGTCCGGCCCGGCTCGGCGGCGACGGGCTCGTCCGGGCGGTCGGGGTCCGCGTCGGCCGGCGCGTCGGGCCCCGGCGCGGTCGGACGTACGTCGCCCGGCGAGGTGGCCCCGGCCTGGTCGGCGGGGAGCTCACGGGTGTCCTCCGGGCCCGTGCGGGGTCCGGCCGGCGGGGGTACGGGAGAGGGCGTCGGCTCGTCGGCGACGGCCGGCTCCCGGCCCGGATCGGTCACCGGCGTGCTCCCCTCGGCCGGCCGGTCCGGACCCGGCTGCGGCTGCGGCATCGCGGCAATCTCCTCTCGCGCCGGTCCGAGGTTAGTACCGGCGTGCCAACGTCCGCGATCCGCGTCCCGTCCGCCCGGCTGCCGGAGGAGTCCACCGCGCCCCGGGCGGTGCTGCCCGGTGCGCCGTGGTCGCCGGCCGGTGGACGCGTACCCTTGGGCATCATGAGTGCCCCGTCCACGACGCCGCGCCCCGCCGCGTCCAACTCGATCTGGCCCCGGCTGGAGCCGCTGCTGCCCCAGGTGACCAAGCCCATCCAGTACGTCGGTGGCGAGCTGGGCGCGGTGGTCAAGGACTGGGACGCGGCGACCGTGCGCTGGGCGCTGATGTACCCCGACGCGTACGAGGTGGGCCTGCCCAACCAGGGCGTCCAGATCCTCTACGAGGTGCTCAACGAGCTGCCCGACGTGCTCGCCGAGCGGACGTACGCGGTCTGGCCGGACCTGGAGAAGCTGATGCGCGCCCACGGCGTGCCGCAGTTCACCGTCGACGCCCACCGCTCGGTGCGCGACTTCGACGTGTTCGGTGTCTCGTTCTCCACCGAACTGGGCTACACCAACCTGCTCACCGCGATCGACCTGGCCGGCATCCCGATGCTCGCCGCCGACCGCACCGACGCCGACCCGGTGATCGTGGCCGGCGGGCACGCCGCGTTCAACCCGGAGCCGATCGCCGACTTCGTCGACGCCGCCGTGCTCGGCGACGGCGAGGAAGCGGTCCTGGAGATCACCACGATCGTCCGGGAGTGGAAGTCGGAGGGCTCGCCCGGCGGCCGGGACGAGCTGCTGCTGCGGCTGGCCCGCACCGAGAGCGTCTACGTGCCGCGCTTCTACGACGTGGACTACCTGCCGGACGGCCGGATCCAGCGGGTCGTGCCGAACCGCCCGGACGTGCCGTTCCGGGTGCACAAGCGCACGACGATGGACCTGGACGCCTGGCCGTACCCGAAGAAGCCCCTCGTCCCGCTGGCCGAGACGGTGCACGAGCGGTACGCGGTGGAGATCTTCCGGGGCTGCACCCGGGGCTGCCGGTTCTGCCAGGCCGGCATGATCACCCGCCCGGTGCGGGAGCGCTCGATCACCACGGTCGGCCAGATGGTGCAGCAGGGGCTGGAGTTCTCCGGTTTCCACGAGGTGGGGCTGCTGTCGCTGTCGTCGGCCGACCACTCGGAGATCGGCGACATGTGCTCCGGCCTGGCCCAGCAGTACGAGGGCACCAACGTCTCGCTCTCGCTGCCGTCGACCCGGGTGGACGCGTTCAACATCGACCTGGCGCAGGAGCTGTCCCGCAACGGGCGGCGCACCGGTCTGACCTTCGCCCCCGAGGGCGGGTCGGAGCGGATCCGCAAGGTCATCAACAAGATGGTGTCGAAGGAAGACCTCATCCGCACCGTCGTGACCGCGTACACCAACGGCTGGCGGCAGGTGAAGCTCTACTTCATGTGCGGCCTGCCCACCGAGACGGACGAGGACGTCCTCGAGATCGCCGACATGGCGCACGAGGTGATCCGGGCCGGCCGGGCCGCCACCGGCTCCAAGGACATCCGCTGCACGGTCTCCATCGGCGGGTTCGTGCCGAAGCCGCACACCCCGTTCCAGTGGGCGGCGATGGAGCGGCCGGAGGTCATCGACGGCCGGCTCAAGCTGCTGAAGCAGGCGATCAACGCGGACCGCTCGCTGGGCCGGGCGATCGGTTTCCGGTACCACGACGGCGAGCCGTCGCTGATCGAAGGCCTGCTCAGCCGTGGTGACCGCCGGGTCGGCGCGGTGATCCGCAAGGTCTGGGAGAACGGCGGCCGCTTCGACGGCTGGAGCGAGCACTTCTCGTACCGCCGCTGGGTGGAGGCCGCCGACGAGGTGCTGCCGACCTTCGGCGTCGACCTCGACTGGTACACCACCCGGGAGCGCGACGAGCTGGAGGTCCTGCCCTGGGACCACCTCGACTCCGGCCTGGACAAGGACTGGCTCTGGCAGGACTGGCAGGACTCGCTCGCCGAGTACGAGCAGGACGACTGCCGCTGGACCCCGTGCTTCGACTGCGGCGTCTGCCCGTCGATGGACACCGAGATCCAGATCGGCCCGACCGGGAAGAAGCTGCTGCCGCTCACCCCGGTCAACGGGCTGAAGGCCCCCGCCGGCGCCCCGCAGTGACCGTCCGGAGCGGGCGCGCCGCGGGTCCTCCGCGCGCCGCCCGCTCCGCCCGCTGATCATGAAGTTATCGTCTGCGGCACGGCGTGTCGCCGCCAACGTCATGATCAACCGGTTCTGACCGAACGAGGAGCACGACGATCAGTAGGAAACCACAGCCGGAGGGCGGGCAGGCGCCGGTCGTCCAGCGCGTCCGGATCCGGTACGCCAAGCGCGGGCCGTTGCGGTTCACCTCGCACCGGGACTTCGCCCGGGCCTTCGAGCGGGCGCTGCGCCGGGCCGGGGTGCCGATCGCCTTCTCCCAGGGCTTCACCCCGCACCCCAAGATCTCGTACGCCAGCGCGGCCCCCACCGGCGTGGCCAGCGAGGCCGAGTACCTGGAGATCGGGCTGCGTGAGCCGGTCGACCCGGAGCAGCTGCGCGCCGCGCTGGACGCCGCGCTCTCGCCCGGCCTGGACGTGCTCGACGCGGTGGTCGCCAACGGGGGCAGCCTGGCCGACCGGATCGAGGCCTCGCACTGGCGCATCGAGCTGCCGGAGGTGGAGCCGGCCGCGCTGGAGCGCGCGGTCGCCGCCTTCACCGCCGCCGACGAGGTGTCGGTCGAGCGGATGACCAAGCAGGGCCGGCGCACCTTCGACGCCCGCGCTGCCGTCATGAGCATCGATGTGCTCCCGCCCGCGGAGACGCCTTCCGGGGCCCCGGGCGTGTCGTGTGCGATACTCGAACTGGTCGTGCGGCAGGTCACCCCGTCCGTACGGCCCGATGACGTCCTTTCCGGCCTCCGCGTGGTGGCCGACCTGGAGCCGCCGGTCTCGCCCAGGGTGATCCGGCTGGCGCAGGGCACGTTGACCGCGCAGGGCGAGATCGTGGATCCGTTGGACGCGGACCGCGACGGGGCAACCATCGGGGAACACTGACCGTCGGTCAGCGTTCCAGGCAGGCAGACTTCGGCGGTCGCGCACCTCGCGCGCCCGGCGGAAACACTTTTGCGGCGACCCTGCGTGGCAGCGCTCACCCGCGCCCGGGGCAGCCAGAACTGGAGAACCTCCATGCTCGAGAACGAGCCCGAGGGTGGCGAACGGACCGGTTCACAGCCGGCCGGCGACACCGCCGACAGCACCGCCACGACCGGCAGCAGCCCGGAGACCCCGCCGGCCGAGGCCGCGGAGGCGCCGAAGCGTCGCCGCGCCACCCGGCGCAAGGTCGCTCCGCTGAGCCAGCCGGAGCAGCCGGAGGTGCCCGCCGAGGCGCCGACCGCCGCCGCGTCGGCCACCGACGAGACGCACCAGGCCGAGGTGATCGTCCCGGTCGCCGGTGAACTGGACACCGCGCCGAAGACCACCCGTCGCCGGCGGAAGGCGACACCCGCTAAGGCGGCGGCCGAGGAGCCGATCGTGGCGACCGGGGTGGAGGAGCCCTCCGCCGAGGTCGTGCCGCCGGTGAAGGTGACCCGTACCCGGCGTCGCAAGGCCGCCGCCCCGGCGGTGGAGACGCCCGCCGAGGCCCCGCCGACCGCCGAGGTCCTCGCCCCGTCCGGCGCGCCCGTCGAGGTCGTGACCCCGGCGGTGGAGACCGAGGAGCCGGCCGTCGAGGCGGCGGCCCCCACCGAGCCGACCGTCGCCGACGAGGAACTCGCCGAGGAGGAGCCCGCCGAGATCGCGGCGCGGGCCGAGGCCACCGAAGCGGCCGCCACCGACTCGGGGGCCGCCGTGCCGGCCGTCGCCGCGTCCGGCGCCGAGAGCCGGGCCGGCGAGGTCCCGCCCGGGGTGAGCGTGCCCGGCGGCGAGCAGCCGGTGGAGCAGGCCGAGCCGGCGCCGCGCACCCGCCGGCGCCGCGCCGCGCTCTCCGCGCCGACCGTGCTCTTCATGGCCCCCCAGCCCGAGGAACTGCCGACCTTCCGGGTGGTCGAGCCCGGCCCGCTGGCCGAGGTCGCCGAGGAGGAGCCGGCCGAGACCGGCCGCCGTCGCCGCCGTGGCCGTCGCGAGGCCGAGCCGGTCGAGGCCGCCGAGGTCGAGGAGGAGACCACCGCCGAGGACGAGGAGGCCGCCGCCGAGGACGAGGACGAGGACGAGACCGCCGCCGGGCGTCGCCGTCGTCGTCGTGGTCGCCGGGGCCGTGGCCGCGGCAAGGGTGGCGCCGACGAGGCCGACGAGGAGGAGGGCGAGGAGGCCGCCCAGGTCGAGGCCGAGGAGGCCGAGACCGAGGAGGGCGAGGAGGAGGAAGGCGAGGGCGACGGGATGACCCGCCGCCGTCGCCGTCGCCGCCGCCGGGGCGCCGGGGACGCCGAGGGGGGCGCCGACGACGGCGTGCCGACCGTCGTCAAGATCCGTGAGCCGCGCAAGGCCGTCGACGAGGTGCAGGGCGTCTCCGGCTCGACCCGGCTGGAGGCCAAGCGCCAGCGCCGCCGGGACGGCCGCGAGCAGCGGCGCACCCGCCCGCCGATCCTCAGCGAGTCGGAGTTCCTGGCCCGCCGGGAGGCGGTCGACCGGGTGATGGCGGTACGCCAGCGCGGCGACCGCACCCAGATCGCCGTCCTCGAGGACGGTGTGCTGGTCGAGCACTACGTCACCCGCAACTCCTCCGGCACCATGGCCGGCAACGTCTACCTCGGCAAGGTGCAGAACGTCCTGCCCAGCATGGAGGCGGCCTTCGTCGACATCGGGCGCGGCCGCAACGCCGTGCTGTACGCCGGCGAGGTGAACTGGGACACCACCGGCCTGGAGGGGCGGGCCCGCTCGATCGAGCAGGCGCTGCGCTCCGGCGACTCGGTGCTGGTCCAGGTCACCAAGGACCCGATCGGGCACAAGGGCGCCCGGCTGACCAGCCACATCGCGCTCTCCGGCCGGCACCTGGTCTACGTGCCCAACGGCAACGCCTCCGGGATCAGCCGCAAGCTGCCCGACACCGAGCGCAAGCGGCTGCGCGACGTGCTGAAGAAGCTGGTGCCGGACGGCGCCGGGGTGATCGTCCGCACGGCTGCCGAGGGCGCCAGCGAGGACGAGCTGGCCCGGGACGTCAAGCGGCTCCAGGCGCAGTGGGAGGACATCCAGGCCAAGGCGGCCGAG